>NZ_JAYIQP010000023.1:0-56649 GCF_035026585.1 Xanthomonas sp. WHRI 7945
GGAGTGGACGGGACTCGAACCCGCGACCTCCGGCGTGACAGGCCAGCATTCTAACCGACTGAACTACCACTCCGCTTCTGAAACTTGTCGCTCGGTGCTCTGGTGGGTGCTGAGGGTTTCGAACCCCCGACCCTCTCCGTGTAAAGGAGACGCTCTACCGCTGAGCTAAGCACCCTAGCGAGTCGATTAGTTTACGGCATCCTTCAGCGCTTTGCCAGCCTTGAAGGTCGGATTCTTCGACGCGGCGATCTTGATCGAGTCGCCGGTCTTCGGGTTGCGGCCGGTGCGCTCGGCACGGTCGCGCACCTGGAAGGTGCCGAAGCCCACGAGGGTCACGCTGTCGCCCTTCTTGAGCGCCTTGGTGACTTCGGATACGAAGGCGTCGACGGCGCGACCGGCTTCGGCCTTGGAGATATCGGCAGCGGCGGCGATAGCGTCGTTCAGTTCGGCTTTATTCATTTCTTGATGACTCCATGTGCGGCAGAAAACCGCGGAATTGAGGATCGGGTGTCGGCTTGGCCTGCCTCGTCCGGGACGAGGCCCCCGATTGATTTTTCACTACCAAGCACGCCCGTTCGCAGTGCTCGCAAGTCGTGCATTTATACCAGCGGCCTCGTACCCGCGCAAGCCGAAAAGCCAGCAACGGCGCGGGTTTGAGCCACTTGGGCGGGTGCGGTTCAGCGCTTTTCAGTGCTTGACGCGCGCGTTCGGGGATGCTTTCGGCTTGGGCTTGCGCCGCACCGGCGCCTGCTCGCCATCGGCGGCGACCTTGGGCTTGAGCGGCGTCTCCAGCGCCAGATCCAGCACTTCGTCGATCCACTTCACCGGCACGATCTTCAGGTCGCGGGTCACGTTGTCCGGGATGTCGGCCAGATCCTTGCGGTTCTCTTCGGGGATGATCACCGTGCGGATGCCGCCGCGCAGCGCCGCCAGCAATTTCTCCTTGAGCCCGCCGATCGCCGAGACGCGGCCGCGCAGCGTGATCTCGCCGGTCATCGCCACGTCGGCCTTGACCGGCACCTTGGTCAGCATCGACACCAGCGAGGTCACCATCGCGATGCCGGCGCTGGGGCCGTCCTTCGGCGTGGCGCCATCGGGCACGTGCAGATGCACGTCGTGCTTCTGCAGGAAGTCGACCTCGATGCCGAGCCGCTCGGCGCGCGAACGCACCACCGACAGCGCCGCCGATGCCGATTCCTTCATCACGTCGCCGAGCTGGCCGGTCAGGATCACCGCGCCCTTGCCCGGGACCAGGGTCGACTCGATCTGCAGCAGGTCGCCGCCGACCTCGGTCCAGGCCAGGCCGGTGACCAGACCGACCTCGTTCTGCTCCTCGGCGCGACCGAAATCGAAGCGGCGCACGCCCAGGTACTTGTCCAGGTTCTTGGAGCCGACACTGACGCGCGCCTTGTCCTTGCGCGCCGCGCCCTTCTTCGCCACCGCCTTCTTGGCGACCTGTGCCTGCGGCCCGGCCAGCGCGATCTCCTTGACCACCTTGCGGCAGATCTTGGCGACCTCGCGCTCGAGGTTGCGCACGCCGGATTCGCGCGTGTAGTAGCGCACGATGTCGCGGATCGCGTCGGCGGCGATCTCCAGCTCGTCGCCCTTCAGGCCGTTGGCCTTCAGCTGCTTGGGCACCAGGTAACGCATGGCGATGGCGAGCTTTTCGTCCTCGGTGTAGCCGGGGATGCGGATCACCTCCATGCGGTCGAGCAGCGGGCCGGGGATGTTGAGCGAGTTGGAGGTCGCCACGAACATCACTTCCGACAGGTCCAGATCCACTTCCAGGTAATGGTCGTTGAATGCGTTGTTCTGCTCGGGGTCGAGCACTTCCAGCAGCGCCGAGGACGGATCGCCACGGAAGTCCATCGACATCTTGTCGATCTCGTCGAGCACGAACAGCGGATTCTTGCTGCCGACCTTGTTGAGGTTCTGCACGATGCGGCCCGGCATCGAGCCGACGTAGGTGCGCCGATGCCCGCGGATTTCGGCCTCGTCGCGCACGCCGCCGAGCGACATGCGCACGAACTTGCGGTTGGTCGCCTTGGCGATCGACTGGCCGAGCGAGGTCTTGCCGACGCCGGGCGGACCGACCAGGCACAGGATCGGGCCCTTCATCTGCTTCACCCGCGACTGCACCGCGAGGTATTCCAGGATGCGGTCCTTGACCTTCTCCAGGCCGTAGTGATCGGCGTCCAGCGTTTCCTGCGCGACCTTCAGGTCCTTGCGCACCTTGCTGCGCTTCTTCCACGGCACGCCCAGCAGCCAATCCAGATAGTTGCGCACGACCGCGGCCTCGGCCGACATCGGCGACATCTGCTTGAGCTTGTTGAGCTCGGCCTTGGCCTTGGTCTCCACCGGCTTGGGCATGCCCGCCTCGGCGATCTTGCGCGCCAGCTCTTCCAGTTCGCCGGGCGCGTCGTCGAGATCGCCCAGCTCCTTCTGGATCGCCTTCATCTGCTCGTTGAGGTAGTACTCGCGCTGGCTCTTCTCCATCTGCGACTTGACCCGGCCGCGGATGCGCTTCTCCAGCTGCTGGACGTCGATCTCGCCGTCGACCAGGCCGACCAGCATCTCCAGGCGCTCGCCCACTTCCAGGGTTTCCAGCAGGCGCTGCTTGTCGGACAGGCGCACGCCGATGTGCGCGGCGATGGTGTCGGCCAGGCGGCCCGGCTCGTCGATGCCCGCCAGCGTCTGCAGCAGCTCCGGCGGCAGCTTGCGGTTGGTCTTGACGTACTGCTCGAACAGCGACATCAGCGAGCGCGCGATCGCCTCGACCTCGCGCTCCTCGCGCGACTCGGCGGCCTCGATCTCGCTGCCTTCGCCCTGCAGCGCGCCGTCGCGTTCGACCACCTTGTCGACGCTGACCCGCGACAGCCCCTCGACCAGCACCTTGATGGTGCCATCGGGCAGCTTCAGCAGTTGCAGGACCTGCGCCAGGGTGCCGACGTTGTACAGATCGGCGGCCACCGGATCGTCGGTCTCGGCGGATTTCTGCGCGACCAGCAGGATGCGCTTGTCGGCCTCCATCGCGTGCTCGAGCGCGCGCATCGACTTGTCGCGGCCGACAAACAGCGGGATGACCATGTGCGGGAAGACCACGACGTCGCGCAACGGCAGGACCGGCAGGTCGAGGACTTCGGATTTGGACTGGGCCATGAGGGTTCCGATGTGGGGTGCGGGAATGCGTAAAAGGCGGGCATAAAAATGCCGATGGCCCCGTTATGGGGCCATCGGCTGGATGATGCAAGGGCAGCGAAAAAGCCCCTTTTCTTTCAACCGCTTAGCCGGCCGCGAAGACCACGGCGGGACAGCGCCGCGGCCTCACCCGAGCCTCACTCGGCGGACGCCACCTTCGGCGCCGGCGGCGGGGTCTGGTAGATCAGGTACGGCTCGGACTTGTGCTCGATCACCGACTCGTCGACCACCACCTTGCTGACGTTTTCCTGCGACGGCAATTCGTACATCGTGTCCAGCAGCACCGACTCGACGATGGTGCGCAGGCCGCGCGCGCCGGTCTTGCGCTTGAGCGCCTTCTTGGCGATGGCCAGCAGCGCGTCGGGCCGGAATTCCAGCTCCACGCCTTCCATCTCGAACAGCTTCTTGAACTGCTTGGTGATCGCGTTCTTCGGCTCGGTCAGGATCCGGATCAGCGCCGGCTCGTCCAGTTCCTCGAGCGTGGCGACCACCGGCAGGCGACCGACGAACTCGGGGATCAGACCGAACTTGATCAGGTCCTCCGGCTCCACTTCCGCCAGGATCTTGCCGACTTCGCGCTTGCGCTCGGAACTCTTCACCTTGGCGCCGAAACCGATGCCGCCGACGTCGTTGGAGCGCTGCTGGATCACCTTGTCCAGGCCGGCGAACGCGCCGCCGCAGATGAACAGGATGTTCTTGGTGTCCACCTGCAGGAATTCCTGCTGCGGATGCTTGCGCCCGCCCTGCGGCGGCACCGAGGCGACCGTGCCTTCGATCAGCTTCAGCAGCGCCTGCTGCACGCCTTCGCCGGACACGTCGCGGGTGATCGACGGGTTCTCGCTCTTGCGCGAGATCTTGTCGATCTCGTCGATGTAGACGATGCCCTGCTGCGCCTTGTCGACGTCGTAGTCGCACTTCTGCAGCAGCTTCTGGATGATGTTCTCCACGTCCTCGCCGACATAGCCGGCTTCGGTCAGCGTGGTCGCATCGGCGATCGTGAACGGCACGTTGAGCAGCCGCGCCAGCGTCTCGGCCAGCAGCGTCTTGCCCGAACCGGTCGGGCCGACCAGCAGGATGTTGGACTTGGCCAGTTCGACTTCGTCGTTCTTCTGGCGACTCTCGATGCGCTTGTAGTGGTTGTACACGGCCACGGCGAGCGTGCGCTTGGCGCGCAGCTGCCCGATCACGTACTGGTCCAGCACCTCGAGGATTTCCTTGGGCTTGGGCAGGCTGCTGCGTGCGGACTGCGCCTTCTCCTCGAGTTCCTCGCGGATGATGTCGTTGCACAGCTCGACACATTCGTCGCAGATGAACACGCTCGGCCCGGCGATCAGCTTACGGACCTCGTGTTGACTCTTGCCGCAGAACGAGCAGTACAGAATCTTGTTGCTGTCGCCGGAACGGCCTTGCCGGTCTTCGCTCATTGCTTCGCTTACCCAGTTACCCCACCCGATGAACGGGGGTTCGATTTCGAGAATAGCACAGGGCCGGGAGGACGCTAGCCCGACCCCGGCCCTGCGGAATACGCTGCGTTTTGCAGTACATGCAAGCCTTATGCCGGCTGAATCGACTCTTCCGGACGGCGCTCCAGCACCTGGTCGACCAGCCCGTAGGTCTGCGCGTCGACGGCGCTCTTGAAGTTGTCGCGCTCGGTGTCGCGGGCGATAGTTTCCAGCGACTGGCCGGTGTGCTTGGCGAGGATTTCGTTCAGGCGCGCGCGCAGGGTCAGGATCTCGCGCGCGTGGATGTCGATGTCGGTGGCCTGGCCCTGGAAGCCGCCCAGCGGCTGGTGGATCATCACCCGCGAATTCGGCAGCGCGTAGCGCTTGCCGGCCGCGCCCGACGCCAGCAGCAGCGCGCCCATCGAAGCGGCCTGGCCGACGCAGATGGTGCTCACGTCCGGCTTGATGTACTGCATGGTGTCGTAGATCGCCATGCCGGCGGTGACCACGCCGCCCGGCGAGTTGATGTAGATGCTGATGTCCTTTTCCGGGTTGTCCGCTTCCAGGAACAGCATCTGCGCCACGATCACGTTGGCCATGTGGTCGTCGATCGGACCGACCAGGAAGATCAGACGCTCCTTCAGCAGGCGCGAATAGATGTCATAGGCGCGCTCGCCGCGGCTGGTCTGCTCGACCACCATCGGAACCAGATTCAAGGCCTTGGTCACATTGTCCACGCGGGAACTCCTGCTCTGTGTGTCGTCCCTGCACGGGGATGTGCAGGGCTTGCATCGTGTCGCGCCCCCGCAATTGCGGAAGCCTGGGATTGCACCTCAACCCACATGCAATATGCGGGCCGCCGCGAAGCGTCGCCTTACTGGCGGATCGCTTCCTGGAACGTCATCGCCTGCTCGGTGTGCTTGGCGCGCTCGGCGATCCAGTCGATCACCTGCTCCTCCATCACACGGCTCTGCAGTCCACCCATCAATTGGGGGTCGTTGCGGTACATCTCAATGACCTGTTCCGGCTCTTCGTAGGTCGAGGCGATCAGGCGCAGCGTCTCCGAGACCCGCTTGGGGTCCAGGCGCAGCTCGTTGCGGCGGGCGACCTCGCCGACCAGCAGGCCGACCAGCACGCGCTTGCGCGCCGCGTCGACGAAGCCCTGGTGGGCGTCGTCCGGCACCTGGCCCGGATCGCGGCCGGAGCGGCGCATCTGTTCCACCTGCTGCGCCAGCATCGAACGCGCTTCGTTCTCGACCAGCCGCGGCGGCATTTCCACCGACGCGTAGGCGGCGATCAGCTGCTCGCCGACCTCGCGGCGCAGCCGGTTCATCAGCGCGCCCTTGAGCTCGCGCTCCAGGTTGATGCGGATGTCCTTGCGGAACTGCTCGGCATCGCCGCTCTTCACGCCGAAGCTCTTGATGAACTCCTTGTCCACCTCCGGCAGCACCGGCGCGGCGACGTCGACCGCCTTCACGTGCACCTGGACCTGCTTGCCGGCGAACTGCGGCACGCGCCAGTCGGCCGGGAAATCGACCGTCAGGGTCTTTTCCTCGTCCTTGGACAGGCCGACCAGGCCCTGCTCGATCGCCGGGAACATGACGCCCGACCCGATCACACTGCTGCCCTTCTCCACGCCCTCGGCGGGCAGGCGCTCGTCGCCGGCCTGCGACCAGGTCTCCAGGGTCACCAGGTCGCCGTCCTGCGCCGGGCGCTCGGCAGGCTGCCAGGTGCGGCGCTGCAGGCGCAGGTTCTCGATCATCTGCTCGATGTCGGCATCGGTGACCTCGGCGGTGTGGCGGACCACTTCCAGCTTGGCCACGTCGATGTCGCCGAAGTCCGGCACCACTTCGAAGGTCGCCACGAACTGCAGCTCGTTGTCGCCGGCGCGGTCGATGCGCGGATTGCCGGCCAGGCGCAGCTCGTGCTCGCGCACCGCCGAATCGAAGGTCTCGCGCAGCAGGCCGTCCAGCGCCTCGGCGCGGATCTGCGGGCCGAAGCGCTGCTCGATCACCTTCGGCGGGATCTTGCCGGGGCGGAAACCCTTGATCCGCGCGGTCCGCGCGACTTCGCGCAGGCGGCCGCCGATATGGGTCTCCAGGCGCTCCTCCGGCAGGGTGAAGGTCAGACGCCGTTCCAGGGTACCGGTGGTTTCGATCGAAGCTTGCATGTGGACTCCTGCCACCGGGAGCCCACGGCTCTCGGCACGATGTAGAGAAATACGGGTTGACGCGGGCACGGGACGGCCGCCGCAGCCGGATAGTTTCGCCTATTCCCGCGGTGCCTGCCAGCGCACCCGGTCGGCCGGCGCCGGCATGGGCCTGGCGCGACGGGCCTGCGGACGGGGCTGCAGGGGGACGGCGGGCCGCGCGAGCGGCGCCGGGATGGTGCGAAAGAGGGGACTCGAACCCCTACGCCTTGCGGCACTGGTACCTAAAACCAGGGCGTCTACCAATTCCGCCACTTTCGCGCTGCGGCGCAGGACGCGCTCGCCTGCGCATTGTTGCAGGCCTGCCGGCAAAGAAAAAGGCACCCGGCGGGCTGGATGCCTCCGGGCGGCTACCGGGATGCGCGGCTCCACATCTGGTGGAGCGCGGGACGCGACGTCGACCGGCTGCGAGCAATACGTTGGGCATGCGCGTCGCGAAGACGGGTCTCGGGTGGCCGACGGATGGGCGCCCCGCCAAACGCCAGCCGCGAGGCGACGTCCCGCCTGCCGTTCAGCGCTTGGGTGCTCGGCGCCGGCCGCGCACCGCCGCCGGCGCGAGCACGAACGCCAGCGACATCGGCCGGTCGCGCGACGGGTCGCGCGGGCGGCTCAACAGGTCGCAGAGCCGCTCCAGCAAGGCATTGGCTTCGGCCAGTTCGGCCGCGTTGAGCCAGCCCTTGTTGCGTGCCGCCCACAGTTGCCGGGCGGGGCCTTCGACCTCGACCCCGGGCTGCTTCAAGGCCGCCTGGAAGTCGCGCTCGGCGACCTGCGCCAGGCCCTTGGCATACGCGGCCAGGGCCACAGCCGCCTGTTCGTCGGCCAGATCGTAGGCCAGGCGCAGCGGTGCGCCGGCGCTGCCCGCGAGCCGGAAGATCCGCTCCCCGGCCGCGCCCTCGCCTTCGCGCACGAGTTCGCTCTCGGCGAGCAGTTGCAGGTGGTAGTAGAGACCGTCCGCCGGCCGCCCCAACTGTTCCGAGAGCTCCGCGACGCTGGCCTCCCCGCCCAGCGACGCCAGCGTATCGACCAGTTCCTGGCGGACCGGCGAGGCGAGAAGACGGATGTGGGCCGGATCACGGATCGCGGCCGCATCGAGCGGCGGTTTGGCTTTCTTTGTCATATTGAAATTTTATGGTATTTTTTCAACACACTTTCCGGAAGGTCTTCATGCCAAGGCTGCCACTGCTCCGAACATGCCTGCTCTTGCTTGCCGCCACGCCAGCGCTGATCGCGCCCGCCCTGGCGGCTGAACGCTACAGCACGCAGCAGCTGCGCGCCGACATCGACGCCCTGGAAGCGGGAATCGCCGCGACCCACCCGCAGCCATCGCATTCGACCGATCCCATGCGGCTGCAGTCCGCGCTCGACGCGCTGCGCCAGCGGGTCGCGACGAGGTTGGACCGCGATGCGGCCTGGCGGGAATTCTCCACACTCAACCCGCTGCTTGCCGATGGTCACTTCTTCGTCGGTTATGCCGACTGGCGCGCGGAGACGGAATGTCATCTGCGCGACGGGGGCGCCCTGTTTCCCTTCGAGGTCACGGTCGATGCGCAGGCGCGGGTGCGGATCCTGTCCGACCTGGGCGGCGCCCCGACCGCCCTCGCCGGCCGCCGGGTCGCGACCATCAACGGCGTTCGCGCGGACGCGGTCGCGCGCGCATTGCTCGCGCACGTGCACGGCGACAGCGCACGCTTCCGCGCCGACCTGCTGTCGCGGCGCTGGTGGTTCTTCTACTGGAAAGTGTACGGCGCACCCGCGACATTCCGGCTGACCCTCGCCGGGCCGCCGCAGGCGCGGCTGCACCAGACCGCAAGCCACGCCCGCCCTTCGATCCTGGTCGGCGAGGACGAGTTCGACCGGCAGTTCGGCTTCGAGCTGCGCCCGGGCGCCGCCGCGGTCATGACCATCCGCACCTTCTCGTGGCCGGAGCCGGCCGCCTTCCTGGAGTTCACACGCCGCGCGTTCCAGCAGATGCAGGCCAGCGGCGCGCGGACGCTGATCATCGACGTGCGGCAGAACGGCGGCGGCGACGATGCGCTGTGGCTGCAAGGGCTGCTGCCCTACATCGCCGATCGCCCCTACCGCTGGGCATCGCGCTACACCAAGAAGGTGATCCGCGCCGACCCGTCGAAACACGAACGGCTGGGCGAGGTGCTGAGCGGCCCCATAGAGACATGGAGCACCCCGCAGACGGCGGACCCGCTGCACTTCGACGGCAAGGTCTATGTACTGGTCGGCCGCGGCACCTATTCCTCGGCGGTGCTGTTCGCCGACACGATGCAGGACTTCGGCTTCGGAACGCTGCTCGGCGAAGGCGCCAGCGTCAGGAGCACGCAGACCGGCGGCGTGCAGAAGATCGTGCTGCCGCACACCGGGCTGGCGCTGTGGGTTCCGCGGCTGCTGCTGGTGCGGCCGTCGGCAGCGGCGACACCGACGCTGCTGACGCCGGACATCGCCATCGACGACGATCCGCTGCGGCCCGACGCGATGGTGCAGGCCGCATTGGCGATCGCGGCGGCGGCGCGGGACTGAGCAAGGCACCGTGCGCGCCCATGCCGTCGCCGGCCGTTCCGCGCGCGGCACATAAAAAAACAGCCACTTGGCTTGCGCTAAGTGGCTGCTTGATTTGGTGGGCCGTCAAGGATTCGAACCTTGGACCTATTGATTAAGAGTCAACTGCTCTACCAACTGAGCTAACGGCCCTGAAACTGAGTCGCGCATTTTATGCGCTTTTTTGCCTCGTTGCAACACCCCGCGAAGCAGCGGGTCACGCGATCAATGGGGTGGCTGAGGGGACTCGAACCCCCGACATCTGGAATCACAATCCAGTACTCTAACCAGCTGAGCTACAGCCACCATTGAACTCTTGCAACACCCTGCCCGGCACCGGTGTGGCGCGCCCGACAGGAATCGAACCTGTAACCGCCGGCTTAGAAGGCCGGTGCTCTATCCGGTTGAGCTACGGGCGCCCGGGGCCGGATTGTCGCATTCCTCTCCGCCGTTTGGACATCGGATTGGTCGGGGTAGAGGGATTCGAACCCCCGACATCCTGCTCCCAAAGCAGGCGCGCTACCAGACTGCGCTATACCCCGGCGGAACATCCCTCGCGGCCGAGGCCGGAAAGGTCGGCTATTGTGGGAACCTCGCGGCCCGGTGTCAACGGCACGCGGCGTCACCGTGGCCTGCGCTATGCTCGGCACTTGCGGCCGATACGGGCCAATCGTCTTTTTTACAGGGAGAAACAGCATGATCCGCAGCGGCAACCCCGCCTTGAAGGAATCCACCTTCCTCGACCTCGGCAGCGGCGCGGTGGTCTCGCGCGACGGCGAGGCGATGACCCTGAACGGCACCATCCACAAGACCGGCGCGTTGCTGCTGTTGACCGTGCTGACGGCGGCGTTCGCCTGGAGCCAGTCGATCTCGATCGACGGCGCCGGCAAAGAAGTGATCGCCCCGGGCATCATCGGCTACGTGCTGGGCGGCGCCATCGGCGGCTTCATCCTGGCCATGATCACCACCTTCAAGAAGACCTGGGCGCCGATCACCGCGCCGCTGTACGCGCTGGTGGAAGGCTTCTTCCTGGGTTCGATCTCGGCGATGTACGAAGTGCGCTTCAACGGCATCGTGCTGCAGGCGGTGCTGCTGACCTTCGGCACCCTGTTCGCGCTGCTGTTCGCGTACCGCAGCGGGCTGATCAAGGCCACCGAGAACTTCAAGCTCGGCGTGGTGGCGGCCACCGGCGGCATCGCACTCGTGTACCTGGCGACCATCGTGCTCGGCTTCTTCAACATCCAGATCCCCTTCATCCACGCCTCCGGCACGGTCGGCATCCTGTTCAGCCTGTTCGTGGTGGTGGTGGCGGCGCTGAACCTGGTGCTGGACTTCGACTTCATCGAGAGCGGCGTGGAACAGGGCGCGCCGAAGTACATGGAGTGGTACGGCGCGTTCGGGCTGATGGTCACCCTGGTGTGGCTGTACATCGAGTTCCTGCGGCTGCTGTCGAAGTTGCAGTCGCGAAATTAAGCCGGGAATCGGGAATCGGGATTGGGGATTCGCAAGAGCGGCTCCCCGCGATCGATGAGCGGAAGTGGCTTCAGACAAACTTCCGAGCAAAAGAAAGGGCGCATCGAGGCGCCCTTTCTTTTTTGCGATCTTCCGGCGCGCTCAGAGGCGGCTGGCGATGGCCTTGGCGAAGCCCATGGTGTTGCCGCTGCCGCCCAGGTCCGGGGTCAGCCCGTCCTTGGCTTCCAGCGTGGCGACGATGGCATTGCGCAGGCGCTCGGCGTTCTGCGGCTGGCCGACGTGGTCCAGCAGCTGCGCCGCGCCCAGCAGCAGCGCGCACGGGTTGGCCTTGCCCTGCCCGGCGATGTCCGGCGCCGAGCCGTGCACGGCCTCGAAGATCGCCGCGTCGACGCCGATGTTGGCGCCCGGCGCCAGACCCAGGCCGCCGACCAGGCCGGCGCACAGGTCCGACAGGATGTCGCCGAACAGGTTGGTGGTGACGATGACGTCGAACTGCTCCGGACGCATCACCAGCTGCATGCAGGCGTTGTCGACGATCATTTCCTGGAATTCGATCTCCGGGTAGTTCGCCGCCACTTCGCGCGCCACCTTCAGGAACAGGCCCGAGGTCGACTTGATGATGTTGGCCTTGTGCACCGCGGTGACCTTCTTGCGGCCGGTCGCCCGCGCCAGGTCGAAGGCATAGCGGACGATGCGCTCGGAGCCCTTGCGGGTCACCTTGGCCATCGACACCGCGGTCTCGCCGTCGGCCGACACTTCCTGGCCTTCGCTCAGGTAGGCGCCTTCGGTGTTCTCGCGCACGGTGATCAGGTCCACGCCGGCGCCGAAGCGCGACTTGGTGTTCGGGAACGACTTGGCCGGGCGCACGTTGGCGTACAGGTCGAACTGGCGGCGCATGGCCACGTTGATCGAGCTGAAGCCCTCGCCCACCGGCGTCGTCAGCGGGCTCTTCAGCGCGATCCTGTTCTTGCGGATCGAGTCCAGGGTGGCGGCCGGCAACAGATCGCCGTGCTTCTCCAGGGCGACCAGGCCGGCGTCGGCGTATTCGTAGGTGAGGCCGGCGTTCAGCGCGTCGAGCACGAACAGCGTGGCGTCCATGATCTCGGGGCCGATGCCATCGCCACGGATGACCGTGATTGTCTGCGTCATAGGATTGCGGTTTCCGTACAGAGGGGGAGCGCGCCGGCCGGAAGCCCGGGCTGCAGGCGCAAGGAGGTTTCACCGGTAATTATGCCCGAAGCCGGTGAAGGCTCCCAAACCGCCGCGGCGCCGAAACGCAGCGCGCCGCCCGCAGGCGGCGCGCATCGGGCCGATCCGGGCGGCGCTCAGGCGTGCGCGTGCTCCGCCGGCGCGGCGGCCGCGCCGTCCTCAAGCTTGTCGAGGAAATCCACCGCCCGGCGCAGGTGCGGGATCACGATCGAGCCGCCCACCACCAGGCCCACCGAGAAGGTCTCGAAGAACTCGTCGCGCTGCACGCCGGCCTCCTTGCACTGGGCCACGTGGTAGCTGATGCAGTCGTCGCAGCGCAGCACCAGCGAGGCGACCAAACCAAGCAGTTCCTTGGTCTTCACGTCCAGCGCGCCGGCCTGGTAGGTCTGGGTGTCGAGCGCGAAGAAGCGCCGCACCACCTGGTTCGGCTCGGCCAGGATGCGCTGGTTCATGCGCTGGCGGAACTCGGTGAACTCGCGCACCCGGTCCTCCTGGCCGTCACCACCTTCGCCGCCGGTCTGCGCAGCGCTCATGCCTGCGCCTCGGGCGCCTGGCCGTCGAGCAGCGGCTGCAGCTTGCCGGCGCGGTGCAGCGCCATCATGTCGTCGTAGCCGCCGACGTGGGTATCGCCGACGAAGATCTGCGGCACGCTGGTGCGCCGCGCCAGGGCCACCATCTTCTCGCGCTCGGCCGGGTCCAGGTCGATGCGTACCTCGGTCCAGCTGCGGCCCTTGCTCTTCAGGAAGTTCTTGGCCGCCACGCAGTACGGACAGATCGCGGTGGAGTACAGGGTGATCGGCGGGCCGCCGGCCTGGCCGGCGTCGGCATGCTGGGTGTCCATGGGAAACTCCGGGCGCTGTAAGTGGTCCAAGCCACTATGGTAGCGGGCGGGTGGATTTTCGAGTCCGCTGCCGCAACACTGCGGATTACCCTGGATTCACCCGTCGTATCCGGAACGCCGCCCGCGGCGCCCTTGCTTTTCTCCTGGAGCCTGCCTTGCGCCCGCTGCCGCTTGCCTTCGCAATTACCCTGGCCACTGCCGCCGCCGTCGCGCCGGCGCAGGAGAACAAGCTCCCGGACATCGGCTCCTCGGCCGGGGAATTGCTGACGCCGGCGCGCCAGGCCGAGTACGGCAAGATGATGCTGGCCGAGCTGCGCAACTACGACTACGTGCTCGAGGACCCGCTGATCGGCGACTGGCTGCAGACCATGGGCACCCGGCTCGGGGCCAACAGCGACCAGCCGCAGCAGAAGTACACCTTCTTCATGCTGCGCGACCGCCAGATCAATGCCTTCGCCACGCTGGGCGGCTACGTCGCGGTCAACGCCGGACTGGTGCTGACCGCCGAGCGCGAGGACGAGGTCGCCGCGGTGCTGTCGCACGAGATCGCGCACATCACCCAGCAGCACGTGCTGCGTGGGGTGGAGCGGGCGCAGCGCGACCAGGTGCCGATCCTGCTCGGCATGCTCGCCGCGGTGGTCGCCGCGCAGCAGGCCGGCGGCCGTTCCAGCGGCGACGCCACCCAGGCGGCGATCGCCAGCGGCCTGGGGCTGATGCAGCAACGCCAGATCGACTACACCCGCTCCAACGAATCGGAAGCCGACCGGCTGGGCATCCGCACCCTGGCGCGCAGCGGCTACGACGTGGATGCGATGGCCGGCTTCTTCGAGCGCATGTCGCTGGCGATGCGCGGCAACCAGGGCGGCTACAGCACCCCCGACTACCTGATGACCCACCCGGTCACCACCACCCGCATCAGCGAGGCGCGGCAGCGCGCCGAGCAGATGAAGAAGAACACCGTGACCCTGACCACCCGCGTGCCCGGCGGCACCTTGCAGGAGCGGGTCGACCCCAACGACGTGTCGCTGAGCCAGCCGCTGGGCGCGCCCAGCAACCCGTTGCTGCCCGGGAGCCTGCAGCTGCCGTTCGACACCTATGCGCGCGGCACCAGCGGCCAGTTCGAATGGGCCCGCGAGCGCCTGCGCGTGCTCAGCGCCAACACGCCGGCCGATGCGGTGCGCGAGTACGAGGGCCTGCGCCAGGGCAGCAAGCAGGGCCTCAGCGATGCCCAGCGCTATGGACTGGCGCTGGCCCGGCTGCGCGGCGGCGGCAGCGCGCTGGACGCGACCAAGACCCTGGAGGAGCTGTTGCAGGCGCACCCGGACAGCTGGTGGTTGGGCCTGGCGGTGGCCGAGGCCGAATCGCGCAACGGCCGCGTCGCGCAGGCCAATCAGCGCTTCGACGGCCTGCTCAAGCGGCTGCCGAGCAACCGCGCGGTGGCGCTGACCTATGCCGCCGCGCTGAACGAGCAGGGCGGCCGTGCCGCCGGCCAGCGCGCGCAGGCGGTGCTGCGGCCATTGCTGGCCGCGGCGGCCGACGATCCGGTGTTCCAGCGCACCTTCGCCCGCGCCTGCGAACTGGCCGGGGACGGCAATCGCGCCGGCGAGGCCTATGCGGAAGCCGCGTATCTGAACGGACGCCCCGAACAGGCGCTGATCCAGTTGAACAACCTGAAGAAGCGCGAGGACCTGGATTACGTGGCGCGCGCCCGCATCGATGCGCGCATTGCGGCGATCACGCCCACGGTGCTGGAGCTGCGCCGCCAGGGCGTGGAGGATCCGGATGTGAAACAACGCTGAAACGCCATACAAGCGCCGTCACTGAATCGTAATAAAACCGTAGTCTACTGGCGACCTCTCCTCCCAGTCCCACGGTGCCGTCGTGCAGAAACGCATCCTGATCGTCGACGACGAACCCGCCATCCGCGACATGGTGGCGTTCGCCCTGCGCAAGGGCGACTTCGAACCGGTCCACGCCGGCGACGCGCGGGAAGCGCAGACCTCCATCGCCGACCGCGTCCCCGACCTGATCCTGCTGGACTGGATGCTGCCCGGCACCAGCGGCCTGGAACTGGCCCGGCGCTGGCGCAAGGACGCGATGACCCGCGAGGTGCCGATCATCATGCTCACCGCGCGCGGCGAGGAAAACGATCGGGTCGGCGGCCTGGAAGCCGGGGTCGACGACTACGTGGTCAAGCCGTTCTCGGCGCGCGAGCTGCTGGCGCGGATCCGCGCGGTGATGCGCCGCACCCGCGACGACGACGAGGACGGCAGCGTCTCGGTCGGCAGCCTACGCATCGACGGCGCCGCGCACCGCGTGTTCGCCGGCGACGCGCCGGTGCCGATCGGCCCCACCGAATACCGCCTGCTGCATTTCTTCATGACCCATCCCGAGCGCGTCTACAGCCGCGCGCAGCTGCTCGACCACGTGTGGGGCGGCAGCGTCTACGTCGAGGAGCGCACCATCGACGTGCACATCCGCCGGCTGCGCAAGACCCTGGAGCCGTTCGCGGTGGAGAACATGGTGCAGACGGTGCGCGGCTCCGGCTATCGCTTCTCCTCGTCCATCTGACTGTCGCCGTCGCCTGCTATAAACGGCGGACGACGAACACGATCCATTGCGACAGAGCGCGCTCCCGATGCCCCGCCACATCCGTTCCGCCTGGTTCAAGACCCTCGGCACCCTGGCCGCGCTGCTGCTGCTGGCGGTGCTGGTCGGCTGGCTCGGCGGCCACGTGTGGATGGCGCTGACCCTGATGTCGCTGGCGGTGATGGGCTGGCACTACTGGCGCCTGCGCCGCGTGCTGCGCCGGCTGACCGCGCGCCAGCGCTGGGAACCGCCGGCCGGTACCGGCGTGTGGAACGAACTGGACCGGCTGCTGTATCGCAGCCAGGCGGAAATGCGCACGCGCAAGCGGCGCCTGCTGGACATGCTGCGCGCCTACCGCGCCGCCGCCGCCGCGCTGCCCGACGCGGTGGTGGTGGTGGACCGCAACAGCCAGCGCATCCAGTGGTTCAACGAGGCCGCGGGCACCCTGCTCGGCCTGCGCCATCCCGGCGACCTCAACGTGCCGGTGGTCGAACGCCTGCAGCCGATGCCGTTGGCGCACTGGCTGGCCGGCGGCCGCAACGCCGAGCCGATGCTGGACACGCCCTCGCCGATCGACGACCGGCTGCGCCTGAACCTGCGCCTGATCCCCTACTCCGACGACTACTGGCTGCTGGTCGCGCGCGACGTCAGCAAGCTGCTGCAGCTGGAGCAGGTGCGCCGCGACTTCGTCGCCAACGTCTCGCACGAACTGCGCACGCCGCTGACCGTGGTGCACGGCTACCTGGACATGCTCGACCCGGAGGATTTCCCCGATTCCGGGCCGATGATCGCCGAGATGCGCAAGCAGTCGCAGCGCATGACCCAACTGGTCGAGGACCTGCTGACCCTGTCGCGACTGGAATCGCAGGAACACGCCAACGAGGAGAGCATCGCGATGGCGCCGATGCTGGCCACGCTGCGCCGCGAGGCCGAGGCGCATAGCCAGGGCCGGCACCGCATCGAAGTGCACGACGAGGCCGATCTGGACCTGGTCGGTTCCAACAAGGAACTGCACAGCGCGTTCTCCAACCTTGTGACCAACGCGGTGCGCTACACCCCCGCCGGCGGCGCGGTCAGCATCACCTTCGCCCGCGAAGGCGACGGCGCGGTGCTGTCGGTGCGCGACAGCGGCTACGGCATTCCGTCGCACCATCTGCCGCGCATCACCGAACGCTTCTACCGCGTCTCCAGCAGCCGCTCGCGCGAAAGCGGCGGCACCGGGCTGGGACTGTCGATCGTCAAGCACGTGCTGGGCTTGCACCAGGCGCGGCTGGACATCGAAAGCGAAGTCGGCAAGGGCAGCACGTTCTCCTGCCACTTCGGCGCCGGACGCGTGCATCCGCGGCACGACCATGCCACCCTGACCTCCGCCTAACGAGTACCGCCATGCCCCGCGCCGCCGCCCTGCCGCCCACGCCGCCACCGGACGTTCCCAGCGACCCGCTGCGCGACCCGTCGTTGTACCTCAACCGCGAACTGTCGCAGCTGGACTTCAATTTCCGCGTGCTGGCGCAGGCGCAGGATCCGAGCGTGCCGCTGCTGGAGCGGCTGCGCTTCCTGTGCATCTCCTGCACCAACCTCGACGAATTCTTCGAGATCCGCGCCGCCACCGTGCGCCATGCGCTGGAATTCGGCTTGCCGCCGGCGCCGGACGGGCTGAGCTCAAGCGCGATCCTCAACACCATCCACGATCGCGCCGCACAGCTGGTCGACCATCAGTACCGCTGCTGGAACGAGGTGCTGCGCCCGGCGCTGAAGGAAGCCGGCATCGGCGTGCTCGGCCGCAACAGCTGGAACGCGCGGCAGAAGCGCTGGCTGCGCGCCTACTTCCGCAACGAGATCATGCCGGTGCTGTCGCCGCTGGGCCTGGACCCGGCGCATCCGTTCCCCAAGATCCTCAACAAGTCGCTGAACATCGTGGTGGTGCTGAAGGGCACCGATGCGTTCGGCCGCGTCGGCCACCTGGCGATCGTGCGCGCG
Source organism: Xanthomonas sp. WHRI 7945 (assembly GCF_035026585.1). Classification (NCBI taxonomy): domain Bacteria; kingdom Pseudomonadati; phylum Pseudomonadota; class Gammaproteobacteria; order Lysobacterales; family Lysobacteraceae; genus Xanthomonas; species Xanthomonas sp. WHRI 7945. Next base: position 17,489 of record NZ_JAYIQP010000023.1, read on the forward strand.
CCGCGCTCGCTGCCGCGCATCATCCAACTGCCGGAAAGCCTGTCCGAAGGCGGGCAGAGCTTCGTGTTCCTGTCCTCGGTGCTGTCCACCTTCGTCGACGAACTGTTCCCGGGCATGGAGGTGATGGGGTCCTACCAGTTCCGCGTGACCCGCAATTCCGAGCTGGTGGTGGACGAGGAGGAAGTGGAGAACCTGGCGCTGGCGTTGCGCGACGAGCTGGTCAACCGCGGCTACCGGCCGGCGGTGCGGTTGGAGATCGCCGCGGACTGCCCGAAGTCGATCATGCGCACGCTGCTGCAGAACTTCGAATTGCCGGAGAACGCGGTCTACCGCATCGACGGCCCGGTCAACCTGAGCCGGGTCAACCAGGTCTACGATCTGGTGCAGCGCCCGGACCTGAAGTACCCGTCGATGAACCCGCGCACGCTGCGCGACAGCGAGGGCATCTTCGAGATCGCCGCAGCCGGCGACGTGCTGCTGCACCATCCGTTCGACGCGTTCACCGCGGTGCTGGACCTGATCAAGCAGGCCGCGGTGGACCCGCAGGTGCTGGCGATCAAGCAGACCCTGTACCGCACCGGCAAGGACTCGGGCATCGTCGATGCGCTGGTGCTGGCCGCGCGCAACGGCAAGGACGTGACCGTGGTGGTCGAACTGCGCGCGCGCTTCGACGAGGAAGCCAACCTGGGCCTGGCCGATCGCCTGCAGGAAGCCGGCGTGCAGGTGGTGTACGGCGTGGTCGGCTACAAGACCCACGCCAAGATGCTGCTGATCGTGCGCCGCGAAGGGCGCAAGCTGCGCCGCTACGTGCACCTGGGTACCGGCAACTACCACAGCGGCACCGCGCGCGCCTACACCGACCTGAGCCTGATCACCGCCGATGCGGACATCTGCAACGACGTGCACCTGCTGTTCCAGCAGCTGTCCGGGCTGGCGCCGAAGATCCGCCTCAAGCGCCTGCTGCAATCGCCGTTCACCCTGCACCCGGGCGTGCTGCACCGGATCGAGCGCGAGACCAAGCTGGCCCTGGCCGGGCGTCCGGGCCGCATCATCGCCAAGATGAACGCGCTCAACGAACCGCAGGTGATCCGCGCGCTGTACGTGGCCTCGCAGGCCGGGGTCAAGATCGACCTGATCGTGCGCGGCGCGTGCACGCTGCGCCCCGGCGTGCCGGGCGTGTCGGACAACATCCGGGTGCGTTCGATCGTCGGCCGCTTCCTCGAGCACAGCCGCGTCTACTGGTTCGGCAACGACGGCGCGCCGGAGCTGTTCTGCGCCAGCGCCGACTGGCTGGAGCGCAACCTGCTGCGCCGGGTCGAGACCTGCTTCCCGATCCTGGACCCGAAGCTGATCCAGCGCATCCATCGCGAAGTGCTGAAGAACTACATGGACGACAACCTCAACGCGTGGGAACTGGACGCCAGCGGCACCTACCGCAAGCTGACGCCGGGCCAGGACCAGCCGCCGCATTCGGCGCAGCTGGCGCTGCTCGACGGGCTCTGAGCCACGCCACCCGCGCGCCGATGGACGGCACCCGCCGTGCATCGGCTACCATTCCGCCCATGCCTCCCATCTCCCCGTACACGCCGTTGCGCGATGGCGACCTGCTGGCCGCCGTCGACCTGGGTTCCAACAGTTTCCACATGGTGGTGGCGCGGTATCAGCTCGGGCAGCTGCGGGTGGTGGACCGCCTGCGCGAGACCGTGCGCATGGCCGACGGCCTGGACAACAAGGGCGGGCTGTCGAGCGAAGCGCGGCAGCGCGCGCTGGAGTGCCTGGCGCGCTTCGGCCAGCGCATCCGCGACGTGCCGTCGCTGCGGGTGCGCGCGCTGGCCACCAACACCGTGCGCCAGCTGCGCTCGCCGCAGGCGTTCCTGATTCCCGGCGAGACCGCGCTCGGCCATCCGATCGAAGTGGTCAGCGGACGCGAGGAAGCGCGCCTGATCTACCTGGGCGTGGCGCATGCGCAACCGCCCAAGCCGGACCAGCGCCGGTTGGTGATCGACATCGGCGGCGGCTCCACCGAATTCATCATCGGCCGCGGTTTCCAGACCCTGGAGCGCGAGAGCCTGCAGGCCGGCTGCATCGCCAGCACGCGGCGCTTCTTCCCCGGCGGCAAGCTGTCGAAGAAGAAATGGAAGGACGCGCTGACCGAGATCGGCGCCGAGTTCCAGCAGTTCGCCGGGCTGTACCGCGCGCTGGGTTGGCACGAGGCGCTGGGCTCGTCGGGCACGCACAAGGCGATCGGCGAGATCTGCGCGGCGATGAAGCTGACCAAGGGCGCGATCACCGCCGAGGCGCTGCCGCAACTGCGCGAGCGCCTGCTGCTGGCCAAGCGCATCGAGGACATCGACCTGCCCGGCCTGTCCGCCGACCGCCGACCGATCATCGCCGGTGGCGTGCTGGTGCTGGAAGCCGCGTTCCAGGCGCTGGGCCTGCAGCGCCTGATGGTGAGCAAGGCGGCCATGCGCGAAGGCATCCTGTACGACATGCTCGGCCGCGGCGGCGAGAACGATCCGCGCGAGACCGCGATCGCCGCGCTCACCCAGCGCTACGGCATCGACGAGACCCAGGCCGCGCGCGTGGAAGGCACCGCGATGGCGCTGTTCGAACAGGTCGCCACGGCCTGGGCGCTGGATGCCGACGACGGGCGCATGCTCGGCTGGGCCGCGCGCCTGCACGAGCTGGGCCAGGTCATCGCGCACAGCCAGTACCACGTGCACGGCGCCTACGTGCTCGAGCACTCCGACATCGCCGGCTTCTCGCGGCAGGAGCAGCAGGTGCTGGCGACGCTGGTGCGCACCCACCGCCGCAACGTGCCCAAGACCGCGTTCGATGCCCTGCCCGACCGCCTGCTGCTCAGCGCCAAGCGCAAGGCCGCGCTGCTGCGGCTGGCGGTGCTGCTGCATCGCGCGCACGAATCCGAACCGATCCCGTCGCTGGAGCTGAAGGCCGACGGCGACAATCTGCACCTGATCCTGTCGCAGCCGTGGATCGAAGCGCGGCCGCTGCAGCGCGCCGACCTGATCGGCGAAGTCGAGGGCATGGCCGGGTTGGGGATCAATTTCCGGCCGTTCGTGGCTTGAAGGCCGGGATTGGAGATTGGGGATTCGGGAGGGTAGCGGCGCAGTAGCTGGCGCGTCGCTAAACGCCCTGGGCCGGCGTCATCATTCCTACATCCTCTGGACATGTTCGCTTCACCGCTGCGCGCGAAGCTTTGGCAAACCGGAGCCTCAACATGCGCTACGCGATCGTCACCGAGACGTACCCCCCTGAGGTCAACGGCGTCGCGCTGACCGTGCAGGGGCTGGAACTGGGATTGCGTGCGCTCGGCCATCAGGTCGACGTGGTGCGGCCGCGTCAGGTCGGCGACCACGACGACGATGCGCACTTGGTGCGCGGTGCGGCGCTGCCGCGCTACCCCGGCCTGAAGTTCGGCCTGCCCGCGCCGCGGCGCCTGGCCCGGTTGTGGCAGGCCACGCCGCCGGACGCGGTCTACATCGCCACCGAAGGCCCGCTGGGCTGGTCGGCGCTGCGCACCGCGCGGCGCCTGGGCATCCCGATCGCCACCGGCTTCCACACCCGCTTCGACGAATACCTGCCGCAGTACGGCGCCGCCTGGCTGCAGTCGACCGCGCTGCGTTGGATGCGGCGCTTCCACAACCAGGCCGACGCGACCCTGGTGCCGACTCGCGAACTGCTCGGGTTCCTCGCCGGACAAGGCTTCGAGCGCGTGCGCCTGCTGGCGCGCGCGGTGGACAACCGCCAGTTCGAACCGCAGCGCCGCGATGCGCAGCTGCGCCGCGAATGGGGCCTGGACGACGCTGGCTGCGCGGCGCTGTACGTCGGTCGCATCGCCTCGGAGAAAAACCTGCCGCTGGCGGTGCGCGCGTTCCGCGAGCTGCAGCAGCGGCGGCCGGACGCGCGCTTCGTGTGGGTCGGCGACGGCCCGATGCGCGAGCGCCTGGCGCAGGAGAATCCCGACTTCATCTTCTGCGGCGTGCAACGCGGCGACGCGCTGGCGCGTCACTTCGCCAGCGGCGACCTGTTCCTGTTCCCCAGCCGCAGCGAGACCTTCGGCAACGTGACCCTGGAAGCGATGGCCAGCGGCGTGGCCACCGTCGCCTTCGACTACGGCGCGGCGCGCGAATACCTGCGCGACGGCGTCAACGGCGCCGCGGTGGCCGACGACGCGGACTTCGTCGCCGCGGCGCTGCGCCTGGGCGGCGACGACGCGCTGCGCCGGCGTCTGGGCGAAGCCGCCTGCGCAGCAATGCAGCAGCTGCGCCCGGAACGGGTGGTGGCCGATTTCGAAGCGCTACTGGGCGAACTGGCATCCAGCAGGAGGACACATGTCGACGCGGCTTGAGATCTTGCGCGGGCACGAAGCCCGCTGGTGCCGTCAGGCCAACCACTGGTGCCGGCAACGTTCCGTGCGGCGCTTCTTCGCGATGATCAGCCGGCTCGGCGACGGCGTGTTCTGGTATGCGCTGATGGCCTTGTTGGTGGTCTGCGACGGCATGGACGGCGTGTTCGCGTCCGCGCACATGGCCGCCACCGGGGTGGTCGCGCTGAGCCTGTACAAGGGCCTCAAGCGCTGGACCCGGCGCCCGCGCCCGTACGCGGCCGACCTGCGCATCCGCGCCTGGGTGGCGCCGCTGGACGAGTTCAGCTTTCCGTCCGGACACACCTTGCATGCGGTGTCGTTCGGCATCGTGGCGCTGGCGTACTACCCGTGGCTGGCACCGCTGCTGATCCCGTTCATCGCCTGCGTGGCGCTGTCGCGGGTGGTGCTAGGCCTGCACTACCCCAGCGACGTACTCGCCGCCACCGGCATCGGCGCGCTGCTGGCCGGGATGTCGCTGTGGCTGCTGCCGATGCCGGCATTGCTTGGGTAGCGGGGACCGGGGACCGGGGACCGGGGACCGGGGACCGGGGACCGGGGACCGGGCCAGAATCTTTGACCTCGCTTCGATGTCAACCGTTCTTGAATTGCATTGGGAAAGTTAAAAAAAAGCGCAATTCCCGCCGTGCCAACACTGCGCTTTTCCGGGTCCCTGGTCCCTGGTCCCCGGTCCCCGCTCTACAATGCCCCAATGACCACCCTGTTCATCTCAGACCTGCATCTGGATCCGGCGCGGCCGGCGATCACCGAGTTGTTCCTCGAGTTCCTGCGTGGCGAAGCGCGCGCTGCCGAGGCCCTGTACATCCTCGGCGACCTGTTCGAGGCGTGGATCGGCGACGACACGCCGTCCGCGGCGGCCGATGCGGTAGCGCTCGAACTGCGCGCAGTGAGCGATGCCGGCGTGCCGGTGTATTTCATGCATGGCAACCGCGATTTCCTGCTCGGCGCCGACTACGCGCGCCGCGCCGGCATGCGCCTGCTGCCCGATCCGTGCGTGATCGACCTGTACGGCGAACCGACGCTGCTGCTGCACGGCGACCTGCTGTGCACCGACGACACCGCCTACCAGGCGTTTCGCGCACAGACCCGCGGTCCGGCGTTCCAGCAGCAGTTCCTGGCGCAGCCGCTGGCCGCGCGCATCGCCTATGCGCAGCAGGCGCGCGCCGCCAGCCAGGCGCGGCAGGCGGAAATGAAGCAAGGCGATCGGGCGCAGTTCGAAACCGTCACCGACGTGGCGCCGGACGAGGTCGTGGCCACGTTCGCGCGCTACGGCGTGGCGCGGATGATCCATGGCCATACCCATCGCCCCGCGGTGCACACGCTGGAGGCGAACGGCCGCAGCTGCACCCGCATCGTGCTCGGCGACTGGTACGAACAGGGCTCGGTGCTGCGCGTGGACGCGCAGGATTGCCGGCTGCAGCAGCTGTAGTCCGCCGCCGCGAAACAACGCGACAGACGAGCGGCGCGGGCTAGAGCATGCCGCCGGTGCGGTCCTGCGCACGTTGCGCATAGCCGACGAAATCGCCCTCGGCCACGTCGTACCACAGGATCGCGCCGGAGCGTTCGACCCGATAGCGGTCGCGCACTGGTGCGGTCTGCGGGTCGCCCGGACAGCCGTCGCCGTGCTTCTCGCGCACCGCGAACTCGATCGCAGCCGGTGCGGCGGCGGCGGCTCCGCCGGTCGCGGGTGGCGGAGCAGCGGCGTCATCGGCCACCGGTTCGGCGTCGGTCTCGGCGTCGTACTGCAGGCACTGCGCATCGGCATAGACATGGTCGGCCGCCAGCCGCGTCTCCAGCATGTCCAGCGCTCGGGTTTCGTCGAATGCCGCGGCAGGTGCGGCGGCCGGTGCGGCAGCGCTGGCCGGCGCCTGCTGCGGCGCTGCCGGCGGATCGGCCGCCGGGCCGCAGCCCATGCTCAACATCGCCAGCGCCAAGGCGGCTGGCACGCCAATGCTCTTCAACACCATCGCCGGATCCACACGTAGTGAGCGGTGCGCGCCCGGCCATGCCGGACACCTCGTCGCGCAGCATAGCCGAAGCCGGACGCCACGGCGTCCGGCCGGCCTGCAGGATCGGCAAGCGGGGCGTTCCGGCACGGGCCTGGCGCGGCCTGCACCGGAACGCCCCTGGAACGTACTGCCTCGATCAGCGGAACGCGGCGACCGCCGCCTTGGTGTTGACCAGCACGCGCTGGTTGTCGGCGCTGGTGGCATTGCCCATCGGCACGCCGCCGTAGCTAATGTTCGGGTTGGACCAGTAGTTCAGGCGCGGGCAGTTGACCGGGCAGTTGTAGGCCATGATCGTGCGCCAGTTGTTGCCGTAGCGGTAGCCGTGGCCATAGGCGTACGGCGAGGTGCTGGGATCGGTGGCGATGTCGTGGCGCGCGCTCTGCAGGTGGCCGATCTCGTGGGCGAAGCTGTAATAGCCCGTGGCGCAGTCCCAGTACACCGCGGCGAACGCGGTGGCCGCGGTCGAGCCGATGCCCGAGGCCAGGCCACAGTAGCTGGCGTTGTCGATGATCAGCACGCCGACGTCGGCGGCCACGCTGTTGCGCGTGGTGTGGATGCTGTCCATGTAGCCGTCGCTGGTGCCGCGGAAGCGGGTCAGGTCGGTGGTGAAGTTGCCCGACTCGGTATAGGTGGTGGTCTGATAGCCGGCGAGGACCAAGTTGATGCCGACGTTGCTGTTGACATAGCCCTGGTTGGACTCGGCCACCGCCAGCTGCACCAGCGACTGCATGTTGCCGCCGTAGCCGCTCACCGCCTGGTTGGTGGCCACCACCAGCACGCGGATCGTCGCGGTCGGGCCGGCGGTCGGGGACGCGATGACCGCGCGGTCGTCGATCGCGGCCTGCGGCATGCGGATGGTCGGCAGCAGCGCGTATTCGCCCGGATGCTCGGCCGGCATGCGGCTTTCGTCGACCTCGACCAACACGTGGCCGCCGCCGGCGATCGGACGCAGGTGGAACAGCGTGCCGTTGCTGCGGATGCTGCCGGTGATGGTGTCGCCGCTGCGCACCAGGATCGCCGAATTCAGCGGATCCAGGCCGGAGCGGGCGCGCGCCTTGGCCGCGGCGGCATTGCCGAGATTGCCGTACCAGATGCTGTTGCCGTCTTCCAGCCGCTCGGTCTTCAGTTGCGTGGCGGTAATGCGCTGGCCCAGCAGGTCCAGTTCCAGCTGCGCCTGCGTGGCGTCGACCGCAGCGGCGTCCACGCGCACGCTCTGCACGGCGCCGGTGGCGGGATTGGCCAGCACGCGACTCAACCCGGGCTCGCCGGGAATGGCCTTGGAAATGTACTGACTGCTCTGGAACAGGGGTTTTCCGGCCGCGGAGGCGGAACCGGCGACACACAGCGCAAGCATCGCGGTAAGGCAGCAGATCGACTTCATGTCGTACTCCCAGGGGTGGTGAGAAGAGACGGAGCGTCGTCCCTCGCGCAGAAGGCGCGTCCACAGCGCGCGGGGGATTCCGATTAGCCGCCCGGCCGACAGCCAGCGCAAGCGACAAATGCGCGGCGTTTCCACTCAGAGATAGCCATTCCAGAAGGCGCCGTGATCGCCATCAATGCCGACGACATGATGGTTCGCGCATCGACTGCACCTGCACGCCATTTCATCTTCGTCATGTCAGCGGCCCGCGCCAGTCGGTGCCGTGCGCGGTCGGTGCAGGAAGGCCCACCCGGCAGCGCGCGCTGCGCAGTTTCGCCGCCGCGCGTCAGCCTGCCTGGTGCTGCAGCGCCAGCAGTTCGTCCTCGTCGAAGCCGGCCAGCAAGCGTGCCGGCAGATTGAACGGGCCGTGCAGATAGCCGCCGGCGTATTCGCGCAGCAGTTCGGCGAAACGGGCGCGCGGCTCGATGCCGGCGCGCGCGCAATACCAGCGGTACCAGCGCGAGCCGGCGGCGACGTGCGCCACTTCCTCGCGCAGGATCAGTTCCAGGATCTCGACCGTGGCCTCGTCGCCGAGCGCGCGCAGCTTGACGATCATGCCCGGGGTCACGTCCAGCCCGCGCGCCTCCAGCACGCGCGGCACCAGCGCCATGCGCGCCAGCCCGTCGTGCGCGGTCTTCTCGCACATCTCCCACAGCCCATTGTGCGCGGCGAAATCGCCGTAGTCGTGGCCCAGCGCGCGCAGCCGATCGCGCAGCAGCGCGAAGTGGCGCGACTCATCGGCTGCCACCGCCACCCAGTCGGCATAGAACGCGTCGGGCAATCCGCGGAAGCGGTACACCGCGTCCCAGGCCAGGTCGATCGCGTTGAGCTCGATGTGCGCGATCGCATGGACGAAGGCGGCGCGGCCTTCGGCGCTGCCAAGGCCGCGCCGCGGCAGCTCGCGCGGATGCACCAGCACTGGCCGCGGCGGACGCCCCGGCATGCGGATCGGCTCCGCTTCGCCGGCATCGGCCGGCACGCGCAGTTCGCCGGCGGCGAACGCAGCGGCGTAGCGCTGGGTCAGGGCGACCTTGTCCTCGGGCGCGCTGGCGGCCAGGCACCGCCGCGCGGCTTGCAGCAGGTCTCCGCCGGCGTGCGCGTCCTGCATCCGTGCGTCCCGCAGCGCCGCGTCAGGCGCGGCGCTTCTTCTTCGCTTCGTCCGAACGCAGTTGCATGATGCGCTCGAAGTAGCCGGGCTCGATGCCGGTGGTGTATTCGCCGTTGAAGCACGAGGAATCGAAGGTCTTCAGTTCCGGGTTGCCCTCGCGCACCGCGGTCTCCAGGTCTTCCAGGTCCTGGTAGATCAGCCAGTCGCAGCCGAGGAATTCCTGGATCTCCTGCTCGCTGCGGCCGTGCGCGATCAGCTCGTCGGCGGCCGGCATGTCGATGCCATAGATGTTCGGGTAGCGCACCGGCGGCGCGGCGCTGGCCAGATAGACCTTGCGCGCGCCGGCCTCGCGCGCCATCTGCACGATCTGCCGGCTGGTGGTGCCGCGCACGATCGAATCGTCGACCAGCAGCACCACGCGGTTGCGGAACTCCAGGTGGATCGGATTGAGCTTGCGGCGCACCGACTTCACCCGCTCGACCTGCCCCGGCATGATGAAGGTGCGGCCGACATAGCGGTTCTTGACGAAGCCCTCGCGGTACTTCACCCCGAGCACGTTGGACATCTCCAGCGCGGCGTCGCGCGAGGTGTCCGGGATCGGGATGATGGTGTCGATGTCGTGGTCCGGGCGCAGGCGCAGGATCTTCTCGCCCAGCTTCATGCCCATGCGCATGCGCGCCTTGTGCACCGAGACGTTGTCGATCATCGAGTCCGGACGCGCGAAGTACACGTACTCGAAGATGCACGGGGTATGGTCGGTCGGCGAGGCGCAGACCTCGGAGAACAGTTCGCCGCGGCCGGTGATCACCAGCGCCTCGCCCGGGCGCACATCGCGCAGGCGGGTGAAGCCGAGGATGTCCAGCGCCGAGGACTCGGAGGCGACGATGTATTCGTCGCCTTCGGCGCTCTCGCGCTTGCCCAGCACCAGCGGACGGATGCCGTGCGGGTCGCGGAACGCCACCAGGCCCAGGCCCAGCACCACGCTGACCACCGCGTAGCCGCCCTTGCAGCGGCGGTGCACGCCGGCCACCGCGCGGATCGCCGCTTCCGGGGTCAGCATGCGCTGCGCGTCCAACTCGTAGGCGAACACGTTCAGCAGCACTTCGCTGTCCGAATCGGTGTTGATGTTGCGCCGGTCGGCCTCGAACACCTGCTGCCGCAGCGCCTCGGTGTTGATCAGGTTGCCGTTGTGCGCCAGCGCGATACCGTAGGGCGAATTGACGTAGAACGGCTGCGCCTCGTCCATGCCTTCCGAGCCGGCGGTGGGGTAGCGGCAATGGGCGATGCCGACCCGGCCTTCCAGCACCGCCATGCGCTTCTCGTCGAAGACGTCGCGGACCAGGCCATTGGCTTTCTGTACGCGCAGGCGGGTGCCATCGGCGGTGGCGATGCCTGCGGCATCCTGTCCGCGATGCTGCAGCACGGCCAGGCCGTCATACAGTTGCGCAGCGACATTCTGATTGCCGACGATTCCGACGATGCCACACATTTGAGCGCTCTCCGCGGCGACTGCGCCGCTATTGGGAAGGTGGCCGTGCCTGGCCGTTGGATTCGACCCGTGCCGGGTCGTTTGCTGCCGGACGCGCCTGCGCCGGATCGATGTTCGCAGGCAGGACCTGCGCCGGATCGCCTCCGGGCTGCGCGGATTGGGCACCCGGACGCCCCAGGGCCTTGGACACGATGTCCTGCAGGCCGCTGGCCGACAGGGCATTGCCCAGGGCGGCATTATCGCCTGCCGCGGGCAACTTGCCCAAATCCATCTGCTGCATGTTCATCTGCTGCATGTTCAGCTGCGGCATCTGCGGCATCTGCGGCATGCGCCAGTCCGGCAACTGCGCGCGCATCCAGTGCACGCCGGGGCTGAGCACCGGCAGCACCACCGACTGGTGCCAGGCCGGTTCGCGGGTCAGCGGGGTGAAGCTCATCAGCAGCACCAGCACCGCGGCGAAGAACCCGCCGCGCAGCGTGCCCAGGCCGAAGCCCAGCGCGCGGTCGGTGCCGGACAGCGCGGTGGCGCGCACCGCGCTGCGGATCACCATGCCGGTGATGCCGACCACCGCCATCGTCACCACGAAGGTCAGCGCATAGCCGCCGAGATAGTAGGTCATGCTCGGGCGCGCGCCGTCGGCCAGCCAGCGTCCGGCGTCGCCGCCGAACTGGAAGGTGGCCCAGCCGGACAGCAGCCACGACAGCGTGCCGACCACGATGCCGACGAAGCCGCGCAGGGCGCCGAGCAGCGCCGACACCAGGATCACCGCCAGCAGCACCATGTCGATCATGCGCGCCTCCCGCGGTCGGGCCGCGCCATGGCGGCGGCAGCGCGCCGCGGTTCCCTTCCCTGGTACATGCTTGCGACTCCGCGGGCCGAAACCCGGTTCAAGGGTGTGGACGTACCATACCGCTGATGCCGACCTTCGATGCGACCTGCGCGCGCAGCTGTTCGGCATCGGCGCGATTGGCGACCGGGCCGACCCGCACCCGGTTCAACGCGCCCTTGTCGGTGCGCACCTGTTCGACGAAGGCGCTGAAGCCGGCGGCGCGGACCTTGTCGCGCAAGGCGTTGGCATCCTCGGCCTTGCCGAAGGCGCCCAGCTGCACGGCGAAGCCGGTGCCAGACGCGGCCGGGGCCGCCGGCACGCTCGGGGCGGGCTTGGCCGCCGCGACCGGCGCCGGCGTCGCCGCCGGCTTGGCCGGTTCGGGCCTGGCCGGTTCGGGCTTGGGCGTCGCGGCGACCGGCGGCTTGGCCGCGGCCACCGGCTTGGCCGGCTCCGGCGGCAGGGTTTCGGTCTTGGCCGGCGCGGCGGCGGCCGCTGGCGCCGCGGCGGCCACCGACGTGGCGCTCGGCGCGTCCAGGGTCACCACCTGGGCGTTGACGTCGTTGCGCACCTTGACCGCCTGCAGCCGCACCGACTCGGCCTGGGCGCGGTCGGCATACGGGCCGATGCGCACGCGCCAGGCCTGGCGCCCGCCGATGGTGGCCGCCTCGCGGAAGCCCGGCAGCTGCGCCTGCTTGAGCCGCGCGATCACCGCATCGGCGTCGGCCGGCGTGGAGTAGGCGCCGAAATTGACCGCGTAGTTGCCGGCCGCCACGGTCGGCGGCAGCGGCTGCGCGGCACTGCCGGCGGCGGCCGGCGCTGGCGTGGCCAGGTCGGCGGCATCGGGGTTGTCCTGCACCGGCGCCGGCGCCGGCGCGGCAGGCGCGCTGGCCATGCCCACGGCGCCGCCGCTGGGCGTGTCGCCCGGCGTCACCAGCGGCAATTCGCGGGTCTGGAACTGGCCGTCGGCCGGAGCGTCCGGGGCGTTCAGCGGGACATTGGCGACGCCGCTGTCGGGCGCGGGGCCCTTGACCAGCATCGGCAGGAAGATCACGGCGAGCGCCACCAGGACGAGGGCGCCAATCAGTCGCTGTTTCAGGACGGTATCCACGGAAAGCTTGAGGGGGCGGCATGGCGGAGTGCCGCCGCGATTATAAGGTCGAGCCGGCCGCGGGCGGGGTCAGCCGGCTGAATGCAGCCAGTGCAAGGCGTCGGCGGCGGTGCGGAACGAGCCGAATACCAACACCCGATCGCCCGGCTGCGCCTGCGCCAGGGCCTGCTGCAGCGCCTGCGCCACGCTGTCGGCGACCGTGGCCGCAGCCGCCGCGTCGGTACCGGCCAGACGCGCCTGCAACTGCGCACCGCTCTGGCCGCGCGCGCCGGGCAGCCCGGCCAGGTACCAGGCAGCGACCTGCCCGGCCAGCGCCTGCACCACGCCGGCCGCGTCCTTGTCGGCCAGGGCGGCGAACACCGCGCGGGTGCTGCCGGCGCGCGGTTGCGCCTGCAGCGCCGCGGCCAGCTCGCGCGCGGCCTGCGGGTTGTGGCCGACGTCGACCAGCACCTCCACGCCATCGCGCACGAACGGCTGCAGGCGTCCGCGCAGCTGCGCCGCGGCCACGCCTTCGGCATAGGCGGTGCGCGGCAAGGCCTTGCGCAGCGCGCGCAACGCGGCGATGGCGGTGGCGGCATTGGCGCGCTGCACCGGCGCGCGCAGCTGCGGCGATGGCAGTTCCAACGTGGTGCCGACGTCGCGCCAACGCCATTGCTCGGCGTCGATCGGCTCATGGAAGAAATCGCTGCCGGCGCGGATCGCGTTGGCGCCGATCGCATAGGCGCGGCGCAGCACGCTCGACGGCGGATCGATCTCGCCCAGCACCAGCGGCTTCCACGGCCGCGCGATGCCGGCCTTCTCCGCACCGATCGCCTCGCGGTCCGCGCCCAGCCAGTCGGTGTGGTCGATGTCGACGGTGGTGATCACCGCTACGTCGGCATCGACCAGGTTCACTGCGTCCAGGCGCCCGCCCAGGCCCACTTCCAGCACCGCCAGGTCCAGGTCGGCCTGCTCGAACAGCCACAGCGCGGCCAGCGTGCCGTACTCGAAATAGGTCAGCGGCGTGTCGCCGCGCGCGGCCTCCACCGCCTCGAAGCCGGCCACCAGTTGCGCGTCGCCGGCCTCTTCGCCGCCGATGCGCACGCGCTCGTTGTAGCGCAGCAGGTGCGGCGAGGTGTAGCTGCCCACCGCCCAGCCGCCAGCGCGTGCGATCGCCTCGACGAAGGCCACGGTCGAGCCCTTGCCGTTGGTGCCGCCGACGGTGATGACCTTCTTCGCCGGCCGGGTCAGGCGCATGCGTCCGGCCACCGCGCGCACGCGCTCCAGGCCCATCGCGATGTCCTGCGGGTGTTGCTGCTCGATGTAGGCGAGCCATTCGGGGAGGGTTTTCATACGTTCGACTGGACTCGACTGATGCGCCGACAGCGCTTGAATCGCCGGGGTTGTGCTTTGCATTTGCTTTGGCTTTCCCGGGCCCCGTGAGGCACGGCAAGCCGATCGGACGAAAACCCCGCAGGGGCGGCGCGCACGATGCGCGCCGTTTTTCGACGGCACATGGATGTGCCGCCGAAAAATGTCCGGTCGGCTTGCGCACCCGGAGCGCGCAGCGCGGAGGGCGTGCCGCCCGGGTGTGCTTTCTTTTGGTTACTTTTCTTTGCACAAGCAAAGAAAAGTGACTCGCGCCAAGCGCGAAAGCATTTGCTCATGTCTTTGCGTCGCGCTAGCGAACCATGATGCGAAAACTTGGAACAGAGCCCTACAGCGCCCGGTGCTTGGCCTCGCCGAAGAACGGGGTGTGGTGCGCGCAGTCGTTCAGGCGCACCACTTCCAGATGCTCCACGTCCGGGCCTTCGAGCAGGTTCAGCGTGGTCGGCGCCTGGCGGAAGCTCCACAGCTTGGCAATCGGCAGGCCCAGCACCCGGCACAGGATCACCCGGTTGACCGCATCGTGCGCCACCACCAACAAGGTGTCGTCCCCGCCCAGGCCCTCGGCGGCGCGGGTCAGGCCGCGCCAGGAACGGTCCAGCACCTGGCGCAGCGATTCGCCGCCCGGCATCAGCACCGTGTCCGGCTCCTCGCGCCAGGCGCGCAGCCGCGCCGGATCCTTGTCGTTGATCTCGCTGGCCAGCAGGCCTTCCCATTCGCCGTGAGCGATTTCCTGCAGGTCCGGGTCGGTCAGCAGCATCGCCTCGCGCTCCGCGCCGAGCGCGTAGCGGGCCGTGCTCTGCGCGCGCGACAGCGGCGAGGCCACCGCGCGGGTCAGCGGCACCTCGCGCAAACGTGCGCCGAGCGCCTGCGCCTGCGTTTCGCCGACCGGCGACAACGCGATGTCGATCTGGCCCTGGTAGCGGCCTTCGGCGTTCCACGGGGTTTCGCCGTGACGAGCGAGCAGGATGCGCATGCTGCGGAATTCCGTTTGGGAGAGGTCCCGCCTCGCGAACGAAACGGAGCGGCATGATACCTGCTCCGTTGCCGGAAACCCCCGAACCGCATCCCGCTCCGCCGCCGCAACCGCCGCCGTTTAGCGGCGGGCAGGCCAGGCACTGGCGGCGGCCGCGCGCCGCCGCCGCGCCGCGCGGTTACTGCTTCAGGTTCAGCTCTTTCAGCAGCCGCGGCGCCGGCGCCACTTCCTGCATGATCCAGTGCAGGTAGCGCGCATCGACCGCGATCATCCGGGTCATGGCCGGGTCGAACACCCAGTTGGAGCTCACCGACTCCCAGTTGCCGTCGAACGCCAGGCCGACCAGCTTGCCCTGCGCATCGAGTACCGGCGAGCCGGAGTTGCCGCCGGTGATGTCCAGGTCGGACAGGAAATTGACCGGCACCGAACCCAACCGCTTGTCCTGCAGCCCGCCGTAGCGCTTGGCCTTGGCCGCATCGAGCAAGGCCTTCGGCGAATCGAACGGATCGGCGCCGGTGTCCTTGGCCAGCACGCCTTCCAGCGTGGTGAACGGGGTGTAGGCCACGCCGTCCTTGGGCGTATAGCCCTTGACGTTGCCGAAGGTGATGCGCAACGAGGAGTTGGCGTCCGGATAGACCGACTCGCCCTGGCTCTTCTTGTAGTCGGCCAGCGCCTGCAGGTAACGCGGACGCGCCAGCAGCTCCTCACCTTCGCGGCGCTTCTCCTCGCGCTCGATCTGCAGCAGCGCCGGCATCAGCGCGACCGCGTAGCGCAGCGCCGGGTCGTCGCTGGCTTCGAACGCGGCACGATCGGCGCGCAGCCACTTCAGGCGTTCCTCGGTGCTGCCCAGCTTGGTGCCGGCCAGGCGCGCGGCGGCGGTCTGCGCATCGGCGCCGGCCAGCCACTGGTCCAGCGCCGGCAGCCGCTGCGCCTTGGGCAGCTTCAGGTACTGGTCGAACCAGTAGCGCTGCAGCTGTCCATCCATCGAGGCGACGTAGCGGCGCTCCATCTGCTTCTGCGCGCCCTCGATCTCCGGCAGGTCGCGCTCCTGGTAGCCGGGCTCGCGCTCGGCGTCGGGCTTGGCGCGTTCGATCGACAAGCGGTACAGCGACACCGCACTGCCGAGCACGCCGGTGCGGCGCAACTGGCGCAGCACCAGATCGCGGTCGCGGGTCGCCTTGGCCTGGTCGTCCAGCGCCAGCAACTGCGCATGCGCCTGCAGCGCGGCTTTGCCGTCGCGGCCCTGGCGCTTGAGCCAGGCCAGCACCGCGCGTTCCTCGGCCTGCTTCTGCGCGGCCGCGTCGATGCGCTTGAAGCCCTCCAGCTGCCCCTCGTAGTTCTTGGCGACGTTGTTCCAGCTGGCCATCGTCGCCGCGTACTTCACCTGGATGTCCGGGTCCTGCTTGCCGGCCTGCTCGACCAGCGCGATCAGGTCGCGGTACTGGCGCCCTGCGGTCGGATAGGCCCAGCCGGCGGTGGCATCGAACTCCGACGCCAGCGCGTACCGGTTGGTGCGGCCCGGATAGCCGGCCACCATCACGAAATCGCCGGCGCCCAGCGGCTGGTCGGCGAACTTCAGGAAATGCTTGGGCTGGTACGGCACGTTGTCCTTGGCGTAGGCGGCCGGCTTGCCATCCTTGCCGACATAGGCGCGGTAGAACGAGAAATCGCCGGTGTGGCGCGGCCACATCCAGTTGTCGACGTCGCCGCCGAACTTGCCGATCCCCGACGGCGGCGCGTACGCCAGGCGCACGTCGCGGATCTCCAGGGTGCGGAACAGCCGGTAGGTGTTGCCGCCGGCGAAGCTGTACAGCTCGCAGCGGTAGCCGGCCTCGGCTTCGCAGGCCGCGACCTGGGCCTTGTCGAACGCCTCCAGCGCCTGGGTGCGCTTGAGCGCGTCGGTGCCGGCAACCGCCATCGCCGCCTTGGCCTGCTCGGTGACGTCGCTGATGCGGTCGAGCACGTAGATGCGCGCGTTCGGCCCGGCGCTGAGTTCGGCGCCGGCGCTGGCGGCGCTGAAACCGTCGCGGATCAGGTTCTTCTGCGGCGTGGAATTGAGCTGGATCGCGCCGTAGGCGCAATGGTGATTGGTCACCACCAGGCCCTGCGGGGAGACGAAGCTGGCGGTGCAGCCACCCAGCGACACCACCGCGCCCATCGGATCGCCGGTCAGGTCGGCCAGTTGCTGCGGCGACAGCTTCAGTCCGGCCTGCTGCAGCGGGCCGGCGATATCCGGCAATTGCTGCGGGACCCACATGCCTTCGCCGGCATGGGCGGCCGGGGCACAGGCCAGGGTGGCGACAACGGCGACAGCCAACAGATTCGAGCGCATCAAATGGATTCCTTCGCGACTAACGTTAGACAGACGTTAGATTGTAACGAACGCAACCGATCCCGCGACCGTGACCAACGGCACCCCGCACGCGCCGCAACATGGCCGCGCCCGCGGGCGGCTTATACTTCGCGCCCTCCCAACCCCGAGTCTTGCACCGCCATGGCGCAAACAATGAAAGCGCTGGTCAAGCGCGACGCAGCCAAGGGCATCTGGCTGGAACAGGTGCCGGTGCCGGTACCCGGCCCCAACGAGGTGCTGATCAAGCTGGAGAAGACCGCGATCTGCGGCACCGACCTGCACATCTACCTGTGGGACGAATGGAGCCAGCGCACGATCAAGCCTGGCCTGACCATCGGCCACGAGTTCGTCGGCCGCATCGCCGAGCTCGGCTCGGCGGTCAGCGGCTACCAGATCGGCCAGCGCGTGTCGGCCGAAGGCCACATCGTCTGCGGGCATTGCCGCAACTGCCGCGGCGGCCGCCCGCACCTGTGCCCGAACACGGTCGGCATCGGCGTCAACGTCAACGGCGCCTTCGCCGAATACATGGTGATGCCGGCCTCCAACCTGTGGCCGATCCCGGACCAGATCCCGTCGGAACTGGCCGCGTTCTTCGATCCGTACGGCAACGCCGCGCACTGCGCGCTGGAGTTCGACGTGATCGGCGAGGACGTGCTGATCACCGGCGCCGGTCCGATCGGCATCATCGCCGCCGGCATCTGCAAGCACATCGGCGCGCGCAACGTGGTGGTCACCGACGTCAACGACTTCCGCCTCAAGCTGGCCGCCGACATGGGCGCCACGCGCGTGGTCAACGTCGCCAACACCTCGCTCAAGGACGTGATGGCCGACCTGCACATGGAAGGCTTCGACGTGGGCCTGGAGATGAGCGGCAACCCGCGCGCGTTCAACGACATGCTCGACTGCATGTACCACGGCGGCAAGATCGCCATGCTCGGCATCATGCCGCGCGGCGCCGGCGCCGACTGGGACAAGATCATCTTCAAGGGCCTGACCGTGCAGGGCATCTACGGCCGCAAGATGTACGAGACCTGGTACAAGATGACCCAGCTGGTGCTGTCCGGCTTCCCGCTCGGCAAGGTGCTGACCCACCAGCTGACCATCGACGAGTTCCAGAAGGGCTTCGATCTGATGGAAGAAGGCAAGGCCGGCAAGGTGGTGTTGAGCTGGTGATGCCTGCCGCGGCGGCGGCGATGCCGCCCGCTGCGCCACCTGGTTTGCGTAAACCGTCCTGACATCGCACAAAAAGAAGGGCGCCACCAGGCGCCCTTCTTCGTTCGCGACGCTGCGGCCCGATCAGAACGCGATCGTGCCGGAGACCACGACACGGTGGTCGGCCAGCTTCTCGCCGAAGTTCTGGTTGCCCTTGTCGTCGGTGTCGTAGTAGCCCACGCTCAGCGCCAGCGGACCGACCGCCTTGCCGACGCTGACGCTGTAGTCGGTGTAGTCCTGGTACTGGGGCAGCGCGCTGGCATAGGTAGTGCGGCCGACGTGCGCGCCGATGGTGAACTCGTGCGGCAGGGTCCAGTTCCCGTCCAGCGCGTAGTAGAAGCTGTCCTCGTCCAGGCCGTAGACATCGTCGGTGTAGGCGACGGTCAGCGCGTAGGTGTCGAGGAACTTGGTCTTGGTGATCAGCTCGTTGTAGTTCGAACCGCCGGCACCGGGATAGCCGTAACGGTTGATCATCACGTCGAAGTTCCAGTTCTCGGAGAAGTCGACGTTGTAGCCGATAAAGCCGTCCACTTCCCAGTCCGGATCGCCGGCGCCGAAATCGACGTTGGAGCCCCAGGTGCCGACGTACAGGCCGAACGGCGAGGTGTAGGTGAGGCCGGCCTGGAACGCGGCGCCTTCGTCGGTCTGCGACACGCCGCGGAACACGTAGTCGCTGACCACGCCGTAGGAACCGGAGATCGGCGAGGCAGGCGCCTCGTCCTGGGCCAGGGCACTCAACGGAGAGGCGGCCAGCGCTACGGCCAGGGCGACACCAAGCTTGATCTTGTTCACCGGTAATTCTCCTGCGGTTGTCGAGGGGGTGGTTCCAGCGCCTTGCCCCGCACTGGCTTCACACTTTTTTAACCGCTTTTTTCTTGCAGTGCAACACTTTCAAGACAAACCAGTCATCCCAGGCCTTGTGCGGGTGCTCTTGGGGTCAAAGCTTGTCTACGTCATGCCCCGCGTGCGGCGCTGGCACAGGCCGGTCGGCAAAAGCACTTGTGGGAGCGACTTCAGTCGCGACGGGCCTTCCCTGGAAAGCCTCGTCGCGACTGAAGTCGCTCCCACAACCGCTCCGCTGGCTGCAAATACTCGATCGACGCAACTATTCGATCGAAGAACGCGCAAGCGCCGCTATGCGCCTGCACCCGAACGAATCGCTAGCTGCGCTGCGCGAACAGGCCGAAGCGGCACGCGCTCAGTTGCAGCACCTGGCCGGGCGCATAGCGCGCCGTGCCCTCGCCCGCCGGCAGTTCCACTTCCACTTCATCCTGGCCATGCGTCAGTTGCGCGCGCAGGCGCAGCCGCGAACCGCTGCGCTGCGAGGACAGCACCGTCGCCGTCCAGCCGCTGTCGCCGGGTGCAAGATCTTCCGGGCGCACGTACAGGTCGACCGGACCGCTGGACAACGGCGTGTCCGGCGCCGGCAACGCCAGTCCGGCGACCTGCAGCTGGCCGTCGCGCAGTTGCGCCGGCAGCCGGTTGACCGCGCCGACGAAGCCGTACACGAACGGCGACACCGGGCGGTCGTAGACGTCGGCCGGGCTGCCGAGCTGCTCGATGCGCCCGCGGTTGAGGATCGCCACGCGGTCGGCCAGTTCCAGCGCCTCTTCCTGGTCGTGGGTGACGAACACCGTGGTCAGCCCGGTGCGGTCGTGCAGCTCGCGCAGCCAGCGCCGCAGGTCGCGCCGCACCTGCGCGTCGAGCGCGCCGAACGGCTCGTCCAGCAGCAGCACGCGCGGCTCGATCGCCAGTGCGCGGGCCAGCGCCACGCGCTGGCGCTGGCCGCCGGACAGTTGCGTCGGATAGCGCGATTCCAGTCCGTCCAGTTGCACCAGCGCGAGCAGTTCGGTCACCCGCGCCCGGATCGCCGCCTCGGCCAGGCGCTCGGCGCCGCGGCGCACGCGCAGGCCGAAGGCGATGTTGTCGCGCACCGTCATGTGCCGGAACAGCGCGTAGTGCTGGAACACGAAACCGACCCGGCGCGACTGCACCGGCAGGCCGGTCGCGTCCTCGCCGTCGATCAGCACGCGCCCGGCGTCGGCATGCTCCAGCCCGGCGATGACCCGCAGCAGCGTGGTCTTGCCCGAACCGGACGGCCCCAGCAGCGCCAATAGCTCGCCCTGGCGGATGTCCAGGCTGACGTCGTCGAGCGCGACGAACGCGTCGAAACGCTTGCCCAGGTGCTGTACGCGGATGGTCATCGCAACCTCAGTGTCGGTGATTGGCGGCCAGCGATTCGCCGTGGCGCCATTCCAGGTAGGACTTCAGCGCCAGGGTCAGCAGCGCGGTCAGGGCCAGCAGGCTGGCGCAGGCGAACGCGGCGCTGTAGGCGTATTCGTTGTAGAGGATCTCCACGTGCAGCGGCAGCGTGTTGGTACGCCCGCGGATGTGCCCGGACACCACCGAGACCGCGCCGAACTCGCCCATCGCCCGCGCACTGCACAGCAGCACGCCGTACAGCAGCCCCCAGCGGATATTGGGCATGGTCACCCGCCAGAACATCTGCCAGCCGCTGGCGCCCAGGCTCAGCGCCGCCAGTTCCTCGTCGCTGCCCTGCTGCTCCATCAGCGGCATCAGCTCGCGGGCGATGAACGGGAAAGTGACGAAGGTCGTCGCCAGCACGATGCCGGGCAACGCGAACACGATCCGCGGCAGCTGCAGCAGCACTTCGCCGAACACCGGCGAATGCAGCCGGATACCTTCGTCGACCAGCGGCCACGCCCAGCCGTTGCGGCCGAAGATCAGGATGAAGACCAGGCCGGCGACCACCGGCGACACCGAGAACGGCAGGTCGATCAGGCTCACCAGCAAGCGCTTGCCGGGAAAGCGGTGCTTGCTCACCGCCCACGCCGCGGCCACGCCGAACACCAGGTTCAACGGCACCACGATCGCGGTCACCAGCAGGGTCAGGCGGATCGCCGCGAGCGCATCGGGATCGGAGATCGCCCGCCAGAACACGCCCAGGCCGCCGCGCAGCGCTTCGACGAACACCAGCAACAGCGGCAGGAACAGGAACGCCAGCAGGAAGCCCAACGCGCCGAGGATCAGCAACGCCTGCACCCACCGCGGTTCGGTGGTGACCGACGCGGCGCGGCGGCGGACGGGCGGCGATGCGCTCAACGCGTTCTCCGAAAACGGCACGGTCAACGTGGACACGGTATCGCTCATCTCACTGCGCCGCCAGGCCGCGCCGCGCGAACCGCGCCTGCAAGCCGTTGACCAGCAGCAGCATCACCAGCGACAGCAGCAGCATCGCCGCGGCGATGGCGGTGGCGCCGGCGTAGTCGAATTCCTCCAGGCGGATGGTGATCAGCAGCGGCGCGATCTCGGTCGCGTTGGGCAGGTTGCCGGCAATGAAGATCACCGAACCGTATTCGCCCACGCCGCGCGCGAAGGCCAGCGCGAAGCCGGTCAGCACCGCCGGCCACAGTCCGGGCAGCACCACGCGGCGGATGGTCTGCCAACGGCCGGCGCCGAGCGTGGCCGCGGCCTCCTCCAGTTCGCGCTCGGCCTCGGCCAGCACCGGCTGCACGATCCGCACCACGAACGGCAGGCCCACGAACACCAGCGCCACCACGATGCCGAGCGGCGTGTACGCGACCTTGATCCCGTCGGCTCCGCTCGCCTGCATCAGCCCGGCATAACCGATCACGATGACGCCGATGCACACTGCGGCCAGACTCGCCGCGGCCACGGCACCGAACAGGCGGCGCAGCGCCAACAGCGGTGCCGGCAGCGCGACATGGCCGCGGCGCAACAGCGCATAGCCGCCGGCGGACAGAGCCAGCAGCAGCGCCAGCCGCGGCCACAACCAGGCCAGGGTCGGCAAGTTGGCCGCCAACGCCTGCGCCGGCTGCTCCAGCCACTGCCCGACCCAGCCGTTGCCGCCGTACAGCGCGGTCAGCGCGATGCCGGCCACCGCGGTCGGCAGGGCGAACGGCAGGTCGATCATCGCGTCGAACAGGCGCTTGCCGGGGAAGCGATAGCGCACGAACACCCAGGCCACCCAGGTGCCCATCACCGCATTGAATGCGGCAGCGACGAAGGCGGTGCCGAAGCTGACCCGCAGCGCCGACAGCACCCGCGGTTCGCTCCACACCTGCCACACGCCATGCCAGCCCAGGCCGCTGGTCTTGAGCACCACGCCCAGCAACGGGATCAGCACCACCAGGCCAAGCCAGGCAAGCGTGATCCCCAGGCTCAGGCCGAGCCCGGGGATCACCCTGCGCCGCGACCGCGGCCGCGTGCCTGCCACGGTATTCACGCCCATCGCGTCACTTGCTCGCCTGGATCTGGTCGAACAGGCCGCCGTCGTTGAAGTGTTCGGCCTGGGCCTTGGCCCAGGAGCCGAACTGCTGGTCGATGGTCACCAGTTGCACCTTCGGCAGGCGCGCGATGTCGGCGCGGTCGGCGTACTCGGGATGGCGCGGACGGTAGTAGTGCCTGGCCGCAATCTTCTGCCCTTCCGGCGAATACAGGTATTTCAGGTACTCCTCGGCGGCGGCGCGGGTGCCGTGCTTGTCTACGTTCTTGTCGACCACCGCCACCGACGGCTCGGCCAGGATCGACAGCTTCGGCACCACGATCTCGAACTTGTCCTTGCCCAGTTCCTCCTGGGCCAGGAACGCCTCGTTCTCCCAGGCCAGCAGCACGTCGCCGATGCCACGCTGGACGAAGGTGGTGGTGGCGCCACGCGCGCCGGTGTCCAGCACCGGCACGTTGCGGAACAGCGCGCGCATGTAGCCGAGGATGCGCTCGCGGTCGCCCTTGAAGATGTGGTCGGCGTAGGCCCAGGCGGCCAGGTAATTCCAGCGCGCGCCGCCGGAGGTCTTCGGGTTCGGGGTGATCACCGACACGCCGGTGCGCAGCAGGTCCGGCCAGTCCTTGATCTTCTTCGGATTGCCCTTGCGCACCAGGAACACGATGGTGGAGGTGTACGGCGCGCTGTTGTCGGGCAGGCGCTTGGCCCAGCCCGGGTCGATCAGCTTGCCCTTCTCGGCGATCGCGTCCACGTCGTAGGCCAGCGCCAGCGTCACCACGTCGGCCTCGACCCCGTCGATGACCGAGCGCGCCTGCTTGCCGGAACCGCCGTGCGAGGTTTCCACCGTCACCTTGTCGCCGCTGTGGGTCTGTTCCCAGTGCTTGGCGAAGGCCGTGTTGTAGTCGCGGTACAGCTCGCGCGTGGGATCGTAGGACACGTTGAGCAGTTGCACGTCGCGCGCGGCCGCGGTGCCGACGAACGCGCACAGCGCGAGCGCGAGCAGCGGGCTGAATCGGCGCGGCAGAAGGCTGGGCATGGGCGGATCTCCGGGGTGAGGTGTGGCGGCACGGTGGTCGGCCATGCGAGCCACGGCCAGTGCGCCATGCTGCGCAGCCGCATTCGTGCGGTGAAATGACTTCGCCGCCGATGCTTATGCCATTTGTGCATGACGCCCGCCGACCTTCGCATACGCCGCGTTAAAATCTTCGCTTCTTTCCCTGCGCGTGCCCGTCATGACCGATTCCCGCCTTACCCAGCACTACGCCGACGAACTGGACACGATCCGCGCGCAGGGCCTGTTCAAGTCCGAGCGCATCATCGTCGGTCCGCAGTCGGCCGAGATCACCCTGGCCGACGGCCGCACGGTGCTGAACTTCTGCGCCAACAACTATCTCGGCCTGGCCGACCACCCGGACCTGATCCAGGCCG
Organism: Xanthomonas sp. WHRI 7945; assembly: GCF_035026585.1. Taxonomy (NCBI): domain Bacteria; kingdom Pseudomonadati; phylum Pseudomonadota; class Gammaproteobacteria; order Lysobacterales; family Lysobacteraceae; genus Xanthomonas; species Xanthomonas sp. WHRI 7945. Next base: position 41,455 of record NZ_JAYIQP010000023.1, read on the forward strand.
CCAAGGACGCGCTCGACAGCCATGGCTTCGGCATGGCCTCGGTGCGCTTCATCTGCGGCACCCAGGACCTGCACAAGCAACTGGAAGCGCAGATCGCCGCGTTCTTCGGCACCGAGGACACCATCCTCTACGCGGCCTGCTTCGACGCCAACGGCGGCCTGTTCGAGCCGCTGCTCGGCGAAGCCGATGCGATCATCTCCGACGCGCTCAACCACGCCTCGATCATCGACGGCGTGCGCCTGTGCAAGGCCAAGCGCTTCCGTTACGCCAATTGCGACATGGCCGACCTGGAAGCGCAGCTGCAGGCCGCCAACGCGGCCGGCTGCAAGACCAAGCTGATCACCAGCGACGGCGTGTTCTCGATGGACGGCTTCATCGCCCCGCTGGACGAGATCACCGCGCTGGCGCGCAAGTACGGCGCGCTGGTGCACATCGACGAATGCCATGCCACCGGCTTCCTCGGCGCGACCGGCCGCGGCTCGGCCGAGGTCAAGGGGGTGATGGACAAGATCGACATCTTCACCGGCACCCTGGGCAAGGCGATGGGCGGCGCACTGGGCGGCTTCACCACCGGCCGGCGCGAGGTGATCGAACTGCTGCGCCAGCGCTCGCGCCCCTACCTGTTCTCCAACTCGCTGCCGCCGCACGTGGTCGCCGCCGGGATCAAGGCGTTCGCGATGCTGGATGCGGCCGACGCCCTGCGCGCGCAACTGGTCGAGAACACCCGCCACTTCCGCGAACGCATGGCCGCGGCCGGCTTCGACATCAAGCCCGGCACCCACCCGATCTGCCCGGTGATGCTGTACGACGCGCCGCTGGCGCAGCGCTTCGCCGAGCGGCTGCTGGAGGAAGGCATCTACGCGATCGGCTTCTTCTTCCCGGTGGTGCCCAAGGGCCAGGCGCGGATCCGCACCCAGATCAGCGCCGCGCACACCCGCGAGCAGTTGGACCGCGCGATCGATGCGTTCGTGCGGATCGGGCGCGAGTTGAACGTGATCCCCGCCTGAGGTGCGTACGGTCCTGCGCCAACGGCTGTTGCTGGCGGCGCAGACCGACGCGCAGGCGCAGCCGGTGGACGGCGGTTGGGAGACACGGTGCCTGCACTGCCGGCGCCGCCTGCGCGTGCGCGATGACGGGGAACCGCTCGGCCACAGCACGCTGGAACACGTGGTACCGCAGGCTTGGTTCGGCCGCCGTGCGGCCATCGCGTTGTGCGGACTCGTCGGCGACGACCCCAACGACGCACGCAATCTCGCGCTGGCCTGTGCCGGCTGCAACCACACCAAGGGTCGCCACCACGACGCGCGCGGTCCGCAGGATGCGCGCGCCTACGACGTTGTCGCCGCCCTGCTCAGCGCGCGACTGGCGCGCTGGCGTCCGCCGCCGACACCAGTGCAGCGACTTCCGTCGCACTGAGCTCACGCCAAGCGCCCTTGCCCAGTTCGCCCAGCGCCAGCCCGCCAATCGCCACGCGCACCAGGCGCAGCACGCCCAGGTCGAGCTCGGCGAGCAGGCGCCGGATCTGCCGGTTGCGACCCTCGTCCAGCACCACTTCCAGCCAGGCGTGCTTGTCGCCCTGGCGCAGCAGCCGCACCTGCTTGGCGCGCAGCGCTTCGCCCTCGGCGACCACGCCGGCGCACATCCGCGCCAGCAGGTCCGCATCCGGCAGCGCATCGACCTGCACGTGATAGGTCTTGTCCGGGCCGCTGGCCGGGTCGGTGACCCGCGCCGCCCACTGCGGGTCGTTGCAGAACAGCAGCAGACCCTCGCTGGCCTTGTCCAGGCGCCCGACCGGCGCCAGCCAGGGCAGACCGGCGCCGTCGAAACAACGGTAGACGGTGTCGCGGCCGCGTTCGTCCTGCGCGGTGGTAACCAGGCCGCGCGGCTTGTTGAGCATCAGATAGACGCGCTGGGTCGCGGCCAGCGGCGCGCCGTCGAGCGCGAGGCGATGCCGGCCGCGCAGGATCGGGAATTCGGGATCGGTGACGATGCGCCCGTCGACCGCGATGCGGCCGGCGGCGATCCAGCGCGCGGCCTCGGTGCGCGAGCACAGGCCGAGCTTGGACAGCGTCCGCGCCAGGCCGTGGCGGGCCTCGCCGGCCGCAGCGGCAGCAGGCGGCCGCTTGGCGCCGGCCGCTGACGCCGACGCGCGCGATGCGGGACGGCGGGAACGCGAAGGAGGCTTCACCGCTCGCGCTTCGTACGCAGGCGCGGTCGGCGACCGCGCGCCGCGCTTACTGCTTGTCGGCCGGCTTGGCCGCGTCGGGCGCTGCCGCGGCCGGCACTACCGCCGCGGCCGGACGCGCCTTGACCACGCGCACGCCGCGCGCCTTCATCCAGGCGTCGAATTCCTCGGCGGTCATGCGCTTGCCGTTCTGGCTCATGTCGAAACGCCAGGGCGTGTTGTCGAACGCGGTGGTCGGCTTGTACGCGGCCGGATCGTTCGGCTTCACCGCGCCGCCGGCGGGCGCGACGTTGGCCAGGCTCTGGCAGCCTTCGGCGCGCAGCCGCAGCAGCACACGGTCCAGCGACTGGTCGCCGCTGTAGGCCTGGGCCAGCACGCCGCTGGGCATGCCCAGCTGCAGGTTGCGCGTGGACAGCTCGGAAGCGACCGGCGCACCAACCGTGGCCGGCAACGGCAGCGGCTTGGGCAGAACGTCGCCGGAGCAATCCGGTGCGGCATGGGCGGCAGGAATCAGGGCCAGACCAAGCAGGCCAGCCGTAACGATACGCAGCATCGGGTTTTCCATTCAGGCGAGACGACGCCGCGAGTGTAGGCAGGGCCAGGCGCAGTTTCAACCGATACCGGCACTGCATGCGCTAAATAATTGGGAAGGCTGAAAAAGTTCAGCTTGATGGGCACTATTCGGTGCTTCACCGGCCATCCCTGTAGGAGCGGCTTCAGCCGCGACCGGAGCTTGCACGGGAAAGCCCGGTCGCGGCTGAAGCCGCTCCTACAGATGCAGCGCGACGTTTTCCGGACGCACAAAAACAAAGCCCGGCGCGAGGCCGGGCTTTGCTTGAAGCATGAAGCGTCCGATTAGTTCTGGACGTTCAGCTCGGTACGACGGTTCTTCGCACGGCCTTCCGGGTTGTCCGAACCATCCGGGTTGGTGTTCGGCGCAATCGGGCGGCTCTCGCCGTAACCGATCGGACCGACCAGACGCGAAGCGTCCACGCCGTTCTTGGTCAGGTAGTCATACACGGTGGTCGCACGACGCTCGGACAGCTTCTGGTTGTAGGCGTCGGTACCCTTCGAGTCGGTGTGACCGGCGACCTCGACCTTCAGGTCGGGGTAACGCTTCAGGATCTCGGTGGCCTCGCTCAGGATCGCGATCGCGTCCGGACGCAGGGTCGACTTGTTGAAGTCGAAGTTGACGCCCTTCAGGTCGATCGACACAGGCACCGGGCAACCGTCCGGACCGATGGTCTGACCAGGCTGCGAAGCCGGGCACTTGTCGTCGCAGTTGTTGACGCCGTCACCGTCGTCGTCCATGTCCGCGCAGCTCGGGGCAGCGGTCGGAGCAGGAGCGGCAACCGGAGCCGACGGCGGCGGGCCGAGCGGGATCACGACGCCGACCGAGGCCAGCACGTCGCCGAACCAGTTCTCCGACGGAGCGGAAACGCTCTGGTCGTCGAAGTCAGCGCGGTAGGCCACTTCGGCACGCACGGCAACGCGCTTGTCGAAGGTGGTCTGCAGGCCGACGCCGGCCTTGGCGGCAAAGTTGCCGTCCTTGCGCTGACCCGGGGACACGGCGGCGCCGGTGTCGAACTCTTCTTCCGAGCGCTGGTAGCCCAGGCCGAACAGCAGGTACGGGTTCCAGCCGCGGCCTTCCTGGATGAAGTGGCGACGCAGGTCGAACGAGACGCCGTACTGGCTCCAGTTCAGGTCCTGGTTGGCGTCGAAGTTCGGGTTCTGATAGTTCAGTTCACCGTCGATCGACCAGTTCGGGCTGACGAACTTGCCCAGGCCCAGGGTGACGAACGGGGCGTCGTTGGTCAGACGGTCGTTGTCCTGGAAGTTGAAGCCGGCCGAACCGGTCAGGTACCAGCGGTCGTCGAATTCCTGTGCGGACGCTGCCTGGGCGACGGCCAGACCGCCCAGCAACGCGGCGGTGAGAATTTTCTTGTTCATTAATACAGCTCCTTGTTTCGGGGATATAGAAACCGATAGGGCATGGTTCAGTACAGATGTCTCGTCACATCCAGACGGCCGTTTCCGCACGCCATCGCCGCGCACATTATGCTCGGCATGGTGAAGACGGCGTTAACGGGCGCGTAACATGTGAAACCCATGGCCAGACCCTCAACGGTCGTGGATACACCGTATACAGCTTCATGAAATGATGCAATGCGGCGCCTGGACGGCCGTCTGCGTCCGTAGACAGTACGCCTGCGTGTTGTTTTTGCGACTCAGGCCAGGCGCTCCCAGGGCGGCGGGTCGGCCAGCTGCACCTGCATGAACTCGACGAAGGCGCGCACCCGTGGCGGCATCAGCCGGCGCTGCGGCATCACCGCATAGATGCCGGTCTCGGCGATCGCGTATTGCGGCAGCACCTGGCGCAGGCGCCCGCGGCGCAGGTCCTCGGCCACATGCCATACCGAATGCAGGGAAATGCCCTGGCCGTTCAGCGCCGCATCGCGCAGCACCTCGCCGAAGTTGGATTCCAGCGGACCGCGCACCCTGACCGCGACCTCGCCCTCGGCGCCGTGCAGGCGCCAGGTGTCCTGGCGGCCCTCGGCGCCGGTCAGCAGCAGGCAGGCGTGCGCGGCCAGGTCCGCCGCGGTCGCCGGTTCGCCGTGACGGCGCAGGTAGTCGTCAGACGCGCACAGCACGCGGCGGTTGCCGGCCAGGCGCCGCGCGACCAGGCTGGAATCGCGCAGCGCGCCGATCCGGATCGCCAGGTCGAAGCCCTCGCTGATCAGATCCACCACGTTGTCGCTCAGGTGCACGCTCAGCCGCATCTGCGGATATAGGGCCATGAACTGCGGCAGCAGCGGCGACACGTACTGGCGCCCGAACGAGGCCGACATCGTCACCCGCAAGGTGCCGGCGGCGGCGTTGCCGGCGGCGCGCAGGCCGCCGGCCAGCGACTCCAGGTCCTCGACCAGGACGCGCCCCTGCTCGGCCAGCTGCAGGCCTTCGGGCGTGGGATGCAGGCGCCGCGTGGTCCGGTGCAGCAGGCGCACGCCGAGGTCGCGCTCGAGCCGCTTCAGCCGCTGGCTGGCGACCGCCACCGACAGGTCCAAGCTGCGCGCCGCGGCGCTGATCGACCCCAGGTCGAGCACGCGCAGGAACAGGGCGATGTCGCCGATCCGGTCCACTTTATCGATTTCATTGAAAGTCACTCAACATATTGCCAGTTTCTGCTGATAAAGCGCGGACCTAGGCTGTGCTTCTCCCGCCTTCTCCGGAACCGCCATGTCTCCCTCCCTCACGCTACGGCCGGCCGCTGCGCCACCGCCGCGGCTGCCGCTGGCCCTGTTCGCGCTGACCGCCGGCGCCTTCGGCATCGGCACCACCGAGTTCGTGATCATGGGCCTGCTGCTGCAGGTCGCGGCCGACCTGCAGGTCAGCGTGCCGGCTGCCGGGCTGCTGATTTCCGGCTACGCGCTGGGCGTGTTCGTCGGCGCGCCGCTGCTGACCGTGGCCAGCCGGCGCTGGCCGCGCAAGCGGGTGCTGGTGGCGCTGATGCTGGTGTTCACCGCCGGCAACCTGGCCTGCGCGCTGGCGCCGGACTACGCCACGCTGATGGCGGCGCGGGTGGTCACCTCGCTGGCGCACGGCACCTTCTTCGGCGTCGGCGCGGTGGTCGCCACCGGCCTGGTGGCGCCGCAACGCAAGGCCTCGGCGATCGCGACCATGTTCACCGGGCTCACCGTCGCCACCCTGCTCGGGGTGCCGGCCGGCGCCTGGCTGGGCCTGCAGTTCGGCTGGCGCGCGACGTTCTGGGCGGTGGCCGCGATCGGCCTGCTGGCCACCGTGGTGATCGCCGCGCTGGTGCCGGCCGGCGACGACGCCACGCCGACCCTGCCGCTGCGCGAGGAACTGCGCGCGGTCGGCCGCGCGCCGGTGCTGCTCGGGCTGGCGACGACGGTGCTCGGCTATGCCGGCGTGTTCACCGTCTACACCTATATCCAGCCGATCCTGACCCGGGTCACCGGCCTGGGCGACGGCGCGGTGTCGCCGCTGTTGCTGGTGTTCGGGGTCGGCATGATCGTCGGCAACCTGCTCGGCGGGCGCCTGGCCGACCGCCATCCGCGGCAGGCGCTGCCGCTGACCCTCGGGCTGCTGGCGCTGGTGCTGGCGGCACTGGCCTTCGCGCTGCGCTCGGTGCCGGCGATGGTGCTGTTGGTCGGCCTGCTCGGGGTGGCCGCGTTCGCCACGGTGGCGCCGCTGCAGCTGTGGGTGCTGGGCAAGGCCGGCGATGCCGGCCGACATCTGGCCTCGAGCCTGAACATCGGCGCGTTCAACCTGGGCAATGCGCTGGGCGCCGGGCTCGGCGGGCTGGTGATCGGCCACGGCGGCAGCCTGACGCAGCTGCCGTGGGCGGCGGCGCTGGTCACCGCGACCGGCCTGGCGGTGGCGCTGCTGGCGCTGCGCCTGTCGCCCGCCGTCGCCCATGCGCCGGCGCACGCCTGCGCCGCGGGCGGTGCGGCATGAGCCGGCAGCTGCGCCAGGCCGCGCTGGCCACCACCTTGCTGGGCGCGCTCGCAGTGCCGGCCGGCGCCGCCGAGCGCGACTGGATCGCCACCTGGCAGGCCAGCCCGCAGCCGCTGTGGGCCGCCGACTTCCCGTTCCCGACCCAGACCCCGTTCAACCTGTGGCAGCAGACGGTGCGCCAGGTGGCGCGGATCAGCCTGGGCGGCGATACGGTGCGCGTGGAGCTGTCCAACGCCTACGGCCGCGAACCGCTGCACATCGGCGCCGCGCACCTGGCCCTGGCCGGAGACGGCGCGGCGACCGTGCCCGGCTCGGACCGCGAACTGCGTTTCGGCGGGCAGCGCGCGGTGACCATCCCGCCTGGCGCGCCGGTGCTCAGCGATCCGGTCGCGCTGCGCGTGCCGGACCTGGCGCGGCTCAGCGTCAGCCTGTACCTGCCGCAGCCGACCGCGCCGTCCACCTTCCATTGGGAAGGCCTGCAAAGCGCCTGGCTGGCCGCGGGCGAGCGCACCGCGGACGCGACGCTGGCCGACGCCACCGCGCTGCCGGTGCGCCTGTTCGTCAGCGGCATCCAAGTGCGTCGCGCCGATGCCGCCGGCGCGGTGGTGGCGCTGGGCGATTCGATCACCGATGGCGCCGCGTCCACCCCGGGCCACGACCGGCGCTGGCCGGACCAGCTCGCCACGCGGCTGGCCCCGCAGCGCGTGGCGGTGCTCAACGCCGGCATCTCCGGCGGCCGCGTGCTGCGCGACCGCATGGGCCGCAACGCGCTGGCGCGGCTGGACCGCGACGCGCTGGCGCAACCGGGCGTGCATACGCTGGTGCTGCTGATCGGCATCAACGACATCAGCTGGTATGCCACGCCGTTCGCGCCGGACGACACGCCGGTGTCCGCGCAGGAGCTGATCGCCGGCTACCGCCAGTTGCTGCAGCGCGCGCAGGCGCGCGGCCTGCGGGTGATCGGCGCCACGCTGACCCCGTTCGAGGGCGCATTGCCGGGCACGCCGATCCACGGCTACTACAGCGCAGACAAGGAGCGCGTGCGCCAGCAGGTCAACGCATGGATACGAAACGGCAACGGTTTCGATGCGATCATCGATTTCGACGCCCTGCTCCGCGACCCCGCGCACCCCACCCGCATGCTGCCCGCGTTCGATTCCGGCGATCACCTTCACCCCGGCGACGCCGGCTACGCCGCCATGGCCGAGGCCGCCGCGCGCGTGCTCGGCAGCGAGACCGACACGCACGCCGTCTCCGCTTCGCCACGCTGATTTCCGCATCCCGCCATTTCCCCCTGCATCAAGGAGTCTCACCATGGAATACCGTCATCTCGGCGCCTCCGGCTTCAAGGTCCCCGTGCTCAGCTTCGGCACCGGCACCTTCGCCGGCTCGAACGAGTTCTTCGCCGCCTGGGGCAATTCGGACGTGGACCAGGCGCGGCGCCTGATCGACATCTGCCTGGAGGCCGGGGTCAACCTGTTCGACAGCGCCGACATCTATTCCGGCGGCGCCGCCGAATCGGTGCTGGGCGCGGCGATCAAGGGCCGCCGCGACCAGGTGCTGATCTCGACCAAGGCCACGTTCCGCTTCGATCCCAACGACCCCAACAGCGTCGGTTCCTCGCGCTTCCACCTGGTGCGCGCGGTCGAGGCGGCGCTCAAGCGCCTGGGCACCGACTACATCGACCTGTTCCAGCTGCACGGCTTCGACGCGAAGACGCCGGTGGAGGAAACCCTGTCCACGCTCGACGACCTGGTCCGCGCCGGCAAGATCCGCTACCTGGGCGTGTCCAACTTCTCCGGCTGGCACCTGATGAAGTCGCTGGCGGTGGCCGACCGCTACGGCTGGTCGCGCTACGTCGCCAATCAAACCTACTACTCGCTGATCGGCCGCGACTACGAGGAAGAACTGATGCCGCTGGGCCTGGACCAGGGCGTCGGCGCGGTGGTGTGGAGCCCGCTGGGCTGGGGCCGGCTGACCGGCAAGATCCGCCGCGGCCAGCCGCTGCCGGAAAGCAGCCGCCTGCACAACAGCAAGGTCACCGAGGCCGGCCCGCCGGTCGAGGACGAGCGCCTGTACCGGGTGGTCGACGCGCTGGATGCGATCGCCGCCGAAACCGGCAAGAGCGTGCCGCAGATCGCACTGAACTGGCTGCTGCAGCGGCCCACGGTGAGCAGCGTCATCATCGGCGCGCGCAACGAGGAGCAGTTGCGGCAGAACCTGGGCGCGGTCGGCTGGAACCTCGACGCCGCGCAGGTGCGGCGCCTGGACGAGGCCAGCGCGGCGGTGCCGCCGTACCCGTACTGGCACCAGCGCGGCTTCGCCGAACGCAATCCGCGGCCGGTATGAGCCGGACACCCACCGCCTTCCCGCCACCGATTCCCCCACGCCTGGAGACATCATGAAAGCCGTCGCCCTCACCCATTACCTGCCGATCGACGATCCGCAGTCGCTGCTCGACGTGGACTTGCCCAAGCCGCCCGCGCCCACCGGTTTCGACCTGCTGATTCGAGTGGAGGCGGTGTCGATCAACCCGGTCGACACCAAGGTGCGCGCCCCCAAGCCGCAGGTGGAGGCGCAGCCCAAGGTGCTGGGCTACGACGCGGCCGGCGTGGTCGAGGCGGTCGGTGCCGATGTCGAGGGCTTCGAACCCGGCGACGAGGTCTATTACGCCGGCGACATCACCCGCGCCGGCAGCAATGCGCAATATCAGCTGGTGGATGCGCGCATCGTCGCGCGCAAGCCGGCGACGCTGGATTTCGCGCAGGCCGCGGCGCTGCCGCTGACCACGCTGACCGCGTGGGAACTGCTGTTCCAGCGCATGCCGTTCGACTTCGACGACGAGCGCAACCGCGGCCGGCGCCTGCTGGTGATCGGCGGCGCCGGCGGCGTCGGCTCGATCGCGATCCAACTGGCGCGGCACGCCGGCTTCGAGGTCATCGCCACCGCGTCGCGCCAGCAGACCCGCGACTGGTGTCTGCAACTGGGCGCGCAGCACGTGATCGACCATCGCCAGCCGCTGGCGCCGCAGCTGCAGGCCCTGGGCATCGAACAGGTGGATGCGGCATTGAACCTGGCCGACACCGACCGCTACTGGGACGCGCTCGGCGAACTGGTCGCGCCGCAGGGCCATGTCGGCCTGATCGTGGAACCGGCCGGCGCACTGCGCATCGGCGATCCGTACAAGTCCAAGTGCATCGGCATCCACTGGGAAATGATGTTCGCGCGGGCGCGCTTCAAGACCGCCGACATGATCGAGCAGCACCGGATCCTGGCACGCACCGCCAGCCTGGTCGATGCCGGCGAACTGCGCACCACGCTGACCGAGACACTGACGCCGATCGACGCGGCCAACCTGCGCGAAGCGCACCGGCGTCTGGAATCGGGCAGCACCATCGGCAAGCTGGCGCTGGCCGGCTGGGGCTGAGCGGCCAGCGCAGTTCGATCGGGGGCACGGGGGCGATCGCCTTCGCTTCGCGCGCGCGGCGGTCTTGACCGTGCGTCCCAGTCGCCGCTGCCTTCGCTGTTGCTGTTGCTATGCTTTTGATCTACCGGGGTCCCCTCAGCGCGGCAGACCCGGCGGGCGAATACCCGAAGGGCGGCGCGCAGGATGCGCGACGTTTTTCGTTGGCACATGGATGTGCCATCGAAAAATGCCCGTCGGGGCTGCGGACCTGGAGCGCGCAGCGCGGAAGGCGCGCTGCGGGGGTGTGCTTTCTTTTGGTTACTTTTCTTTGCACAAGCCAAAGAAAAGTAACCCGCGCCAGCGGAAGCTTTTTGCTCTTGCTTCAAAGCTTCAAAATCCTAGCGCCAGAACTCAAGACAACGGCAAAGACTAAAGGTAAAGGCACGCCCCTCTTGCCGTAGCCCAGGTTTCGCGTCACCCTGCGCGCTTCCGTACGCCAGCGTATCCAAGCCATGTCGCCCGCCTCCGGCCAGCCCGACCCGTCCCCCGCCGCCTATCCGCACCTGTTCGCCCCGCTCGACCTGGGCTTCACCCAACTGCGCAACCGGGTGCTGATGGGCTCGATGCACACCGGCCTGGAGGACCGCGCCCGCGACTTCCCCAAGCTGGCCGCGTATTTCGCCGAACGCGCCGCCGGCGGCGCCGGGCTGATCGTCACCGGCGGCTTCGCCCCGAACGTGGTCGGCTGGCTGAAGCCGTTCGGCGGCAAGCTGTCGTGGCCGTGGGAAGTGCGCCCGCACCGGCAGGTGACCCGCGCGGTGCATGCGCACGGCGCCAAGATCTGCCTGCAGCTGCTGCATGCCGGGCGCTACGCCTACCACCCGCTGTCGGTGGCACCGTCAAAGCTGAAGGCGCCGATCAATCCGTTCACCCCGCGCGCGCTGTCCGCACGCGGCGTCGAGCGCCAGATCGGCGCCTACGCGCGCGCCGCGCGGCTGGCGCGCGAGGCCGGCTACGACGGCGTCGAAGTGATGGGCTCGGAAGGCTATCTGATCAACGAGTTCGTGGCCCCGCGCAGCAACCGCCGCGACGATGCCTGGGGCGGCGACGCGAGCAAGCGCATGCGCTTCGCGGTGGAGATCGTGCGCCGCATCCGCGAGGCCTGCGGGCCGGACTTCATCATCATCTATCGGCTGTCGCTGGTGGACCTGGTCGAGGACGGCAGCGACTGGCAGGAGATCGTGGCGCAGGCGCAGGCGATCGAGACCGCTGGCGCGACGCTGATCAACTCCGGCATCGGCTGGCACGAGGCGCGCGTGCCGACCATCGCCACCTCGGTGCCGCGCGCCGCCTTCGCCGGCGTCACCGCCAAGCTCAAGCCGCATGTGCGGGTGCCGCTGATCGCCACCAACCGCATCAACATGCCCGACGTGGCCGAGCGCATCCTCGCCGGCGGCGGCGCCGACATGGTGTCGCTGGCGCGGCCGCTGCTGGCCGATCCGGAGTGGCCGAACAAGGCGCGGCGCGGCCAGGCGCAGGCGATCAACACCTGCATCGCCTGCAACCAGGCGTGCCTGGACCACGTGTTCGAGAACAAGACCGCCAGCTGTCTGGTCAATCCGCGCGCGGCGGCCGAAACCGAACTCAACTACCTGCCCACGGCGACGCCGCGGCGCATCGCCGTGGTCGGCGCCGGCCCGGCCGGGCTGGCCTGCGCCACGGTCGCCGCCGAGCGCGGCCATCGCGTGACCTTGTTCGACAGCGCCGCGGAGATCGGCGGCCAGTTCAACGTCGCCAAGCGCATTCCCGGTAAAGAAGAGTTCCACGAGACACTGCGCTATTTCCGCCACCAGCTCGACGCCACCGGCGTGGACGTGCGCCTGCGCACCACCGCCGATGCGGCGCTGCTGGCCGACTTCGACGAGGTGGTGCTGGCCACCGGCATCGTGCCGCGCGCGGTCGATTTCCCGGGCGCGGATCATCCCAATGTGGTCAGCTATCTCGACGTACTGCAAGGCCGGGTACAGGCCGCGGACAAGGTCGCGATCATCGGCGCCGGCGGCATCGGGTTCGACGTCGGCGAATTCCTGGTACACGCCGGCGAATCGACCGCGCTGGATCCGGCGCGCTGGATGGCCGAATGGGGCGTGGATCCGCAGTTCGAAACGCGCGGCGCGTTGCGCAAGCCGCAGCCGGAAGCGCCAGCGCGCACGGTGTGGCTGCTGCAGCGCAGTGCCGGCCGACCCGGCGCGCGCCTGGGCAAGACCACCGGCTGGATCCACCGCGCCGCGCTCAAGGCCAAGGGCGTGAGCATGCTCGGCGGGGTCGAGTACCTTGGCATGGACGACGCCGGCTTGCGCATCCGCGTGGACGGTACAGAACAGCTGTTGCCGGTCGGCACCGTGGTGGTCTGCGCAGGCCAGGAGCCGCGCCGCGACCTGCACGATGCACTGCAGGCTGCCGGCCGCAAGGTGCACCTGATCGGCGGTGCCGACGTCGCCGCGGAGCTGGATGCCAAGCGCGCGATCGCCCAAGGCAGCCGCCTGGCGGCGCAGCTCTAGGCGCGCGTGCGGCGATAGCGGCATGCGCTTAGCGGACGCAGGGAAAGGACGCGCGCAACACCTGGATCACCAGGGCGAGGCGCTGTCGCAACTGCGCAGGTGGCAATGCGCCGAGCGCGGTGTACACGCGCTCGGCCAGTTCGTCGCGCAGCACGCGCGTGGTACCGGCGCACCATCGGCGACACCCGCGCGATGCAGGGCTGCGCCGCGTCGCTGGCCTGCTGCCGATGGCGTTCGGCGCGCTGCGGCTCCAGTCCGGCAACGGCCTGCGGATCTCCCTTCCGGAGTTGCAGCAGGCGCTGTCCGGATAATTGATAGACAACGCATTCGACTTGCGCGCAGGCACGGCCGATACAGGCAAGGCACCGCGTCCGCCGCCAACAGACAGAATATGGCCAACGCGTAACGTCATGCGCACGCTTCAGCGCGGTTCGCTATGCGGCAACGCATACAACGCGATGTTCGCGTCATGCAGCTTGGCGATGCAGTTGCGGTTCTCCGACTTAGCGCATTGTCGAAGCCGGAACCGCAATCGCGCATCCACATGCGGCGTTCGCCACGACGCTATAGGCACAGCGTTGTCACTGTCGCCGCTCAGCACATCGTTGCCGCGTTCGATTCTTCGATGGAATCGTCATTGCGCGATACGCGTCGAGACCAATCGCGCAACTCCATGCAGCGTGATGCAAATGTGATGCACAAGGTTCGCGCATGCGCAACGATGCGACCGTCGACTCGCGCTGCAGCGCACCACAGCCAATGTGAGCGCTGTCAATGTCAGGGGTTCAGTTGCGATTGGGGAAGCGGCGCCTATTGTGCGCGCCACTTCTGATCCACCCATCTTGGTGGATCCGCCGGCCTCCAGATTGCGCCGGCACCCGGGCGGCCCGTGACAGGCCGCCTCCCCATGACGCCAAGCCGCATCGCCTTGCCGCGCCACCCGGTGCAGCCCCGATGACGGCCCATACGGAGCAAGGAGTCATATGAAACTGGCCTGGATTCTCTGGCTGTCGCAGCTGTTGCCGCAACCCGCCGCCGATTCGTTGTGTTTGAGCACCACCGTGTATCTGGAAGCGCGCGACCAGACGCTGCGCGGCCAGCAGGCGGTCGCCGAAGTGGCGCTGCGGCGCCTGGACAGCGGCCTGTGGGGCAACTCGATGTGCCAGGTGGTCACCGCGCGCAAACAGTTCGCGCCGGGGCTGGTGAAACCCGGCACCGAACTGAAGAACGACGATGCCTGGGCCGATGCGGTCGACGTCGCCTTTGCCGCGGAGCGCAACTGGGCGCTGCCGCAGGGCCAGCGCAAGGAGATCGTGCCCGGCGCCAGCCACTTCGCCGCGCATGCGATCGCCAGCCCCAGCTGGCGCAATGCCTACCAGGTCGCGACGATCGGCGACCACACGTTCTACCGCGTACAGAAGCTGCGGCCGCGCAACGCGTCCTGATCGCGCACTGCCGCACTATCGCCAACGGCATGCAGGGCCGGGTACGCTTCCCGGCCCTTTGTCTGTGCGGAGTGCCGCAATGAAACTGTATTCCAAGCCCGGCGCCTGCTCGCTGGCCGACCACATTGCGCTGCGCTGGGCAGACCTGCCGTTCGAACTGGAACTGCTCGATGCCGCGTCGATGAAGGCGCCGGCCTATCTCGCCCTCAATCCCGCCGGCGCGGTGCCGACGCTGCAGGTGGACGACTGGGCGCTGACCCAGAATTCGGCGATCCTCAACTACATCGCCGACCTGGCGCCGGCCGCGCAGCTTGCCGGCGACGGCAGCGCGCGCGGCCGCGCCGAAGTGCAGCGTTGGCTCGCCTTCCTCAACGCCGACCTGCATCCAGCCTTCCATCCCATGTTCGGCAGCACGCGCTACCTGGAAGACGCGGCGGTGATCGCGCGCACCCAGGAGCATGCGCGTGAGCGCCTGCGCACGTTGTATGCGCGCGTGGACGCGCACCTGGCAACGCAGGCATGGCTCGGCGGCGCGCAACGCTCCATCGCCGATGCCTATCTGTTCGTCACCTTGCGCTGGGCGCGCGCCTTGAAGATCGAGCTCGGCACGCACCTGCAACGCTTCTTCGAACACATGATGGCCGATCCGCAAGTGCAGGCGGCGCTGCATGCCGAAGGCCTGGACTGAACGCAGGCAACAGCGGCGCATGCAGTGTAACGCGCTGCGTGAATGAGCAGTTGCCAGAAAATTTCCATATCGACTGATGCCAAGGTGTGGGAGCGACTTCAGTCGCGACGGGCTCTACCGGCAATGCGTCGCGACTGAAGTCGCTCCCACAAACGCGCCGCGGGCTGCAACGGCCCGCATCCGGCATCCGCAAGACAGCCGACCTGCAGGTGCAGGTGGCGCGGCAGTCGGAAGGCCTAGAGAGCCCATGCAGTTCGAGCGATCTTTTTTGCTTGTTTGCACGCAAACGAAACCTTTAGGAGCGGTTTCAGCCGCGACAGGCTCTATCCGGATAAATCCTGTCGCGGCTGAAGCCGCTCCTTGTATCTGGACATAGGGCCTCTACGGCGTTATGTCTTCCGACTGATCATCGGAGGAGGTGCGGGAAGTCC
>NZ_JAYIQP010000024.1:0-44979 GCF_035026585.1 Xanthomonas sp. WHRI 7945
TCCCGAGTCCCGAGTCCCGAGTCCCGAGTCCCGAGTCCCGAGTCCCGAGTCCCGAGTCCCGAGTCCCGAGTCCCGAGCTTCAACAACAACGAAACCCGCTCTTGCCGCCATAGCGCGCTTCCTGGCGCTCGCGGAAGAAGGTCTTGTAGTCCATCGGCTGGCGGTCGGGGTGCTTCTCCAGCACGTGGCGCACGTAGTTATCGTAGTCGGGGATGCCGCAGCACAGCCGCGCGGTCTGCACCAGGCGCCGCCACAGCCGGCGGTGCGCCTGGTACTGGCCGACCGGGACCAGGTCGTTGCTCATCACAGGTCCGCCATCTGGTGCGGCTGCAGCGCCACGTACGCGGTTTCCTTGTCGCTGCGCTGCGGGTTGCGGCGCGCGGCGAGGATGGTCTTGACCGCGTAGATCAGGACCGAGAACACCACGAACAGGAACAGCGCGGTCAGCCCGGTGTTGACGTAGGCGTTGGTGACGATCTGCTGCATCTGCGCCACCGTCTTGGCCGGCGCGGTGATGGTGCCGCTGGCGATCGCGTCCTGGAACTTGTGCGCCTGCGCCAGGAAGCCCTGCGCCGGGTTCGGGTCGAAGATCTTGATCAGCCCGGCGTAGGTGGTGCAGATCAGCAGCCACAGCGCCGGCACGATGGTCACCCAGGCGTAGCGGTCGCGCTTGAGCTTGAACAGCACCACCGTGCCCAGCATCAGCGCGATGCCGGCGAGCATCTGGTTGGAGATGCCGAACAGCGGCCACAGCGTGCGGATGCCGCCGTACGGGTCCTTGACTCCGGTGTACAGCAGGTAGCCCCACAGCGCCACGCAGCCGGCGGTGGCGATGATGTTGGCGCCCCACGACTCGGTCCTCTTCAGCGCCGGGACGAAGTTGCCGAGCAGGTCCTGCAGCATGAAGCGCCCGGCGCGGGTGCCGGCGTCGACCGCGGTAAGGATGAACAGCGCTTCGAACAGGATCGCGAAGTGGTACCAGAACGCCATCATGTCCTCGCCCGGCAGCAGCTGGTGCAGGATCTGCGCGATGCCCACCGCCAGGGTCGGGGCGCCGCCGGCGCGTGCCAGGATGGTGGTCTCGCCGATGTCGCGGGCGGTGGCCTCGAGCACTTCGGGAGTGATCGCGAAGCCCCATTCGCTGACTTTCGCCGCGACCGCGACGACGTCGCTGCCGACCATCGAGGCCGGCGCGTTCATCGCGAAATACACGCCCGGTTCGATGATCGAGGCGGCGACCAGCGCCATCACCGCGACGAACGACTCCATCAGCATGCCGCCGTAGCCGATGTAGCGCATGTGGCCTTCGTTGGCGAGCAGCTTGGGCGTGGTGCCGGAGGAGATCAGCGCATGGAAACCGGATACCGCGCCGCAGGCGATGGTGATGAACAGGAACGGGAAGATGCCGCCGGTCCACACCGGGCCCATGCCGTTGTGCGCGTACTGGGTCAGCGCCGGCATCTTCAGGTCGGGCATGACCACCAGGATGCCGATGGCCAGGGCGATGATGGTGCCGATCTTGAGGAAGGTGGACAGGTAATCGCGCGGCGCCAGCAGCAGCCACACCGGCAGCACCGAGGCGACGAAGCCGTAGCCGATCAGCATCCAGGTGATCTGCACGTCGGTGAAGGTGAAGGCCGGCCCCCACGTCGGGTCGGCGGCGACCTTGCCGCCGAACCAGATCGCGGCCAGCAGCAGGATCAGCCCGACGATCGAGATCTCGCCGATCTTGCCGGGACGGATGTAGCGCATGTACACGCCCATCAGGATCGCGATCGGCATCGTCGCGATCACCGTGAACATGCCCCACGGGCTTTCCGCCAGCGCCTTGACCACCACCATCGCCAGCACCGCCAGGATGATGATCATGATCAGAAACGCGCCGAACAGGGCGATGGTGCCGGGCACCTGGCCCATCTCCTCGCGCACCAGGTCGCCGAGCGAGCGGCCGTTGCGGCGGCTGGACAGGAACAGCACCACGAAGTCCTGCACCGCGCCGGCGAACACCACGCCGACCACCAGCCACAGCAGCCCGGGCAGGTAGCCCATCTGCGCGGCGAGTACCGGGCCGACCAGCGGCCCGGCGCCGGCGATGGCGGCGAAGTGATGGCCGAACAGCACGTGCTTGTTGGTCGGCACGTAGTCCAGGCCGTCGTTGTTGAGCACCGCGGGGGTGGCGCGGGTGGGGTCGAGCTGCATCACCTTGGTGGCGATGAACAGGCTGTAGAAGCGATAGGCGATCAGGTAGATCGAGACCGCGGCGACCACGATCCACAGCGCGTTGATGTGTTCGCCGCGGCGCAGGGCGATGGTGCCCAGGCAGAACGCCGCCAGCACCGCGAGCGCGGCCCAGGCCAGTTTGGAAAACCCTTTCATGCAGATCGCTCCCCGACGAGATTCCGGCAAGGGTCGCCCCGATGGCCTGGGGGGTCAATCCCGGGACACGTCGTGGCCCTAGTACTTTGGTCGTAGGCCGCGGTCGTGGGCGATGGCGCTGGGCCGGGGTGCGTCGCATCGGCGAAGGTCTTGGCGATGACCAGGTGCAGGCTGCGCGCGTCGCGCTGGCCCGTGATCGGCATCAGGCCCGAAGCATCGGGTGGAAGAGCAGGCGTGGAATCGCCGGGCCTGGCTGCAGTCGGGACTGAAGTCCCTCCCACAACGGCTTGTAGGGCCGGCGCCAGGGCAGCAGTGCTGGACCGGCGAGCGCTGCCATCGGCGCTGGTCTTGGCGATGACGGTGGTGCAGGCTGCGGCGCGTTGAGGTGGCCCGTGATCGGCATCGGGTGCGAGGTATCGGGTGGAAGAGCAGGGCGTGGAATCGCCCTGCCTGGCTGCAGTCGGGACTGAAGTCCCTCCCACAGCAGCTTGTAGGGCCGGCGGCAGGGCAGCAGTGCTGGACCGGCGTGCGCTGCCATCGACGCAGGTCCTGACGATGACGGTGGTGCAGGCCGCGGCGCGTTGAGGTGGCCCGCGATCGGCATCAGGCCCGAGGCATCGGGTGGAAGAGCAGGGTCTGGAATCGCCCAGCCTGGCTGCAGTCGGGACTGAAGCCCCTCCCACAGGAGCTCGTACGGCCGGCACCAGCGCAGCGCCGGCACGCCAGGCGGGCCGCGGGACGCCTGGCGTAAGTCCGCGATGGAACGATGGGTTGCGCCGGTCGCGATTGGCCGTCGCCGTGTGCACGCCCATATCGGGTGCTTCACCAGGAGATTGCCGCCATGACCGACACCACCACCGCCGCGCCCGCGCGCATCCTGCGCACGATCCGTGGCCGCGCCACCGCCGACGGCGACGGGGTCAAGCTGACCCGGGTCATCGGCGGCGCCGAACTGCCCGAGCTGGATCCGTTCCTGCTGCTGGACGAATTCGGCACCGACCGCGCCGAGGACTACATCGGTGGCTTCCCCAGCCATCCGCATCGCGGCTTCGAGACCGTCACCTACATGCTCGATGGGCGCATGCGGCACAAGGACAACCACGGCAACGAGGGCCTGCTGACTCCGGGCAGCGTGCAGTGGATGACCGCCGGCCGCGGCCTGGTGCATTCGGAGATGCCGGAGCAGGAGTCCGGGCGCATGCGCGGCTTCCAGCTGTGGGTGAACCTGCCGGCGCGCGACAAGATGACCGCGCCGCGCTACCAGGAGTTCGCGCCCGAGCGCATTCCGCTGGCGCAGCCGGCGCCGGGGGTGACGGTCAAGGTGATCGCCGGCCAGGTCGGCGACGTGCACGGGCCGATCGCGCAGCCGGCCACCGATCCGCTGTATCTGGACATCGCGCTCGACGCCGACGCGCGCTGGGACTTCCTGCTGCCGGACGGACACAACGCGTTCGCCTATGCCTACGAGGGCGCGGCGGCGGTGGGCGAGGGCGAGGCCATGCGCGCACTGCCGGCGCAGACCCTGGCCGTGCTCGGCGGCGGCGACCTGCTGCAGCTGCAGGCGGGCAACGCCGGCGCGCGGCTGATCCTGGTGGCCGGGCGGCCGCTGCGCGAGCCGGTGGCGCGGCACGGGCCGTTCGTGATGAACACGCGCGAAGAGCTGATGCAGGCGTTCGTGGATTTCCAGGAAGGGCGGTTCTAGCTTCTGCCTAAGCTGTCGCGGGCAGCATAGTGTGGGAGCGACTTCAGTCGCGACGGGCCTTCCCGGTAAAGCCTGTCGCGACTGAAGTCGCTCCCACAAAGGGCGATGCGCTGAAAGCCAGTTTGCTTCAGCGATCCAGCGCCAGCCGGGTCGGGCTCATGTCCAGGCCCTGCACCAGCGACTGCAGCCATTGCAGTTCCTGCACGTCGCCGGCGTCGATCCAGACCTGCGCGTAGTGGTCCTTGCCCAGCTCGACCACGGTGACGCGGCGCGAGGCCAGGCCGGGGGCGTCGACGCCGCCCAGGTCGGGCCGGTACCAGTGCATGCTCTCGCCGGCGATGCTGCCTTTCTCTTCGCGCAGGTTGCGCGCCAGCGGGATGTTCGGGTCGCGCGCGGTCAGCATCATGCCCAGCACCTGGCGGCCGTCGGCGGCCACGGCCCGGCACACGATGAAGCCCTTGTCGCTGCGCTCGTTCCACTGCAGCTTCGCCTGCGGCGGCAGTTGCGGGCAGTTCTGCGCCTGCTGCGCCATGGCGGCGGCCGCAGGCAGCACGGCGGCCAGAACCAAGGGGCCGGTAAGCCAGTTTGCAAGCTTCATTCGCGATGTCCCCATGCGCCGCCGCAGTGCGACGGTCTCGATCTTTTCAGCGCACGCCCACGCAGGCCGGCACGCCACGTCACCCTCGTTGCATTGCGGGATCGGTGCAGTGCATACCCCTACGCAGTGCGTGTCCCGGTGTGTGCGGCTGCAATTGCCCCGGCCGCTGTGCCGAACCATAGCCCAGCTGGCGGCACTTGACAATTGGCGTGCCGATCCGGCTGCCGCGATCCGCAAGCCTCGCTCCGAGCCGCGAACGCCGCGATCGCGCCGCGGACGCGATTCCCCGGGTCGGTCGGCAGCAGGCAGCGTGCCGGGATGTGATGTCCGGCCGCGTCCACGCCGGCATTGCGGCGTGGACGCGGGCGGTGTTCAGCGCCTGCCAAGCACGCGGTAGAGCGCGCCACCGATCACGCCGCCGAGCAGCGGGGCGACCCAGAACAGCCAGAGCTGGCCGATCGCGCCGCTGCCGGCGAATAGCGCCACGCCGGTCGAACGGGCCGGATTGACCGACGTGTTGGTCACCGGGATGCTGATCAGGTGGATCAGGGTCAGCGCCAGGCCGATCGCGATCGGGGCGAATCCGGCCGGTGCGTTCTGGTGGGTCGCGCCCATGATGACCAGCAGGAACACTGCGGTGAGCACCACTTCGCACAGCAGGGCGGCAACCAGCGAATAGCCCCCGGGCGACAACGCGCCGTATCCATTGCTGGCGAATGCGCCGGCCTGGCCCGGATCGATCGCGAAGCCGGGCGCGCCCTGGGCGATCTGCAGCAAGACGAATCCGGCCACGATCGCGCCGGCCACCTGCGCCACCACGTAGGGCAGCACGTCGGCCATGGGGAAGCGTCCGCCGGCGCACAGGCCGAGGCTGACCGCCGGGTTGAAATGGCCGCCGGAAATATGGCCGAACGCATACGCCCCGGTCAGCACGGTCAGGCCGAACGCCAGCGCGACCCCGAGCAGGCCGATACCCAGGGGGTTGCCGTCGCCGCCGAACTTGGCGGCGAGCACCGCGCTGCCGCAGCCGCCGAGTACCAGCCAGAACGTACCGAGAAATTCCGCCGTCAGGCGTTTGGTCATTGACATAACAAGCTCCGTGTCATGAAAGGCGCCGCCCCGTGTGGGCGGTTCCGCCATTGAATAGTGCGGACGGTCTCAGTTCAACGTTTGTGCCGCAATCATGCACGGCCAGGTCGCCGCTGCGGACGCGGCGGCGGCCCGGCGTGCCGGCAGCCCTTACTTGCCGGGCTCGGGCAGCGGAATGAATTCCTGGTCGTCGCCGGGGATCAGGCCGAAGCGGCCTTCTTGCCAGTCGCGCTTGGCCTGCTCGATGCGCTCGGTGGAGCTGGAGACGAAGTTCCACCATAGGTGGCGCGGCCCGTCCAGCGGTTCGCCGCCCATCAGCATCGCCTTCAGCGGGGTCTTGGCGCGCAGCCGGCCGCGCGCGCCGGGTTCGGGCAACACCAAGTAGCGCGCGGGGATGTCCACGCCGTCCAGTTGCGCCTCGCCCTCCAGCACGTACAGCGAGCGCTGCACGTGGCCGGTGTCCAGGTCGATCTCCGCGTCCGCGTCCAGGTCCAGCGCCACGTTCAGCGTGTCGGCGAACACCTT
This sequence comes from Xanthomonas sp. WHRI 7945, assembly GCF_035026585.1. Lineage (NCBI taxonomy): Bacteria > Pseudomonadati > Pseudomonadota > Gammaproteobacteria > Lysobacterales > Lysobacteraceae > Xanthomonas > Xanthomonas sp. WHRI 7945. The sequence continues at coordinate 6,291 of NZ_JAYIQP010000024.1, forward strand.
GACCGGCGATTCCTCGCCGTAGGCGCGGCCGGCGATCACCCGCAGCCACACCCCGTCGCGGCGCTGTTGCGGCAGGCTGGCGGCGGCGTGGTGGTAGAACGCCGGTGCGGTTTCCTCGGCCGACTTCGGCAGCGCCACCCAGGTCTGCATGCCGTGCAGCGGATGCGGCTGCGCGCGCAGCGGCGAAGGCGTGCGCTCGGAATGGGCGATGCCGCGCCCGGCGGTCATCCAGTTGACGTCGCCGGCGCGGATCACCTGGTCCGAGCCGAGCGTGTCGCGGTGGCCGATCTCGCCGGACCACAGGAAGGTCACCGTGGCCAGGCCGATATGCGGATGCGGGCGCACGTCGACGCCGTGGCCGGGCTCGAAGATCGCCGGGCCCATGTGGTCGATGAACACGAACGGGCCGACGCTGCGCGCCTGCAGGCTGGGCACCGCGCGGCGCACTTGGAAACCGCCGATGTCGTGGACGCGGGGGGCGATCAGGGTGGGCATGGCGGGCACTCGCGGCGAACGGGGATGCAAGCTTCGCACGCCGTCGCGGCAGGGCGCCTGGGCGCTGGCAAAACGCAACGTTCCGCTGTGCGCCGGGGCACACCGCGGCCTGCGCACGTCGCGCCGGGGCTACAGCAGCCCGGGCTGGGTCGGGATCGCGACCTCGCCGCGGCGCGAGGCCAGGCGGTCGGCCAGGCGGGTCGGCTCCGGCAGGCGGTAGCCGCGCAGGTAGCGCTGGGTCCAGTCCAGCGCGCTGTCCACCGCCACGCGGTGGCCGGGCGAGACGATCAACGGATTGCAGCGCGGCTTGCTGCGCAGCGCCCAGCCGACGGTGTTGCCGCGATGCACGATCGGGCTGTGGTCGCCGGCCTGCGGCCCGGGTTCGTCGTAGCGCCCGGCCAGCAGCTTCTTCGCCACGCCGATGCTGGGCAGGCCGGTGACCACGCCGAAGTGCGCGGCGATGCCGAGCCGGCGCGGATGGGCGATGCCCTGGCCGTCGACGAACACCAGGTCCGGGCGCTGCCGCAGCAACGCCAGCGCGGCCAGCAGCGCCGGCAGTTCGCGGAAGCTCAGCAGGCCCGGCACGTAGGGCATCGAGGTCGGCACGCGGGCGATCTCGGCTTGCTGCGGCTGCAGGGTGTCGGCGTCGATCAACACCGCGGCGGCGCGGGTGATGCGGCCTTCGTCCTCGAAGCCGACGTCGAACCCGGCCAGCCAGCGCGGCGGGTCCGCCACCTCGTCGTGCAAGCGCACCTGTTTGGCCAGCGTGGCCTGCAGCGCCCGCGCCTGCACGACGCTGCCGTCCCAGTCGCCGAAGACCGTGTGCGAAGAAGTGTCCATCTGGCGATGATCGCGCGGTGATCGTGGCTGTGGCGTGCAGGTCTGCACCGTCGCTCGGTATGGCTCGGGTATTTGCAGATGGCGAAGCGTTGTGGGAGCGACTTCAGTCGCGACGGGCATTCCCGGTAACGCCTGTCGCGACTGAAGTCGCTTCCACAAGTGACATCGATCCGGATCGAAACGCTTGGGTGGATCCGCGCTGCGGCCACCACGGCACCGCTTACGGCGATCCCGCTACAATCCAGGGCCGCACGACCCTTGCATCCCCCCAACGGAGACCGTCGCAGTGACCCGCAAACTCGTACTGTTGCGCCATGGCCAGAGCCAGTGGAACCTGGATAACCGCTTCACCGGCTGGGTGGACGTGGAGCTCACCGAACAAGGCCGCCAGGAAGCCGTGGCCGCCGGCCGCCTGATGCGCGAGGAGGGGCTGCAGTTCGACGTGGCGCACACCTCGGTGCTCAAGCGCGCCATCCACACCCTGCAGGGCGCGCTGAAGGAGCTGGACCAGGACTGGCTGCCGGTGCACAAGAGCTGGCGCCTCAACGAGCGCCACTACGGCGGCCTGCAGGGCCTGGACAAGGCCGAGACCGCGGCCAAGCACGGCGAGGAGCAGGTCAAGATCTGGCGCCGCTCCTACGACATCCCGCCGCCGCCGATGGACGCCGAGGACCCGGGCCACCCGCTGCACGACCGCCGCTACGCCACGCTCGACCGCAACGCGCTGCCGGCCACCGAGTCGCTGGCAACCACGCTCGAGCGCGTGCTGCCGTACTGGCACGACGCGATCGCGCCGCAGCTGAAGGCCGGGCAGACCGTGCTGGTCACCGCGCACGGCAACTCGCTGCGCGCGCTGTACAAGTATTTGAACGGCGTTTCGCGTGAGGAAATCCTGGAGCTCAACATCCCCACCGGCATTCCGCTGCTGTTCGAGCTGGACGATGCGTTGCTGGTGCAGTCCTACCGCTATCTCGGCGATCCGGAAGCGGCGAAGAAGGCGGCCGAGGCCGTGGCCAATCAGGGCAAGGCCAAGTAACGCGCGCACGGTGCGCGCCGCATCAAGGAGGATGGGATGTTCGATCTCAGTGTCTGGCACTTGGTGATTCTGTTGGTGGTGCTGGCGCTGCCGGTGCTGGTCTTGGCGGTGGTGTGGTTGGCCATGCGCGCGGACCGGCGTGCACGAATGTCCCAGCGCGCCGCTGCGCCGCCGCCGCTGCCGCCCGCGGCATCGGTGGAAGCGCGGTTGCGCGCGCTAGAGGCATTGCGTGCGCAGGGCCTGATCGATCAGGCGGAATACGCACACCGGCGCGAGCAGATCCTCGCGGATCTGTGAGCGCGTCGCGCGCTGGCGAGCGGCCTCAGCCGTCGCCGCGTTCGTCCACCCACACCCGCATCTCGCCTTCGCCGCGGTTGGCCCAGGCGAAGTAGGGCACGAAGGTCAGGGTCTGCGCCTGCCGCGATGCCGGCGGCGCGTCGTAGCGGTACAGCGGCAAGGCGTCGGCCTGCGCGTCGTCGTGGCCGTGCAGGCGTTCGCCCTCGGCCTGCAGCAGCACCTGGCCGGCCAGCGTGCCGCTGCCGGGTTCGGTACGGATCGCCGCGCCGGCGGGCAGGCGCAGCTGATGCAGCTGCGCGCCGTTGTCGGCCTGCTCCAGGCAGTACACCAGCGGCCCGCGTTGCAGCGCGACCTTGCCGGCCAGATGGCGCACGCGCGGATGCCCGCTGACCCGCATCACCGGCATCGGCAAGTCCAGTTGCAGGGTGTCGCCGCGCTGCCAGCGCCGGCGCAGCACGCAGTAGCCGTGCTGCAGGTGCGCGTCGATCGCGACCGCTTCGCCGTTGAGCCGCAGCTGCGGCGCGCGGCACCAGTCCGGCAGGCGCAGCGCCAGCGCCGCCTCGACCGGGGCCTCGCAATCCACGCTCAGTTCGACCTGCTCCTGCCACGGATAATCGCCGCGCTGGCGCAGGGTCAGCGTCTGCCCGTCCACGTCGAAAGCCGCGTCGCTGCCGACGTACAGGTTCACGTAGAGCGTGTCGTCGCGGCGGGTGTAGATGTAGTGGCCGAGCGAGGTCAGCACGCGGGCAATGTTCGGTGGGCAGCAGGCGCAGCCGAACCAGCGCTGGCGCACCGGCTTGACGTGGTCGAAGCCGTGGTTGCCGTGCACGGTGGGCGGATGCACTTCCAGCGGATTGACGTAGAAGAAGTGGCGCCCGTCCAGCGCCATGCCGGCCAGCACCGTGTTGTACAGCGCGCGCTCCATCACGTCGGCGTAGCGGCTGTCCGGCGCCAGCTGCAGCATGCGGTTGGCGAACATCATCAGCCCGATCGACGCGCAGCTCTCGTTGTAGGCGGTGTCGTTGGGCAGGTCGTAGTCGACGCTGAAGGCCTCGCCGTAGCTCTGCGCGCCGATCGCGCCGGTGAGGTACAGCTGCCGCTGGGTGGTGTTCTCCCACAGCCGCTCGCAGGTCGCGCGCAGCTGCGCATCGCCGCTGTGCCGCGCCAGATGCGCCACGCCGGCGTACAGGTAGACGAAGCGCACCGCATGGCCGACCGCGGTGGTCTGCAGCGCGACCGGCACGTGCGCCTGGCTGTAGGCCTTGTCCTCGATCATCCATGCCGGCCCGTGGCCGCCCCAGAAAAAGCTGCGGCCGCGCTTTTCGTATTCCTCGTCGTAGTAGTGCGGGGTGCGGCCGCGCTGTTCGACGAAGTAGCGGGTCAGCGCGAGATAGCGCGGCTCGCCGGTGGCTTCGTACAGACGCATCAAGGCCAGTTCGATCTCCGGATGTCCCGGGTAGCCGTGCAATTGCTCCGGACCGGGGCCGAACGTGGCATCGATGTGGTCGGCGAGCCGGCACACGATGTCCAGCAACGCGCGCTTGCCGGTGGCCTGGTGGTAGGCGACGCCGGCCTCGATCATGTGCCCGGCGCAATACAGCTCGTGGCATTCGGCAAGATTGGTCCAGCGCTGCTCCGGTGCCTTCACCGTGAAATAGGTGTTGAGGTAGCCGTCGGCCTGTTGCGCGGCGCCGATCAGTTCGATGGTGGCATCGGCATCGCGTTCCAGCGCCGGATCGGGGTGCTGCGCGAGCAGGTAGGCCACCGCTTCCAGCCACTTGGCCACGTCGCTGTCCTGGAACACCATGCCGTAGAACGCGCCGTCGCTGCGGCCGGCGGCGATGCGGAAGTTCTCGATCGCGTGGCTGGGTTCGGCATCGGCGACGTTGTCGTTGAGCGCGTCCCACTGGTAGGGCAGCACCACCTCCTGCACCAGGCGCTGGTAGCGCTGCCAGAACGGGTCGGCGATGCGCAGGCGGTCGAGCGGGAGTTCGGGCGGCGGGGCGAGCGAAAGCGGCATGGAGGCGATGATCCTGGGGAGGGAGAGAGGGAGAGGGAAGGGCGTCAGTGCACCGGGCGCGCGGCCAGGTCGGCGGCGACCTCGGCCAGCAGCGGCCGGCGCAGGCGGCAGCGGTAGATCACCGCGGCCAGCAGCAGGTGGATAGCCGCGGGAATCAGCGTTTCCAGCAGGGTGATCGCCTGCAGCGAGGCGGCGGTCTGGTGTTCGGCGCCGGCGCGGTAGCCCACGCGCACGAACAGGTAGCTGATCACCACCGCGCTCGAGGCCCAGGCCAGCTTGATGCAGAACAGGTTGAAGGCGAAATTGATGCCGGAGGAACGCACCCGGTTCTTCCAGGCGCCGTAGTCGTCGGCGAAGGCCATGATCGAGAAGTGCAGCGGCAGCGCGAAGCCCAGCACCAGGCAGTTGACGAAGATCAGCCCCAGCCACAGCGTCTGCTGCGCCGGGCCGGTGGGCATCCACCACTGCAGCACGCCCAGCACCGCCAGCGCCAGGTTGGTGTGCAGGTACAGCGCCAGCGGATCGAAGCGGCGGCACAGCGCATTGACCACGATCGCGCCCAGCACCGTGGCCAGCGCCACCATCGCGAAGAACAGCGAGGCGTAGCCGGGGCTGCCGCCGAGCACGTAGGTGATGAAGTACAGGTAGCCGCCGCCGCGGATGTTGAACACGTTGATCAGCAGGAACGACATCAGCAGCACCAGCCGCATCTGGTCGTTGCGCAGCAGCCCGCGCAGGTGCTGGCCGATGCCCGCCTCGCCGAGCAGGCTGACCGGCACGCGCTCGCGCACGGCGAAGAAGCAGCACAGGAACATCGCCACCGCCAGCACGCTGAGCAGGCCCACGCCGAGCTGGTAGCCGCGTGCGACGTCGCCGTCGCCAAGCACCCGCACCAGCCACGGCAGGCCGACCGAGACCAGGAAGCCGGCGATGCCGCACAGCACGAAGCGCCACGACTGCGCCGACACCACTTCGCGATGGTCGCCGGTCATGCTGTTGATCAGCGCGCAGTACGGCACGTTGATCGCGGTGTAGCACAGCGACAGCAGGAAATAGCTGGCGAAGGCATAGGCGACCTTGGCCGCGTAGCCCAGTTGCGGGGTGCTGAAGGTCAGCACGCAGGCGATGCCGATCGGCAGCGCGATCCACAGCTGCCAGCCGCGGAAGCGGCCCCAGCGGCTGCGGGTGCGGTCGGCGAGCACGCCCATCAACGGGTCGGACACCGCGTCGGCGATGCGCAGCACGGTGAACAGGGTGCCGACCAGCGCCGGGGTCAGCCCGAACACGTCGGTGTAGAAGAACGTGAGGAAATTGGCGATCAGGCAGGTGACGATGGTGCCGCCGGCATCGCCCAGGCCATAGCCGAACTTTTCCAGGCGCGAGAGTTTGTGCGCGGCGGCCTGTTCGGCGCCTGCGGCAACGGGACCAACGGCGGTCGCATTCAACGGAACGGTTCCTTGCGGGGCGCGGAGTGCGGCGCCCGGCAAACGTCGCATGCCGCCGGCAACGGAACAAGAGCCTGCGCAGTATAAAAACGGTACGATTCCGACCTGCGCAATGCTGTGGCCGCGGACGGTCGCAGCGTGCGTTATTTGCTGCAATGCAGCGTGAGGCGCGACAGGGGAGACGTTTCCGACATGCTCGAACTCGCAGTCGCCTATCCGATCCGGGTCCAGAACGGCGGCCTGTTCATTTCCCGCGGGCTCGGCGCGCATCCGACGCGGGTGATCCAGTCCTACGAACTGATCTTCGTCGAACGCGGCACCTTGTCGATCCGCGAGCAGGACAGCGACTTCCATATCGGCCCCGGCGAGACCCTGCTCCTGTGGCCGGGCCGCGAGCATGCCGGCCTGGGCCGCTTCGCCGACGACCTGCGCTTCTACTGGGTGCATTTCGAACTGGCGGCGGATGTGGCGGCGGCCGCCGCCGCATCCGCCGAGGCGACCCTGCTGTCGATGCCGCAACGCACCGCGATCCGCGATCCGGAGCGCTTCGTCGGCCTGTTCCGCTGGTTCCTCGGCGAGCAGGAGGAGCGGCGCACGCTGCCGATGCTGGAGCCGATCGTGCTGTCGATGCTGCAATGCGTGGCCGGCGCCTGGCCCGACCCGCATGACTCCGACCGTGCCGGCGTGGCGCTGGCGTACCGTGCCAAGCAGCTGATCGGCACCCAGTTCCACACCGCGCTCAACGCCTCCACGCTGGCCGCGCAGCTGCACTGCAATCCGGACTACCTGGGGCGCATCTACCGCCGTGCGTTCGGCACCACGCTGACCGAGGCGATCCATCGCCAGCGCATCGCCTTCGCCGAGAAGCTGCTGCTGGTGAACACCTGCGGCGTCGACGAGGTCGCGCAGCGCGCCGGCTTCAGCGACGGCGGCTACTTCCGCCGCATCTTCCGCCAGCGCCTGGGCATGACCCCGACCGCCTACCGGCGGCTGTACTGCAAGGAGCACATCAATTCGGGCTGAGCGCGCGAACGCTCGCTGCCGCCGAACCGCACGGCCCTCTACACACCGCATTGCCTACACTGCGCCGACTTCCCGGGGACGTGCGCGAATGAAGAAGAAGGTGTTGAAGCGGAGCGGCATCGCCCTGGCCGGGCTGATCCTGGCCTCGCTGGCGGCGTTGTACTTCTACGGCCGCTTCGCCGACCGCGTGCGCGGCCCGGCCAGCCATACGCTGCCGGCAAGCGTGGTGCACACCCCGATCGACCGCGTGGTGGCGCCGCTGACCGCGGCCCATGCCGGGCAGAGCGGCATGGTGATCCTGTCCGACAACGTCGAGGCGTTTGCGGTGCGCGCGGTGGCCGCACGCGCGGCCGGGCGCAGCCTGGACCTGCAGTACTACATCTGGCATCCGGACTTCACCGGCAACCTGCTCTACAACGAACTGCTGCGCGCCGCCGACCGCGGCGTGCGCGTGCGCCTGCTGCTGGACGACATGAACGTGCACGGCAGCAATTCGGTGCTGGCCGCGCTGGACAGCCACCCGCTGATCGAGGTGCGCCTGTTCAACCCGACTCGCGCCCGCGAAGGCACGCTGATGCGCGGGGTGGAGCTGGTGCTGCGCTTCTTCAGCGTCAACCGGCGCATGCACAACAAGGCCTGGATCGCCGACGGGCGCATGGCGGTGGTCGGCGGGCGCAACGTCGGCGACGAATACTTCGATGCCTCGCGCGACACCAACTTCATGGACACCGATGTCGCCGTGGTCGGGCCGGCGGTGGCGCAGGCCACGCAGATCTTCGACGCCTACTGGAACAGCCGCACCGCGGTGCCGCTCGGCGCGCTGGTGCAGGCCGAGCCGGATGCGCTGCCCAGGCTGCGCGCCAGCATCGATGCCGGCCTGGGCTCGGCGCGGGCGCACCCCTACGCGCAACGCCTGCGCCGTTCGCCCAGCGTGCGCAACCTGCTCGAGGGCGAGCGCCCGATCCATTGGAGCGCCGAGGCCAGGATCGTTTCCGACCCGCCGGAGAAGGCTGAAGGCGCGCCGCCGCGCGCTGACTGGATGACGCCGCTGCTGGTCGGCGAGATGGCCCGCGCGCAGCGCGAGCTGGCGCTGATCTCGCCGTACTTCGTGCCGGGCGACGACGGCATGCGCTGGATCGGCCAGCTGCGCCAGCGCGGGGTCGCGGTCGGCGTGCTGACCAATTCGCTGGCGGCCAACGACGTGGTCGCCGTGCATGGCGGCTATGCCGGCTACCGGGTGCCGTTGCTGCGCCAGGGCGTGGCCCTGTTCGAGCTCAAGCCCAAGGGCGACCCGGGCGGCAGCCTGTTCGGCTCCAGCGGCGCCAGCCTGCACACCAAGGCGTTCGTGGTCGATGGCGACGAAGGGTTCATCGGCTCGTTCAATCTCGACCCGCGCTCGATGAACCTCAATACCGAGATGGGTCTGCTGTTCCGCGACCGCGCCGCGGCGGCCGAACTGGAGCGGCTGTACCGGGCCAAGGTGTCGGCACCGGTGAGCTACCGGCTGGCGTTGCAGGATGGTGCGCTGCGCTGGCACGACGACGCGGCGCAGCCGCCGCGCAGCTGGGCGCGCGAGCCGGAAGCGGGCCTCTGGCGCCGCGCCGCGGCGCGGGTGATCGGCTGGTTGCCGGTGGAGTCGCAGTTGTAGCGGCACGCACCGCAGCGAAATTGTAGAAGCGGCTTCAGCCGCGACAGGCGCCGATAGCATCTGTCGCGGCTGATGGCCCGAGGCCACCCAGAGCCGCTCCTACAAATGCAGAATCCGGCGAGCGCGCTATGTGAGCTGCTGCACGATCTCGCGCGCCATCCCGCTCAGCGGCAGGATCTTCTCCGCGCCGCCGCGCTTGATCGCTTCCTTGGGCATGCCGAACACGATGCTGCTCTGTTCGTCCTGGGCCACGGTGCGCGCGCCGGCCTGGCGCATTTCCAGCAGGCCGACCGCGCCGTCGTCGCCCATGCCGGTCATGATGATGCCCAGCGCGTTGGCGCCGGCGGCGCGCGCGGCGGAACGGAACAGCACGTCCACCGACGGCCGATGCCGGTTCACCGGCGGCCCGTCCACGACCTCGACGAAATACTGCGCGCCGCTGCGGCGCAGCAGCATGTGCTTGCCGCCCGGTGCGATCAGCGCGCGGCCGGGCACCACGCGGTCGTTGTTGGCCGCTTCCTTCACCGCGATCTGGCACAGCCCGTCCAGGCGCGCGGCGAATGCGGCGGTGAACTTCTCCGGCATGTGCTGGACGATGACGATGCCGGGGCTGACCCGCGGCAGCGCGGTCAGCACTTCCTCCAGCGCCTGGGTGCCGCCGGTGGAGGTGCCGATCGCGATCACCCGTTCGGTGGTCTGCGCCAGCGCGCGGCCGCCCTGCGCCGGCAGGATCACGTCGGCGTTGTGCTTGATCTCCGGTTCCACCGGCGGCGCGGCGCTGCGCGCGGCCAGGCGCTTGACGTTGGCGCGCGCGGCGGTGCGCACCGTGGCCACCAGTTCCTCGGCCGAGTCGGTGAGGAACTGCTTCAGGCCCAGCTTGGGCTTGGTCACCACCGCCACCGCGCCGGCGGCCAGCGCGTCCATGGTCACCCGTGCGCCCTTCTCGGTGAGCGTGGAGCAGATCACCACCGGGGTAGGGCGTTCGCTCATGATCTTGCGCAGGAAGGTGATGCCGTCCATCTTCGGCATCTCCACGTCCAGCACGATCACGTCCGGCCATTGCTGGCGCATCTTGTCCATCGCCAGCAGCGGGTCGGCGGCCGAGGCGATCACCTCGATGCCGGGCGCTTCGTTGAGCACCGCCACCAGCACCTGCCGCACCACCGCCGAATCGTCGACCACCATGGCCTTGATCGTCGTCGTCATCGGTCGTTCCTTTGGGAGGCCGCAGTGGCGCTCATGGTTTGCGATACACCGACGGCGCCACCTGCACGACTTCGTTGTTGATGTCGTTGAGGCTTTCCGAGTGGCCGATGCAGAAGATGCCGCCGCGCTTGAGCGTGGACAGCACCCGCGCGACCACTTCGCGCTTGGTCTGGCCGTTGAAGTAGATCATCACGTTGCGCAGGAAGATCACGTCGAACTGGCCGAGGTTGGGCAGCGACGCATTGAGGTTGGCGTGCAGGAAGCGCACGTTGTCGCGCAGCTTGCGGTCGATCAGCAGGCTGCCCTCGTATTCGCCGCGGCCCTTCAGGCAGTAGCGCTTGAGCAGCGCCGGCGGCATGTGCTCGATGCGCTGCAGCGGGTAGTGGCCGGTGCGCGCCTTTTCCAGCACGCGGGTGCTGATGTCGGTGCCGACCACTTCGTAGGCGCGTCCCTGCAGCGCGTCGTCGAGCACCATCGCCATGCTGTAGGCCTCCTCGCCGCTGGAACTGGCCGCGCTCCAGCTGCGGAACGGCGCGCTGCCCTTGTGCTCGCCGGCCAGCCGGCGCAGCAGGTCGAAGTGCTTGGGCTCGCGGAAGAAATAGGTCTCGTTGGTGGTCAGCAGGTCGATCGCGGTCTGCACCTCGGCGCTGCCTTCGCGGCTTTCCAGCAGTTTCAGGTACTGGGTGTAGGTCTGCAGCGAATGCGCCTTCAGGCGCTTGCCCAGGCGCCCGCACAGCATCGCCTTCTTGGCCGGGGAGATGGTGATGCCGGCGGCGTCGAAGATGAAGCGCTGGAATCTGCCGAATTCCTGCTCGGTGATGGTGTCGGTACTGGTCATGATGGTCCGCGTGTCAGTGATGCGGCGCTTGCGCCGAAGTGGGTCCGTGTTCCTGCAGCCGCGCCTGGTGCTCGAGCAACCAGGTGTTCAGCGCGCCGCCGCCCATTGGCCGCGCCAGCAGGTAGCCCTGGCCGAGGTCGCAGCCCAGTTCCTGCAGCAGTTGCCAGTCCTCGACCGTTTCGATGCCTTCGGCGACGGTGCTCAGGCCCAGCCGCTGGGCCATGCCCAACGCCGATTCCAGCACGGTGCGCAGATTGCGGCTGCGGTGCGCGTCGTGCACGAAGATGCGGTCGATCTTCAGTTCGGTGAAGGGGATGCGGGTCAGCTGCTGCAATGAGGAAAAGCCGGTGCCGTAGTCGTCCAGCGACAGGCCGAAACCCTGCAGCCGCAGCCGCGCCAGCATGCCCAGCGCGCTGGCCTCGACCAGCGAGCTTTCGGTGATCTCCAGGATCACGTCGGCCGGCACCAGGCCGTGCCGATGCAGTTGGCTGTGCAGTTCGTCGAGCAATCCCGGGTCCTGCAGCAGGCAGGGCGACAGGTTGATCGCCAGGGTCAGGCGGAAGCCGGATTGCTTCCAGGTCGCCAGCCGCGCCATCGCCTGGTCGGCGACGCTGGCGGTCAGCGTATGGATCAGGCCTTCGCGTTCGGCCAGGGCGATGAAGCGGTCCGGCGCGATCTGGCCGTTGAGCGGATGCCGCCAGCGCGCCAGCGCTTCCACGCCGCTGACCTGGCCGCTGCGCATGTCCACCTTGGGCTGGTACGCCACTTCGATGTCGCTGCGGCGCAGCGCCTCGCGCAGCATCGCCGCGTCGGTCGCGCCGTCCAGGTTGGCGTCGTTGCGCGCTGCCGGCGCCGGCGGCGGATTGGCCTGCAGGGCGGTGCCGAGCTCGGCGGCGCGCAGCGGCTTCTCCAGCCCGGCCAGCACCTGCAGGCCGTTGGCGCGGCCGACCTGCAGCACCGAGTCGATCAGCGCCGCGCCGCGTTGCGAGGCGACCACGATCGGCACGCGCACGTTGCAGCGGGCCAGCGCATCGAGCAGTTGCACGCCGTCCATGCCGGGCATTTCCAGGTCCACGATCAGCAGTCCCGGCGCCGGCCCCTGGATCACCCGCGCCAGCGCCGCATGGCCGTCGTGCACGCCTTCCACCGCCACCGCGCCCAGCCGCAGGCACAGCGCCAGCGCGTGTTCGCACTGGACCTGGCTGTCGTCGACGACCAGGACGGTCCCGAATTGGCTGAGCGTGGCGGTTTCGTGAACGAGCGACATGCGGACTCCGTCCGGTGGACAAGGGCTGGGTGCGGTGCGATGCGCCACGCCATGCGGTGAACTCAGGCGGCCACGCCCGCCTCGACGTCCGGCGCGATGCCGGCCATGGCGACGAACTCCTGGGTGGACAGCGCGGCATCGGCATCGAGCAGGATCACGAAGCGCTCGCCGACCTTGCCCATGCCGTGGATGAACTCGCGGCGGATGCCGGCGCCGAAGGCCGGGGCCGGGGCGATGTCGGCGGCGGCGATCTCCAGCACTTCGCTGACCGCATCCACCTGCAGCCCCAGCACCTGGCGTTCGTTGCCGTTGGCGACTTCAACGATGACGATGCAGGTGCGCTTGGTGACGTCGCTGGCGGCGCGGCCGAAGCGCTGCTGCAGGTCCACCACAGGCACCACCGCGCCGCGCAGGTTGATGACCCCGCGCAATGCCGGCGGCATCATCGGCACGTCGGTCGGCGTGCGGTACTCGATGATTTCCTTGATGCCGAGGATGCCGACCCCGAACATTTCCTTGCCGAGCAGGAAGGTCAGGAACTGGTCCGGCGCCAGATCGGTGCCGCCGGACGGCGCGGAGGATGCGTGTGCGGTCATGGCCTGTCCTCAGAAGCTGTCGAAATGGGCTTCGTCCGGCGCATCGCCGGCCAGCGCGAGCTGGCTGTCGGCGAAACGCATGAACGGCTTGCGGGCCGCGGTACGCGCGGGCTGCTGTGACGGCTTGCGCCCGGTCGCGGTCGCGGCCGCTGCGCGGCGCACCGGCGCCGCGCCGGCGAGCTTGAAGAAGCTCATCAGCTGCTGCAGCTGCTCGGCCTGGCCGCTCATCTCCTCGGCGGTGGCGGCCAGCTCCTCGGAGTTGGACGCGGCCTGCTGGGTGGTCTGGTTGAGCTGGCCGACCGCGGTGTTGATCTGGGCGACGCCGGAGGCCTGTTCCTCGGAGGCGGCGGTGATCTCCTGCACCAGGTCGGAGGTGCGCTTGATCGACGGCACCATCTCGTCCAACAGCTTGCCGGCGTTCTCGGCCAGCTCGACGCTGGAGCCGGCGACGTCGCCGATCTCCTGCGCGGCGACCTGGCTGCGCTCGGCCAGCTTGCGCACTTCCGCGGCGACGACGGCAAAGCCCTTGCCGTGCTCGCCGGCACGCGCCGCTTCGATCGCCGCGTTGAGCGCGAGCAGGTTGGTCTGGTAGGCGATGTCGTCGATGATGCCGATCTTCTGCGCGATCTGCTTCATCGCCTGCACCGTGGCGCGGACCGATTCGCCGCCGTCCAGCGCCTGGTTGGAGGCCTTGCTGGCCATGCCGTCGGTGACCTTGGCGTTCTCGGTGTTCTGCGCGATCGAGGCGGTCATCTGCTCGATCGAGGCGCTGGTCTCCTCGACCCCGGCCGCCTGCTCGCTGGCCGCCTGGCTCAGCGACTGCGCGGTGGCGCTGACTTCCTCCGACGCGCTGGCCAGCGCTTCGGCGCTGCCGTTGACCTCGCTGACCACCTGCGACAGCCGCGCGATGGTGTCGTTGACGTAGTTCTTCATCTCCGCGTAGGCGCCGTCGTAGGGCTTGTCGATGCTCTGGGTCAGGTCGCCGTCGGACAGCGCGCTCATCACCCGCACCACGTCCTGGATGCTGTTGCCGGTGGTGTCCACCAGGTCGTTCAGACCCTGGCCCATCTCGCGCTGGAAGCCGGCCAGGCCATCCAGGGCGATCCGCTCGGAGAAGTCGCCGCGGTTGGCGGCCAGGACCACGCGGCGCTGGCCGTCGATCACCAGCTTCAACCGCTCGACCATGCTGCGCATCGCATACAGCGCGCTGCCGCCGTCGTTGGCGCGGATCTTCACGTCCAGCGCAAGATCGCCTTGCGCCACCTTGTTGGCGATCTCGGCCACGTAGGCCGGTTCGCCGCCGAGCAGGCGCATCAGCCCGCGCACGATGAACACCGAGATGCCGGCGCCGAGCAGCACGCACGCCGCAATGACCGCGATGATCCAGCTGCGCGCGCTGGCGTACAGCGCATCGCCCTGCGCGCTGGCGGCTTCGCCGCCCTTGACGTTGATCTCGACCAGCTTGTCCAGGATCGCCGAGGAATCGTCGAACAAGGTCTGCTGCCGGCCGTTCATCAGCGCCATCGCTTCGCTGGTCTTGAGCTCGCGCGACAGCTGCAGCACCTGCTTGTGCAGCGCCAGGTATTCGTCGAACTTGCGCGCGAAGTCGTCGTAGTCGGCCTTTTCCTCAGGCGAGGAGATCAGCTTGAGATAGCGGTCGCGATTGCTCGCGTACTCCGCCAGGATCTGCTCCATCGCGTGATCGAGCTTGGCCATTTCCTCCGGACGCTCGCTGACCACGTGCTGCAGCTCGGCCACGCGCAGGTCGGAGGTGTTGGTGTTCATCTGCTGCACGTAGCGGATGCTGGGCATCCAGTTCTGGGCCATGTCGGTCGAGGATTGGTTGACCTGGGCCAGCTTGTCGGTGGCGAACACGCCCATGCCAAGCATCAACAGCAGGACCAGGGCGAAGCCCAGGCCGATTCTCGTACCGATTTTCATGTTGGCGAACACGGGCGTGATCTCTTGAGGATGAAATGCGAGCCGTCCGCGGCGCGGTGGCATTGGGGATGGACTGCAGGCAGTGCGCCGCGATCGTTCAGAAGCTGTCGAAATGCGCTTCGTCCGGCGCCGACACCAGCGCCAGGCCGCTATCGCCATAGGTGAACGAGCGCGAGCGCTGCGCGGCGGACGGCTTTGCGGCCTTGCGCGCCGTCGCTGGCGCGCGTCGCAACACCGGCGCCTGGCTGGTGCGGAAGAAGCTCATCAGCTGCTGCAGCTGCTCGGCCTGGCTGCTCATTTCCTCGGCGGTGGCGGCCAGCTCCTCGGAGTTGGACGCGGCCTGCTGGGTGGTCTGGTTGAGCTGGCCGACCGCGGCGTTGATCTGGCCGACGCCGGAGGTCTGTTCCTCGGAGGCGGCGGTGATCTCCTGCACCAGGTCGGAGGTGCGCCGGATCGACGGCACCATCTGGTCGAGCAGCTTGCCGGCGTTCTCGGCCAGCTCGACGCTGGAGATGGCGACGTCGCCGATCTCCTGCGCGGCGACCTGGCTGCGCTCGGCCAGCTTGCGCACTTCCGCGGCGACCACCGCAAAGCCCTTGCCGTGCTCGCCAGCGCGCGCCGCCTCGATCGCCGCGTTCAGCGCCAGCAGGTTGGTCTGGTAGGCGATGTCGTCGATGATGCCGATCTTCTGCGCGATCTGCTTCATCGCCGCCACGGTGGAGCGCACCGCCTCGCCGCCCTCGCTGGCCTCGCGTGCCGCCTTGGCCGCCATGCCGTCGGTGACCTTGGCGTTCTCGGTGTTCTGCGCGATCGAGGCGCTCATCTGCTCCAGCGCCGCGCTGGTTTCCTCCACGCCCGCGGCCTGCTCGCTGGCGGCATGGCTCAGCGACTGCGCGGTGGCGCTGACTTCCTCCGAGGCGCTGGCAAGCGCCTCGGCATTGACGTTGACCTCGGCGACCACCTGCGCCAGGCGCGCGACGGTGGCATTGACGCTGTCGCACAGCTCCTTCAGCTGGCCCTGGCAGGCGCTGTCGGCGGTGCGGGTCAGGTCGCCGTCCTCGACTGCCTTGAGCACCTGGCGCACTTCGTTGAGCGGGCCGATCACCGCATCCAGGGTCTGGTTGACGCCATCGACGATGCGGCGGAAATCGCCGTGATGCAGGCTGGCGTCGGCGCGCACGTCCAGGCGCCCGGCGCCGGCCGCGTCGACCAGCAGGTTGGTGTCGCGGATCAGCGCGCGCAGGTTGGCGCGCACCTGTTCGATGGTGTCGTTGATGAACGCCTTCTTGCCCGGGAAGCGGTCCAGCGGCGCATCGAAATTGCCGCGGCCGAACTCGGCGATGCAGGTCATGGCCTGCTTCTTGACCGCGATATGCCCGGCGACCATGCGGTTGATGCCGTCGGCCATGCTGCGGAAGTCGCCGTCGAAGCGGGTGCTGTCGATGCTCACGTCGATGTCGCCGGCATCGTGCTCGGCGGACATGTGGTTCATCTGCGTGATCAGGCCCAGCAGGTTGCGGCGCACCTGCTCGATGGTGTCGTTGATGAAGGCCTTCTTGCCGGGGAAGCTCTCCAGCGGCGCCTGGAAGTTGCCGCGGCCGAATTCGGCGATGCAGGCCATGGCCTTCTTCTTGGTCGCGATGTGGGCGCCGACCATATGGTTGATGCCCTCGGCGATGGTGCGGAACTCGCCGTCGAAGCGCTGGCTGTCGATGACCACGTCGATGTCGCCGGCATCGTGCTCGTGCGTCATGCGCTGGATCTCGCTACCGAGCAGGCGCACGCCGCCCTGCACCTGGCGCAGCGCCAGCAGGATTTCGCAGGCCTGGTCGCTGCGCACCGTGGGCATCACCACGTCGAAATCGCCGCGGGCGAAGCGCGCGAGGGCAGCCAGGGCGATCCGCAGCGAGCGCGCGGCGGCGAAGACCGCGTAGCCGAGCACTGCGGCGCCGACCGCCGCCGCGGCGATCGCCAGCGCCAGCACCTGGCCGGGCGGCAGCGCCAGTGCCAAGCCGGTTGCGCTGGCCGCCAACGGCACCAGCACGGCAACGGCGAAGCCAATCCATAGCTTGGAAGAGAGCGAGAGAGAGTTGGACATGCCGGCGTACCTGTGCGTGGTTGAGTGGCGGGCACCAGGCGTCTTGCGACCGGTGCTGGGTGGAGTGGCGTTGGTTCAGGCCGTTGCGAGAACGGCCTGGTCGATCCGTGCCGCTGCCGGCGTGGTCGACGATGAGCGATGGGGCATGGCAGCGGTTCCTGGTTGGTGTCGGCGCGCGGCGGTCAGGCCGCCAGCGAATCGGCGGCGGGTTCCACCTGGGTCAGCAGCGAGGGCACGTCCAGGATCAGGGCGACGCCGCCGCTGCCGAGGATGCTCGACCCGCTGATGCCCTTGACCCCGGCGAACACCTTGGCCAACGGCTTGATCACGGTCTGCCATTCGCCCAGCAGCGTGTCTACGACCAGGCCGAAACGTTGCGCGCCCTGGCGGATCACCACGATGCTCTCGCGCGCCGGCGGCGCGCCGGCGATGCCGAACAGCGAGCGCAGGCGCACGTACGGCAGCACCCCGCCGCGCAGGTCGATGTAGTCGCTCTGGTAGTTCGGCGCGAATTCCACGCATTCCTCGACCACGTCCAGCGGCACCACGAACACCGACCTGCCGACGCCGACCTGGAAGCCGTTGATGATCGCCAGGGTCAGCGGCAGGCGTACCGAGATGGTGGTGCCCACGTCCTGCTGGCTGGCGATGTCCACGCTGCCGCGCAGCGCGGTGATGTTGCGCTTGACCACGTCCATGCCGACGCCGCGGCCGGACAGGTTGGTGACCTTCTCGGCGGTGGAGAAGCCCGGCTCGAAGATCAGCGCGAACACTTCGCGGTCGGACAGGCTGCGGCCGGGCTCGATCAGGCCGCGCTCCAGCGCCTTGGCCATGATCCTGTCGCGGCTCAGGCCGCCGCCGTCGTCGCTGATCTGGATGACGATGCTGCCCGAATCGTGGAACGCGTTGAGCCGCACCGTGCCGCGCTCCGGCTTGCCGCGCGCCCGGCGCAGTTCGGCCGGTTCGATGCCATGGTCCATCGCGTTGCGGACCAGGTGGGTCAATGGATCGGCGATCTTTTCCACCACCGACTTGTCCAGCTCGGTGTCCTCGCCGTTGACCACCAGCACGATGTCCTTGCCCAGTTCGCGCGCCACGTCGTGGACCACGCGGTGGAAGCGGCTGAAGGTGCCGCCGATCTTGACCATGCGCAGCTGCAGCGCGCTCTCGCGCACGTCCTCGACCAGCCCGGCCAGGATCGAGGTGGATTCGAGCAGTTGCGCATCGCCGGTGCGCTGCGCGTTGGCGCCGGTGCTGGCGACGGCGATGATCAGTTCGCCGACCAGGTCGATCATGCGGTCGAGCTTGTCTGCATCGACACGGATCGAGCCGCCGTCCTGCGCGCGCGCGGCGGCGGGTGCCGCGGCGGCAGCGGCAGCGGTGGCGGTGGCTTTGGGCGGCGCTACGGACGCGGGCGCGGCGGCCGGTGCGGGGCTGTCGAAACCGGCGAAGTCGTCGGCGTGCGCCTGGCTGCCGGCCTCGGCGATCAGCAACGGCAGCTCCAGGTTGGCGGCGTCGCCGTGCGGATCCACCGCGACCACCTGCAGGTCGCAGTCGTCGCGGACGAATTCGAAGATATCCTCGATCGCGGCCTGCTGCGCATCGGAGCGCAGCAGGATGTCGAAGCCCAGGTAGCACGCTTCCGGGTCAAGCTCCGGCAGCGCCGGCACGCGCTCGTGGCGGGTGCGTACCGCTTCCAGAGTGCCCAGGCTGCGCAGGCAGCGGATCAGGTGCAGCGGCGAGTTGCCGAAGCGCAACGCATCGCTGAACAGCTGCAGCGAAATCCGCCAGTAGCCGGTCTGCGCCGCGGTCGCGGCTGCGGCCGTGGCGGCCGTGGCGGCCGCCGGCGCGGCACTCGGCTGCAGGTACGTGTGCAGGCGCGCCAGCAGCGGCGCGCCGTCGGCGGCGAGCACGGCTTCGTCGGCGTCGGCGCCGGCCGCCGCTTCCACCAGCGCGCGGATGTGGTCGCAGCAGGCCAGCATCAGCTGGATCAGCTCGGTGTCCAGCGCCACCGCGTTCTCGCGTACCAGGTCGAGCACGCTTTCCACGACGTGGGTGAAGCCGACCAGTTGCGCCAGGTCGAACAGCCCGCCGGAGCCCTTGATGGTATGCGCGGCGCGGAAGATGGCGTTGACCGCGTCGGGGCCGGCTTCGCCGCGTTCGGCTTCCAGCAGGTTGCGTTCCATGTCCTCGAGCAGGTCGCGGCTCTCGGCGATGAAGGTCTGTAGCAGTTGAGCGAGATTCATGGGGTGGCGCCGATCAATGCAAGATGTCGTTGGTGCCGGGCGCGAGCGTGTCGCGCAGGCCGAGCAGGTCGAGCGCGTCGTTGACCGGCGCGCTGCAGCCGTCGAGCCGGAACGGCCGGCCCAGCGCGCGCAACGCGGCCTGGGTGGCCAGCAACAGCTGCACGCCGGTGGCGTCGATCTCGGTGACCGCCTGCAATTGCAGCTGCAGGCCGCCGGGATGCTCCAGCGCCGGCAGCAGCAACGGCTTCAGTTCGCCGGCACGGCGGATGGTCATGTCGCCTTCCACGCTCAGTTGCAGCGGCAGGGGCGGGAATTCCGGGAGGGTCGAGCGCATGGCATGTCTCCGATACGAACATTGGGAACGGCGGAACCGGGCCGCGGCACGGGGCGAACAAGTCGGTTCGGGCTTGCTGTAAGCAGATATCGGCGCCTTTTCAGAATATTTAGGCCCAATGGCATATTTGTCTCGCAAATCCTTGACAAGGATGAGCGGTTCAGGCGCCGAGCCGGCAGCCCATTCCAGTTCCAAGGGAAACGCTTCACCGCTTGCCAGGAATAAATGCATGCGCCGTGCCAGACGGCGGCTGGCCGGCGGGCTCGGGGAACAGCTGGCGCTCGGTGAGCACCGCGATCTGCGGATCGTCGAGCGCGAAGCCGTCGTCCAGCGGCGCCACTGCGATGGCGAATGCAGCCGGCGCAGCGTCGAGCCCGCCGGAGTCGAGCCCCTCTCCCTGCGGAAGAGGGGTTGGGGTGAGGTACGACCGCTAGCGATCTGCTTCTGCACGGCTGTGGAGGACGCGGACGCAGCAGCAGCCTTCTTCGATGAAGACGGCGCGCGCGCCGTACCCTCATCCGGCGCTTCGCGCCACCTTCTCCCGGTGGGAGAAGGGAGGAAGGCGGCGAAGTTTGCGATCACCTCGGGCGCTGCTGCATCGCCACAAAAGAAAACGGCCGGTAAGACCGGCCGTCGTAAGGAGCGTGCGCTGGCGCGACGCGATTGGTGGCGTGTTTCTGGCGCCCAGGCGCCGTCAGCGCGGCGCCAGCGCCGCCAACAGGCCGCGGGCGGCGTTGAAACGGTCCGCCGCTTCGGGCAGCGGCAGCTTCACCTTCAGTTTGTCCGGGCCGTCCATCGCGTACAGCTTGGGCTGCTTCTGGATCATCTGGATGATGGTCATCGGATCGACGTCGGGCTTGGCCTCGAACACGATGCGGCCGCCGTTCTCGCCCAGTTCCAGCTTGCGGATGCCGAGCGTGTTGGCCTGCAGCTTGAGCTCGGCGATCGCGAACAGGTGCTTCACCGGATCCGGCAGCAGGCCGAAGCGGTCGATCATCTCCACCTGCAGCTCGCGCAGTTCCTCGGCGCCGCGCGCGCTGGAGATGCGCTTGTACAACGTCAGGCGGGTGTGTACGTCGGGCAGGTAGTCGTCCGGGATCAGCGCCGGCACGTGCAGTTCCACTTCGGCGCCGCGCGCTCCCTCGCCGGCGTCCAGGTCCGGCAGCTTGCCCTGGCGGATGCTGCGCACCGCGCGTTCCAGCAGCTCGGTGTAAAGGCTGAAACCGACCTCGGCCATCTGCCCGCTCTGGTCCTCGCCGAGCAGCTCGCCGGCGCCGCGGATCTCCAGGTCGTGGGTGGCCAGGGTGAAGCCGGCGCCGAGCTCGTCCATCGAGGCGATCGCATCCAGCCGCTTCTGCGCATCGCTGGTGATGCTGCGCCGGTCCGGCACCAGCAGGTAGGCGTAGGCGCGGTGGTGCGAGCGGCCGACGCGGCCGCGCAGCTGGTGCAGCTGGGCCAGGCCGAAGCGGTCGGCGCGGTTGATGACGATGGTGTTGGCGTTGGGGATGTCGATGCCCGATTCGATGATCGTGGTCGACAGCAGCACGTTGAAGCGCTGCTTCTGGAAATCCAGCATCACCCGTTCCAGGTCGCGCTCGGGCATCTGCCCGTGGGCGATGCCGATGCGCGCTTCCGGCACCAGCTCGCTGAGTTCGCGCTGCATGCGGCCGATGCTTTCCACGTCGTTGTGCAGGAAGTACAGCTGGCCGCCGCGCGCCAGCTCGCGCTGGAACGCCTCGCGCAGCAGCGCGTTGTCCCAGGCGGTGACGAAGGTCTGCACCGCCAGCCGGTTCGGCGGCGGGGTGGCGATGATCGACAGGTCGCGCAGCCCGGCCATGGCCATGTTGAGCGTGCGCGGGATCGGCGTGGCGGTGAGGGTGAGCAGGTGCACGTTGGCGCGCAGCGCCTTCAGCGCTTCCTTCTGGCGCACGCCGAAGCGCTGCTCCTCGTCGACCACGACCAGGCCCAGGTCCTTGAACTTCACGTCCGGCTGCAGCAGGCGGTGGGTGCCGATGATCACGTCGATGCCGCCGTCGGCGACCTTCTCCAGTTCGGCCTTGATCTCCTTGGCGCTCTTGAAGCGCGACAGCACCTCCACCCGCAGCGGCCAGTCGGCGAAGCGGTCGCGGAAGTTGCGGTAGTGCTGCTCGGCCAGCAGCGTGGTCGGCACCAGCACCGCTACCTGCTTGCCGGCGCTGGCCGCGGCGAACGCGGCGCGCACCGCGACCTCGGTCTTGCCGAAGCCGACGTCGCCGCAGACCACGCGGTCCATCGGCTGGCTGCTGGCCAGGTCGCGCAGGGTGGACTCGATCGCGGCCAGCTGGTCGGTGGTCTCCTCGAACGGGAAGCCGGCCGCGAACGGCTCGTACATGGCCCGGTCCACCTGCAGCGCCAGGCCGGCGCGGGCGCGGCGCCGGGCCTGGATCTCCAGAAGTTCGGCGGCCACGTCGCGCACCTTCTCGGCGGCGCGGCGCTTGGCCTTGGTCCATTGCTCGCCGCCCAGCGAATGCAGCGGCGCGGTCTCGGCCGAGGCGCCGGAGTAGCGGCTGATCAGGTGCAGCTGCGCGACCGGCACGTACAGGCGGTCGCCCTTGGCGTATTCGATCTCCAGGAACTCGCCGGGCATGCCGCCGGCATCGAGCACGATCAGTCCGCGGTAGCGGCCGACGCCGTGGTCCTCGTGCACGATCGGCGCGCCTTCGGTCAGCTCGCCGAGGTCGCGGATGATCGCTTCGGGCTCGCGCCCGGCGCGGCGCGTGCGCCGCGGCTGGCCGGCGCGCTCGGGGAACAGTTGGCGCTCGGTGAGCACCGCGATCTGCGGATCGTCGAGCGCGAAGCCGTCGTCCAGCGGCGCGACCGCGATGGCGAACGCAGCCGGCATAGCCTCGACGCCGGCAGAGTTCAGCCCCTCTCCCGTCGGGAGAGGGGTTGGGGTGAGGGTACGGCCGCTAGTGACCTTTGCCTGCGCTGCTGCAGAAAGCTTGGACGAAGAAGCCTTCTTCGGCGCAGACGGCGCGAGCGCCGTACCCTCATCCGGCGCTTCGCGCCACCTTCTCCCGGGGGGAGAAGGGAGGAATGCGGCGAAGTTTGCGATCACTTCGGGCTTCAGCCCGGCCGCGGCCAGCAGTTCCAGCAGCGCCTCGCGGCGGCCCGGCGAGTCGGCGGCGATCAGCACGCGGCCCGGGTAGTTGCCGAGGAAGCCCTTCAGCGCCTCGGCCGGCGCGGCGTCCTTGGCGGCGATCGGCAACGGCGGCAGCGGTTGGTCGCCCAGCGCCTGTGCCTCGGCGATGCGGGCGTGGTCGGCCGCCCACACTTCGATGCGCGGCAGGCCATTGAGCTTCTCGCGCAACGTGTCCGGCGCCTGGTACAGCTCCTCCGGCGCCAGCAGCGGACGCTCCACGTCGTGGCGGCGCTGCTCGTAGCGGTTCTGGGTCTGCGCCCAGAACGCATCGGCGGCCGCGCCGACGCCGGGTGCGATCAGCGGCAGCACGGAATCGCCCAGATAGTCGAACAGGGTGGCGGTGGCGTCGCGCGCCGGCGCGCCGGCGCCACGTGGTTCCTGGAAGAACAGCGGCAGGTAGTACTCGATGCCCGAGGGCGCCAGCCGCGCCTTCAGGTCCTGGTACAGGGCGCTGCGCCGGGTGTCCACGTCGAAGCGTTCGCGCAGGGTGGTCAGCACGCGCTCGACGCTGGCATCGTCCATCGGCACCTCGCGGCCCGGCAGCATCTTCACCGCCTGCACGTGGTCCAGCGAACGCTGCGATTCCGGGTCGAAGGCGCGGATCGAGTCGATGTCCTCGTCCAGCAGCTCGATCCGCAGCGGGGTCTCCGCGCCCATCGGGTACACGTCGAGCAGGCCGCCGCGCACCGCGAAGTCGCCCGGGTCCATCACCTGCGGCACGTTGCGGTAGCCGGCGCTCTCCAGGCGGCGCTTCTCCGCCTCCAGGTCCAGGCGCTGGCCCACGCGCAGGTCGAAACTGCCGCCGACGATGTAGCGCAACGGCGCCACCCGCTGCATCAGCGTCTGCACCGGCACCACCACGATGCCCTGTTTCAGCGCCGGCAGCCGGTGCAGCGCCGACAGGCGCTGGCTGACGATGTCCGGGTGCGGGCTGAACTGGTCGTAGGGCAGGGTTTCCCAATCCGGGAACGGCACCACCGGCAGGCGCGTGTCGCCGCTCAGCAGCGTATGCAGGTCGGCTTCGATCTGGTGCGCGCTCTGGTTGTCGCGCGCGACCACCAGCAGCGGCCCGCGATGCGCCGCGGCGGCGCAGGCGATATGCCAGGCCAGCGCGGTCGAGGACGCAGGGGCGCGCCAGAAGGCGCGGAGCTGGCCGGACTTGGGCAGCGGCGGAACGGGGAAGGAAAGAGGCGCCATTGACCGCTTAGTTTAGCAAGCTGGGATTGGGGAGTCGGGATTGGGGATTGGCCGGACGCGTGCGCGCGTTGCGGCGCGGTCGCATGGGCGGGCACAGCGGAGGCGGGCGGCGCAGGCGGCGGCTGCGTCCGCAGCACTGAGGGTGAGCCGCTGGGGCTCGCGAACCCATGAGTGGTTCGCGGTCTGCAGGTGGGTGACGCACCTCGCGGCAGCCCGATCAGGGCCGCTCTCGCTCAGTTGCCCAGTTCCAGCACCACGCGGACCAGACCCGGGGTGTCCGGGTGCGGCATCGGCTGGAAGCCCAGCGACTCGGCCAGCTGCAGCATCGGCACGTTGCTTTCCAGCACGTCGCCGTACAGGCGGTCCAGGTACTTGCGCCGCGCCCACTTGACCAGCTTGCGCATCAGCTGCCGGCCCAGGCCCTGGCCGGCGACGAAGTTGCTGACCAGGATCGCGTACTCGGCCTCGCGGGTGCCGGGCGTGATCGAGGCGCGCGCCACCGCGCCGACCACCGCTTCGCCCGGCGGCAGCGGTTCGGCCGCGACCAGCGTCAGTTCCGTCTTCGGATTGGGGTGGGTCAACCGCTGCGCCATGTCCTCGGTCAGTTCCTGCATCGAATGCAGGAAGCGCTCGCGGATCTCGGTCGGCCCGAGCAGGCTGAAGGCGCCTTGCAGCGGCGCGCTGTCCTCCGGCCGGATCGGCCGGATCAGCAGCTCGCGGCCGCTGGGCAGGGTGAAGTTTTCATGCCACGGAGGCATGCGGTTGCGGGTAGCCATGGCCGGATGATCCTCGACGAAGCCTGGATTCTCGCATTACCTGGGACCGGTGCCGTGAACGCAACGCTCACCGCGGTTGCCTACGCTATGCGCCGGCTTTCGATGAGGAGCGGCCATGTCCGGCAGCGGCGATTCGCGACGCGCCATTTTCTTCGCGCTCGGCGCCAACCTGGCCATCGCCTTGGCCAAGGGCGCGGCCGCGCTGGCCACCGGCTCGGGCGCGATGCTCGCCGAGACCGTGCACTCGCTGGCCGACTGCGGCAACCAGCTGCTGTTGCTGCTGGGCATGCGCCAGGCCAAACGCCCGGCCAGCGCCGAATATCCGTTGGGCTACGGCCGCGCGATCTATTTCTGGTCGTTCCTGGTGGCGGTGATGCTGTTCTGCATCGGCGGCATGTTCTCGGTGTACGAAGGCGTGCACAAGCTGCTGCAGCCCGAGCCGCTGAGCAGCTGGGGCTGGGCGGTGGGCGTGCTGGGGTTCGCGCTGGTCGCCGAGGGCGTGTCGCTGCGCACCTGCCTGCAGGAGATCGGCAAGGTGCGCGGCGGGCGTTCGCTGTGGACCTGGTTCCGCGAGAGCCGCCAGGCCGAGCTGATCGTGATCTTCGGCGAGGACCTGGCCGCGCTGCTCGGCCTGGCGCTGGCGCTGGCCGCGGTGCTGCTGACGGTGCTGACCGGCAACCCGCTGTGGGACGCGCTGGGCACCATCGCCATCGGCGCGCTGCTGATCGTGGTCGCGGTGCTGGTGGCGATCGAGATCAAGGCGATGCTGATCGGGCAAAGCGTGGACCCGGCGCTGCAGCGGCAGTTGCATGCGTACTTCCAGGCGCGGCCGGAGATCGAGCGGGTGATCCACCTGATTGCGGTGCAGCTCGGCGCGGACGTGATGGTGTCGGTGCAGGCGACGCTGCGCCAGAAGCACGACGCGGCGGCGCTGCTCGCCGATATCACCCGCATCGAGCGCGGCCTGAAGCAGCAGTTCCCCATGGTGCGCTGGAGCTTCTTCGAGCCGGAACCGGGCGCGGCGGGCGCTGCTTCCGGCGCCTCACCGGGGTTGCTACAGTGATCGCCGCCTCGCCACCACGCTCAATGGAATGAAGACCTCGCACGCTGTCGTCGTATCCACCGTGATCACGTTGGCCCTGCTCGCCGTGTTCGGCGGGCTGCTGCTGGGCGGCAGCCTGTGGCTCAAGCACAGCATGAAGCTGCCGCTGCCGCCGGCGACACCGGCACCAGCTGCCGCACCCGCTGCGCCGGTGCAGGCCGAGCAGGCGCTGGCGCCGTATCGCGCGCGCCTGGAGGCGACGCGCAAGCCGGTCGCGCACCTGCGCCTGCAGCCGATGGCGCAGGACGATCGCCTGGCCAGCAAGGTCGGCGGACGCCCGTACTGGACCGCGGACAAGCCATACCCGCGCGATACCCGCGGCCAGCCGCTGGCGTTGCTGGCGCAGGTCGATCTGGCGACGATGCCGCCGCTGCGCGGCTATCCGGCGCAGGGCATGCTGCAGTTCTTCATCGGCAGCGACGACTTCTACGGCGCCAACTTCGACGGCGACATGGACCTGGCCGCGCTGAGCGCGCAACGCAATTTCCGCGTGGTGTACTGGCCGCGGCCCGAGGCGGCGGCGCGCCAGGTCGCTGTGCCATTGCTGTCCGCGGACACGCTGCCGTTCGATCCGGCGCGGCCGCGGGCGATGCACTTCAGCGTCGGCGAGGAAACCATCGGCAGCAGCGATGTGGGCTTCGAACGGGCGCTGGGCCAGCCGCTGGACGCGGTCGCCGCGGCCTATGCGAAGACACACGGCAGGCCGCAGGACGAAGTGGATGATGCGCTGTACGAAAGCCTGAGCCGCAATGGGCACAAGCTCGGCGGCTATCCGGAATTCACCCAGCAGGATCCGCGTACGCCGCAGGATGCGCAGGTGTTGCTGCTGCAGCTGGACAGCGACGAAGACATGATGTGGGGCGACAGCGGCATCGCCAACTTCTTCATCGATCCGGCCGACCTGCAGCGCGGCGACTTCAGCCGGGTCGCGTTCCACTGGGATTGCTACTGAGGCGAGCGGCTGGGCCGCGACGCCGCGGCATGCAGGCACGCGATCGAAGGCAGGTCGCACCCGCTGCGCGGTGAGCGGGCGATATCGGTATGCGCGGCCAGCCAGGCGCAGAGCCCGTCACTCCTCGCGCTTCAACCACTCCAGACGCGTCGATGCGCCCGCTTCGCCCAGGTGCGTCTTCAGCGCTGGCAGCGCGCTCGCCAACACCTGCTCGAACTGCCATGGCGGATTGAGCAGCAGCATGCCGCTGCCGTTGAGCCGCAGCGGCGAATCGTCCGGGCGAACCTGCAGTTCGGCCAGCAGCACCGCCTTGGCCGGCATCGCCGCGGCCTTGCGAAAGAACGGCTGCAGGCTGCGGCGCTGCTTGATCGGGTACCACACCGCGCACATCGCTTGCGGCCAGCGGGTCAGCGTTTCGCGCAGGGTCGCGGCGATCAGCGGGTATTCGGCGTCCTGCGCCTCGTACGGCGGGTCGATCAGCACCAGGCCGCGGCCGATCTTGGTCGCGCCCGCCTTGGGCGGCAGGAACGCCCGGATCGACGCGTAGCCGTCGCCGGCATGCACCTGTACGCGGCGGTCATTGGCGAACAGCGCCTTCAGCTCGGCCGCTTCCTCGGGCTGCAGTTCGCAGGCGGCGAGCCGGTCCTGCTCGCGCATCGCCTGGGCGATCAGCAGCGGCGAGCCGGGATAGGCGACCAGCGCGCCGACCGGATTGTCGGCCTGCACCGCGCGCAGGTAGCGCTCCAACACCTCGGGCAGGGTCGGCTGGCCCATCAGTTTCAGCACCCCGGCCGCGGCCTCGCCGGTCTTGCGGCTCTCGCTGCCGGCGAACAGGTAGCGGCCGCGCCCGGCATGGGTGTCGAGCACGAAGAACGGGCTGTCCTTGCGCTTGAGCGCATCGATCAGCGCGAGCAGCACGGTGTGCTTGAGCGCATCGGCATGGTTGCCGGCGTGGTAGGCGTGGCGATAG
The DNA here is from genome assembly GCF_035026585.1 of Xanthomonas sp. WHRI 7945. Lineage (NCBI taxonomy): Bacteria > Pseudomonadati > Pseudomonadota > Gammaproteobacteria > Lysobacterales > Lysobacteraceae > Xanthomonas > Xanthomonas sp. WHRI 7945. The sequence goes on from NZ_JAYIQP010000024.1 coordinate 33,799, forward strand.
TTCATCCGCGCAGTGTACGGGGCGCCACCGCGGGGAGCCATGCCGGCGCGCGAGGCGGTGGGTGCCGATGTCGGCATCGCGCAGGTCCGTCCGCCAGCGGCGTGCCGTTCTCGCCCGCGCGCGTCCTCGCGCCGGCGGGGCCCCGCATGGCGTATGGTCGCGGCCGTCAGATTCCCTTAAGCCCGGCCCGCTAGGTTTTCGCGATGCGCATCCTCCTGGTAGAAGACGATCCCTCGCTCGGCGACACGCTGCGCGCGTGGCTGAAACTGGACGGCTATACCGTCGACTGGCTGACCCGCGGCGACGAGGCCCGCGCCGCGCTGCAGGCCCAGCCCTACCAGTGCGTGCTGCTCGACCGCGGCCTGCCCGGGCTCGACGGCGACGCCTTGCTGCGCACGCTGCGCGCGGCGCGGGTGACCACGCCGGTGCTGATGATCACCGCGCGCGATGCGCTGGAGGACCGGGTGCAGGGCCTGGACCTGGGCGCCGACGACTACCTGGTCAAGCCGTTCGACCTGGAAGAGCTGTCGGCGCGGATCCGCTCGGCGCTGCGCCGTAGCAACGGCAATCCCAGCGTGGTGCTGGCGCATGGCGACGTGCAGCTGGACCCGGTCGCCAAGCGCGTCACCCGCGACGGCGAGGTGGTGGCGCTGACCGCGCGCGAATACGCGGTGCTGCACGCGCTGCTGGCGCGCAAGGGCCATATCGTCGGCCGCGACCAGCTCGAAGACGCGCTGTACGGCTGGGGCGAGGAGGTGGAGAGCAACGCGATCGAGGTGCACATCTCGCACCTGCGCAAGAAGCTGGGCAGCGAACTGATCACCACCATCCGGCGTCAGGGCTACTGCCTGGGAGCGCCGCGATGACATGGCCGCGCTGGCGGCGCGGCGCAGCGGTCGCGGCGCACCCGGCGCAGGCGCGCTACTCGCTGCGCCGGCGGCTGATCGCCACCACCCTGGGCTCGAGCATCGTGTGCTGGCTGGTCAGCCTGGGCGTCATCGTCGGCGTGGCCTGGACCGAGACCAGCGACGTGTTCGACGACGCGCTGGAGGAAAGCGCGCGCCTGGTCGCGACCTTCGGCCCCGGCCTGCTGCACGGCGCCGCCGCGTCCGACGACGGCGATACGGCGGCCGCCGACGGCGGCGTGCGCCTGTACTACCAGATCGTCGACCGCCACGGCACGGTGCTGCGCCGCTCGGCGGACGTGCCGCGGCAGCCGTTCGTGCCGCCGCGGCAGCTGCACGGCGACGATGCGACACGCACCGTGCGCCACGCGCAGCGGCTGTGGCGCGTGCACGTGCTGCACGCCCGCGCACAGGATCTGTACGTGCAGGTCGCGCAACCGTTGGAAGAACGCACCGAGCTGCTCGAGGACATGGCCGAGAACCTGGTGTGGCCGGCGCTGGCGCTGCTGGCGCTGCTGGCCGCGCTCAACTGGTGGGTGATCCGCCGCCAGTTGCGGCCGCTGGAGCGCCTGGCCGAGGACATCGGCCGGCAGTCGCCGCAGGACTTGAACGCGGTGTCCGCGGCTGGCCAGGCCGACGAACTGCGCCCGATCGTGCAGGCGCTCAATGGCGTGCTCGCGCGGCTGGGCGAGGCGCTGCAGTCCGAGCGCCGCTTCACCGCCGATGCCGCGCACGAACTGCGCACGCCGCTGGCGGCCCTGCGCATGAAGATCCAGCTGATGCAGCGCAGCCACGCGGCGACGCTGGACGCGGCGCAGCGCCAGGACCTGGCCGCGCTGCGCAGCGACGTGGACCGCGCCACGGCGCTGGTGGACAACCTGCTGATGCTGGCGCGGCTGGATCCGCAGCAACCCGGCAGCCTGGCCTGCGCAGCGGTGGCGTTGCCGGCGCTGGTCGATGCGGTACTGGCCGATGTCGCGCCCGCGGCGGCGGCCAAGCGCATCGATCTGCACGCGGACATCGGCGTGGGCACGGTGTGGGCGCATGCCGATCTGCTGCGCAGCGCCTTGCGCAACCTGCTCGACAATGCGGTGCGCTACGGCAGGATGCAGGGCCAGGTACGCATCGACGCTGCCGCGGTGCACGGTGCCGCCGGCGCGTTGTCCGCGGTGCGCATCGTGGTGCGCGACGATGGCCCCGGCGTGGCCCCGGCCGATCTGGCCCGGCTCACCCAGCGGTTCTTCCGCGTGCTCGGCAATGCGGGGCAGGGCAGCGGGCTCGGCCTGTCGCTGGTGGAGCGCATCGTCGCCCTGCATGGCGGGCAGCTGCGGCTGGATTCCGGCGGCGAGGGCATGGGCCTGGCGGTGCGGATCGAGTTGCCGCAGCGCGGGTCGCCGGCGGCCGGCTAGAGCGCCACTGCCGCGATGCGCAGCGTCGGCTGCGGCGGCATCGACGCGCGGCCGCCAGGACCGCAGCGGGGCTGGTACGCCAATCGATGCAGCGCCCGGTCGGGGGCGCCTGCCTGAACCGCAGCCCGGGACATCAGATCCACTTCAGCTTCGTGGGTTGCAATGACGTCCATGGCGATCGGCCATGACATCGAACCGAAGGAGCACTCCATGCGCAAGACCATTCTCTCCACGCTGACCATCGCCACCCTTACCGTCCTCGCCGCCGGCCAGGCCGCCGCGCAGTACACCGGGCCCAACAGCGTGCCGGTGACCACGGTCAAGCAGCTGTTGGACCAGGGCAAGGACGAGCAGCACGTGGTGCTGCGCGGGAACATCGTGTCCCACGACGGCGGCGACCGCTACACCTTCCGCGACGCGACCGGCAGCGTGAAGGTCGAGATCGATGCGCACCGGCTGCCGGCCGGACGTCCGTTCGACGACAAGGCCCAGGTCGAGCTGCTGGGCGAATTCGACAAGGACTTCCGTTCCGCCGAAGTCGAAGTGGACGAAGTGCGCTTCCTGCGCTGAGCCGCCCCATGCACCGGCGCGGCGCCGGGGCAGTGCGCCTCGCCCGCCGGCGCCGGCCAGCCGCTGCGGCAATCGTGTCGAAGCGCCCGGTGTTGCCGCAGCGGGACGCCCGCTGCACGCCACGCCCGGCTGCGGCTATGCTGCGCGCCATGTCTGCGCCCGCCGCCCCCTGTGTCCTCGTCGTCGAGGACGAATCCGCCATCGCCGATACCGTGCTGTACGCGTTGCGCAGCGAGGGCTACCAGGTGCGGCATTGCCTGCTCGGGCGCGAGGCGCTGGCGCAGGCGCGCGCCGGCGGCATCGACGTGGTGGTGCTCGACGTCGGCCTGCCGGACCTGGGCGGCTTCGAGGTCTGCCGCGAACTGCGCAGCTTCAGCCAGGTGCCGGTGATCTTCCTGACCGCGCGCAACGACGAGATCGACCGCGTGCTCGGCCTGGAACTGGGCGCCGACGACTACATGGCCAAGCCGTTCTCGCCGCGCGAGCTGGTCGCGCGGGTGCGTGCGCGGCTGCGGCGGCCGGCCGCGCCGGTGGCGGCTGCCGAGCCGGGCTGGCAGAAGCACGGCGACTTCGCGATCGACCGCGACGGCCGCCGCATCCACTACCGCGACGCGGCGCTGGACCTGACCCGCTACGAATACGCGTTGCTGGCCGCGCTGCTGCAGCGTCCCGGTGCCATCCTCAGCCGCGCGCAACTGATGGACCGCGGCTGGGACGCCAGCGCCGACAGCGCCGACCGCACCGTGGACACCCACATCAAGACCCTGCGCGCCAAGCTGCGCGCGGCCGGCGCCGCGCACGACCCGATCCGCACCCATCGCGGCCTCGGCTACGCGCTGGAGCACTGAGATGCGGCTGGGGCTGAAGCTGTTCCTGGGCTTCTTCCTGATCGTCGGCGTCGCCGCGTTCTTCGTGATGCGGGTGTTCGTCAACGAGGTCAAGCCGGGCGTGCGCCAGGCGATGGAATCGACCCTGGTGGACGCGGCCAACGTGCTGGCGCAGATGGCCGCGGCCGACCTGAAGGCCGGGCGCATCGGCAGCGGCGTCTTCGCTCGCGACCTGGGCGCCGCGCAACGGCGCAATCCGCGCGCGATGGTGTGGCGCTTTCCCAAGCGCAGCGTCGACTACCGCGTCACCATCACCGATGCGGCCGGCGTGGTGGTGTTCGACTCGCGCGGCCAGGACCTGGGCCGCGACAACTCGCGCTGGAACGACGTCTACCGCACCCTGCGCGGCGAGTACGGCGCGCGCTCCAGCGCCGAGGGCGACGGCGACCCCAACCACACCGTCATGCACGTGGCCGCGCCGGTCTACGACCCGACCGACGGCCGCCGCCTGATCGGGGTGCTGACCCTGTCGCAGCCCAACCGCAGCATCGAGCCGTTCATCGTCGCCAGCCAGCGCAGCATCCTGTTGCGCGGCGCCTGGCTGATCGGCATCTCCGCGCTGATCGGGTTGCTGATGACCTGGGGCCTGCTGCGCGGCATCGGCCGGCTCAACCGCTATGCGCAGGCGGTCAGCGCCGGCGAGCCGGTGCCGCCGCCGCCGCCGCGCCGCGACGAGATCGGCGACCTCGGCCGCGCGCTGGAGACGATGCGGCGCAAGCTCGAGGGCAAGGCCTATGTCGAGCAGTACGTGCAGTCGCTGACCCACGAGATGAAGAGCCCGCTGGCGGCCATCCGCGGCGCCGCCGAACTGCTGCAGGAGCCGTTGCCGGAGGCGGAGCGGCAGCGCTTCGTGCGCAACATCGCCGAGCAGCAGCAGCGCCTCACCGAGACCATCGACAAGCTGCTGGCGCTGGCCGAAGTGGAGCAGCACGGCTGGCTGCAGCGGCGCGAGCGCATCGTGCTGGCGCCGCTGTTCGCGCAGCTGGCCGAGGCGCTGGCGCCGCAGCTCCAGGGCAGCGGCGTGCGCCTGCAGGTGCAGCTCGCGGACACCGAGCTGGCGCTGGTCGGCGATCCCTATCTGCTGCGCCAGGCCTTGCACAACCTGCTCGACAACGCGATCGGGTTCTCTTCCGCCGGTGGCAGTGTGGCCCTGCGCGCCGAGCGCGACCGCGACGCACGCATCGTGCTGCTGGTGGAAGACGAGGGGCCCGGCGTTCCCGATTACGCGCTGGAGCGGGTGTTCGAGCGGTTCTATTCGCTGGCGCGGCCGGCGAGCGGGCAGCGCAGTTCCGGCCTGGGCCTGCCGTTCGTGCGCGAAGTGGCGCGGTTGCACGGTGGCGAGGCGAGCCTGCGCAACCGCGAGGCCGGCGGCGCCGTGGCGCGGCTGTCGTTGCCGGCGGGCTGAGCTTGGCGCGTCGCGACTGAAGTCGCTCCCACAGGGGCGGATTCGCGCTTGGTCGGCTGGTTCATTGCAGAGGCTCGAGCCCTGACGGCGTCCCGCCATCGGAAAGCCTCTCGCTTCGTTCGTCGCGGCTGAAGCCGCTCCTACAGGGGGGTCGTGCTTGGTCGGCTGGGTCACTGCAGAGGCTCGAGCCCTGACGATGTCCGGCATCGGAAAGTCTGCTGCTTCGTTCGTCGCGGCTGAAGCCGCTCCTACAAAAAAGCTAAGCGGGACTGCGTGGGGTTGGCTGGAGCCCTGTAGGAGGGGCTTCAGCCCCGACAGATCGCCGGCAGCGATGAGCTCCTTGGAGCGCGCATCGCGGCTGAATCCGCTGCTGCAGGAAGCATTGGTGCTTGATGGGTGCACTGTGGGAGGGACTTCAGCCCCGACGCATTGGCCGCGAACGCGCCGGCAGCAGCAACCGCGGCGCTTCGGCGCGCTGCCGCTTTCGGCCGCATGCTCGAACTAGTTTCGGCCGCATGCCTGAACCAGTAGCGCGTGGAACGCCTGGCCACGCTCAGCCCGGCCAGGATCGGCGTGGGCAGCAACCCACTCGCGCACGCATGCCGCCGACTTCACACTCGCTTCAAATTCGCCTCAAACCCCGCACACCCAGCAGCGGCACCCTGGCGTCCTCCAACACCGAGGACCGTCGATGAAATCCCTGAAGCTTGTCCTGCGATTCGCCACCATCGGCGGATTGATCCTGTTGCTGCTGATCCCGCTGTTGATGATCCGCGGCACCATCAGCGGCCGCGAGCGCTATCGCGACGAGGCGGTCGAGCGCGTGTCGCAGAGCAAGGCCGGCGAGCAGCGCCTGCTCGGCCCGATGCGCGTGCTGCCCTGGTCGCAGGTGCGTGAGGTCGCAGTGGTGGACGCCGACGGCAAGCGCGTGGTCAAGCGCGAGACGGAAACCGGCTACGACCTGCAGACCCCGCGGCACCTGGCGATCAACGGCGAGATGAAGCCATCGCAGCGCAGCATCGGCCTGTTCAAGGTGCAGGTGTACAGCCTGCACGCGCGGCTCAAGGCGCAGTTCGACGACCTGGACTACGAGGAGGTCGACGGCCGCACCTATGGCCAGCCCTACCTGGTGCTCGGCATCGAGGACGTGCGTGGCCTGGTCGGTACGCCCAACCTGCGCGCCGACGGCAAGGCGCTGGGGCTGCAGCCGGGCTCGCTGGCGATGACCGGCATCTCCAAGGGCGTGCATGCGGTGCTGCCGGCGCTGGCCGACGCGCGCCAGGGCCGGCTCACCGACCTGCACAGCGTGGAAATGGAATTCGTGCTCGACGGGACCCAGGCGCTGTCGATCGTGCCGGTCGGCGACGACAACCAGATCGCGCTGACCTCGCCGTGGCCGCACCCGCTGTTCGGCGGCCGCTTCCTGCCCAACGAGCGCCGCTTCGGCCCGCAGGGCTTCCAGGCCAGCTGGGCGCTGTCGTCGCTGGCGACCGGCGCCCAGTCGCAGCTGGCGACCGGCAGCAGCGAGGTCGATGCGTTGCGCGTGGACCTGGTCGACCCGGTCGACGTCTATACCCAGGCCGATCGCGCCAGCAAGTACGGCATCCTGTTCGTGGTGCTGACCTTCGTCGCCTTCGGCCTGTTCGAGCTGATCAAGCGCCTGCCGATCCATCCGCTGCAGTACCTGCTGGTCGGCCTGGCGCTGGCGATCTTCTTCCTGCTGCTGCTCAGCCTGTCCGAGCACATCGCGTTCTGGCAGGCGTACCTGATCTCGGCGGTGGCCTGCATCGGCCTGCAGTTCTTCTACCTGGCCGGGGTATTGCGCAGCCGCGGCCGCGCCGCCGGCTTCGCCAGCATGCTGACCCTGCTGTACGGCGCGCTGTACGGGTTGCTGGCCTCCGAGGACAGCGCCTTGCTGATGGGCTCGCTGCTGCTGTTCGGCATCCTCGCCGCGATCATGTGGATCACCCGCAAGATCGACTGGTACGAACTCGGCGCGGCCTTGCGCTGAGCCGGCACGCGACGAGGACCACGCCATGTCGGTGCACACCCATCTGCACCGCCGCGTCCAGGCCCTGTTGCCGGACGCGTTGGACACCCGCGGCCTGCACCGCGGCAATGCCGGCGCGGCGCTGGCGCGCAGCGCGCAGGCGGCGCTGGTCACCGCCGCCGACCGCGGCGGCGCGCTGTGGCTGCGGTTGAGCGAACGCAGCCGCGAGGCGCTGGCCGCGCACGGCCTGGCGTTCCTGGCAGCGGCGCTGCAGGCCCGCGCCGCCTTGCCCGGCGAGGCAGAGCCCTGGCGCTACTGCGCGTGGAGGGCGCTGCGCCGCGATTCGGCCTGGGCGCCGGCCGGGCAGGGCGAGCAGCCTGCGCACGCAGCCGGGTTCGTGACCTGGGAAGCGCAAGGCCGCGCACGGCTGCTGGTGCTGCCGGCGCAGGCGGCGCTGCTGTGCCGCTGGTGGCGATGAAGCGCGCGACGGCGCTGTCGGAAACGCCGTTTAGCTTGCGGCGCGCGTGCTGCTAGCCGTCTCAAAAAGGCATCGCGGGCATGGACGCTGCCGCAGGACGCAATGTCGGGCACTGGAATGCCCACCGCCATGGATGGCGACACGCATGGATAGGCCGGCAAGCGCTATCGCGCAACGCAGCCACGGCGATGGACGCCTTCGCAGGACGCAATACCGGACAGGGACGCCCACCGCCATGGATGGCGACATGCGCGGCAGGCCGGAAGGCACTCTCGCGCAACGCAGCCACGGCATGGACGCCATCGCAGGACGCAATACCGGGCAGGGATGCCTACCGCCATGGATGGCGACATGCGTGGCCTGGCCGGCAAGCGCTCTCGCGCAACCCAGCCGTGGCCATGGACGCGGCCGCAGGACGCAGCACGCAGGACCGGGCAGGACGCCCGCCGCCAGGAACGGCGCCAGGAGCACCACCGATCAGGGCATCGCCAAGCCGGCAGCGCCAGGGAAACGCCTGCGGTAGAGTTCACGGATGGACTCTCCGCTCCCCATCCAGCGCCTGCGCGGCGCGCAGATCGCCCCGTTCCTGGACGATGTCGCGCGGCTGCGCATCGCGGTGTTCCGCGACTGGCCCTATCTGTATGCCGGCGACCTGGACTACGAGCGCGGCTACCTGTCCGCCTATGCCGCCTCGCCGGACAGCGTGTTCGTGCTGGCGCGCGACGGCGAGCGCGTGGTCGGCGCATCCACCGGGCTGCCGCTCGCCGACGATGCCGAAGCGTTCGGCGGGACCTTCGCCGGCAGCGCCATCGCGGTGGCCGACGTGTTCTATTTCGGCGAATCGGTGTTGTTGCCGGCGTATCGCGGCCGCGGCGTCGGCCACGCCTTCTTCGATCAGCGCGAGGCGCATGCGCGCGCGCTCGGCCGCTTCCGCCTGACCGCGTTCTGCGCGGTGGACCGCGATCCCGACGATCCGCGGCGCCCGCCCGGCTATCGCGGCAACGACGTGTTCTGGCGCAAGCGCGGCTACCAACCGCAGCCGTCGTTGCGCATGCATTTGCCGTGGGAGGAACTGGACCGCGGCGAGATCACGCACAGCCTGAGTTTCTGGACCCGTCCGCTGGAGCCCGCCGCATGAAGATCGCCGTCGCCAAGTACCCGATCGGTGCGCCGGTCGATTTCGCCGCCTTCGCCGACAAGCAGGCGGCCCTGATCGGCCAGGCCGCGCAGGCCGGTGCGCAGCTGGCGGTACTGCCCGAATACCTGTCGCTGGAACTGGCTGCGACCTTCGACTCGGCCGTGGCCGCGGACCTGCCGGCGTCGCTGGCGGCGATCCAGGCGCTGCATCCACAATACCTGGCGCTGTTCGCGCAGCTGGCGCAGCGGCATCGCCTGCATCTGGTCGCCGGCAGTTTCCTGCTGGCCAACGGCGCAGGCCGCTACCGCAACCGCGCCTATTGGTTCGCGCCCGACGGCGGCCATGGCTGGCAGGACAAGCTGCAGCTGACCGGCTTCGAGAAGGCCACCGGCCTGATCGACGGCGGCGACGCGTTGAAGGTGTTCGCCGCCGACGGCGTGCGCGCCGGGGTGGCGGTCTGCTACGACAGCGAATTCCCGCTGCCGGTGCGCGCCCAGTACGAGGCCGGCGCGCGGCTGCTGGTGGTGCCCAGCTGCACCGACACCGAGGCCGGCGCCACCCGCGTGCGCATCGGTTGCCTGGCGCGCACGCTGGAGAACCGCATCTTCGTCGCCCAGTCGGTGACCGCCGGCCTGGCCGAATGGAGCCCGGCGCTGGACGTGAACACCGGCGAGGCGGCGATCTACGCGCCGATGGACGCCGGCTTCCCGGCCGACGGCATCGTCGCGCAGACCCGCGGCGAGCAGGTCTGGGCGGTGGCCGAGCTGGATTTCGACGCGTTCGAGGCCAGCCGCGCCAGCGCCCAGGTCGCCAACGACCGCGACTGGCGCGGCCAGCTGGCGCCGGCCATCGTGCGCGCGGAGCTGGGCGGCTTCCAGTAGCGCTGGCTGGCGCGCCCGGCATCGCCGCGGCGCTCGAGCGCGTGCGCGGCAATCGCGTGCGCGGCAATGGAAGAACGGGGCGGCTGCGCGCGTCCGTGCCGGCTTGTTCGGATTGCGCTGCCGCCGCGCGGGCAGGCGCACAGACGCCTAGGTGCGCCGCGATGCCGAGCATGGGACCCGCCTCCGCTCGCCGCACCAGGCATGGCGCCGAGCGCGCGATCGTCTCGCGCCGCGGCCTCCTCGTGCCCGTGCAGCACACGCCATCCGAACGCACGATGCGTTCTGCTGTCGCTTCCGCTCCGCTACCGGCCCATCGCCCCATGCCCAAGACCCTGCAGCCGCACGCCGTGCGCCTCGAATTCGCGCCCGGCGCGCTGGTCCACGCCAACCTGTCCGGCGCCGCCTTCACCGACGACTGGCTGTGGGTGGCCGGCGACGAGGCCTGCGCGGTCGACCGCCTGCACGCGCTGGCGCCGGTCGGCGAGGAAACGCTGCGCTTCGGCGAAGGCCGCAGTTTCGCGCTGGGCGATCTGCTCGACCTGCCCGGCGACCGCGACGACGAGGCCGACTTGGAGGGCATGGCGCTGTCGCCCGGCTACCTGTGGGTGGTCGGTTCGCACGGCATGAAGCGCAAAAACGCCAAGCCCGACCGCGACGACGCCGACAACGGCAAGCGCCTGGCCAAGCTCAAGCTCGACGCCAACCGCCGCCTGCTCGCCTGCCTGCCGATCGAGCACGACGCCGACGGTGCGCCGCAGCTGGTGCGCGAAGCCGCCGACGGCCGCCGCGCGCTGCGGCTGAAGGGCGACGCCAAGCACAACCAGCTCACCGCGCTGCTCGAGGACGATCCGCATTTCGGCGCCTACCTGAAGATCCCCGGCAAGGACAACGGCTTCGACATCGAAGGCATGGCGGTGGACGGCCAGCGCCTGCTGCTGGGCCTGCGCGGCCCGGTGCTGCGCGGCTGGGCCGGGCTGTTGGAGATCGCGGTGGAAGCGCACCACGACCACCTGCGGCTGGTGCCGCTGGACGCAGAGGGCACCTTGCTGCGCAAGCATTTCCTGCAACTGGGCGGGCTGGGCGTGCGCGACCTGCATTTCCACGGCGACGACCTGTACCTGCTGGCCGGCCCGACCATGGTGCTGAACGGCGAGATCCGCCTGTTCCGCTGGCCCGGCGCGCGCACCGCGTTAGCCGACAACCGCGCACCGGTGCGGTTTCAGCGCGAGCTGGTCAAGTCGCTGGTGTTGCCGCACGGCGAGGACAGCGACCGCGCCGAAGCGCTGTGCAGCCTGCCGCCGGCGCTGACCGCGGGCGTGCCGAGCTGGCTGGTGCTGTACGACGCCCCGGGCCCGGCGCGCAGCGACGGCGAATGCATCGTGCATGGCGACCTGCTGCGCTAGCGCCAACCCCAATTATGGTGACAGGCGCCGGGTGAACGACCAAGGTTCAGGGCCTTTTGTAGGAGCGGCTTCAGCCGCGACAGGCGTTGCCGATAGTGCCTGTCGCGGCTGAAGC
>NZ_JAYIQP010000025.1:0-35718 GCF_035026585.1 Xanthomonas sp. WHRI 7945
CGCAATGCCTCCGCCACTTTATCGGCATGGCCGAGGAGGGGGGGCGTGGTCGCCGCCTGCCGCGTAGTCGATTTTTCTCTTGTGGGAGGGACTTCAGTCCCGACGCTTTTGCCGGTACGGCGTCGGGGCTGAAGCCCCTCCCACAAGGCATCGCTGCAAGTCGGAGAGAAACCCGCGCAATGCCTCCGCCACTTTATCGGCATGGCCGAGGAGGGGGGGCGTGGTCGCCGCCTGCCGCGTAGTCGATTTTTCCTGTGGGAGGGACTTCAGTCCCGACGCATTTACCGGTACGGCGTCGGGACTGAAGCTCCTTCCACAAGGGCATCACTGCAGGACGGAAAGAAACCCGCGCAACGCCTGCGCCACTTCATCGGCGTGGCCGAGGAACGGTGCGTGGCCGCCGCCGGCGATGTGCAACGTCTGCGCATGCGGCGCCAGCGCCGCGGCGTCGTCCATGCCGGCGGGCGACACCAGCCGGTCGCGCTGGCCGCTGATCCACAGGCTGGGCACGCGCAGGCCCGGCAGCGCGCGGCGCAGGTCGGTGCGTTCGAGCAGTGTCAGCCCGGCCTGCAATGCCTGCGCATCGGGTTCGCCGCGTGCGGCGAGCGTCTCGCGCAGCGTGCGCAGTTCGGCGCGCGCGTGCGCCGAGCCCAGTGTGTCCAGCGCCAGGAAGCGGTCCAACGTGCCGCGGTAGTCTTCGGCCAGGTCGCGGCCGAACTGTGCGAACACCTGCGGCTCGACCGCATGCGGCCAGTCGCTGCCGCGCACGAAACGCGGCGTCGCCGCGAGCATCGCCAGGCCGCGCACCTGCGGCTGGGTGGCCGCGGCATGCAGTGCGAACAGCCCGCCCAGCGACCAGCCCAGCCACGCCGCCGGCGGCGTCGCCGCGGCGATCGCGTTGACAACGTGCGGCAGCGCCAGCGGCGTGTCGTCGCCGCGGCTGTGGCCGTGGCCGGGCAGGTCCACCAGGTGCATGCGGAATTGCGCCGACAGGCGTTCGACCAGCGGCGCGAAGATGCCGCCGTGCAGCGCCCAGCCGTGGATCAGAACCAGATCGGGGCCTTGCCCCAGCGTTTCGATATGCATCGTCGATCGTGTGCCGAATGGAGAAGGAAATCGCGCTGCCGCGGTCAGCGTGCCGCGCGCAGCGCCAGCAGCCGCGGCAGCAGCAACCGCCACTGCTGCCGCGGATACCCGCGCGTGCGCCAGGCCGGCCAGCGCTGCACACCTTCGCGCCGCTGGATCGCCGTGCTCAACCCGTCGCTGTCGAACCCCTGCCAGACACCGGCCACGCTCAGCAGGTTCGGCGCCAGGCGCGGATGCACGTCGTGCAGCAGCATCCGTTGCAACGTGTCCGGCGGAAAGGGCGAGGCGGCAAGCACGGCGGCGATATGCGCGTGCCGCGCGGCGACGTCGTCGTCCAGATACAGCTCCGACAGTGCGTCCCATACCTCGCGGCGTGCCGCAAGGTCGCCGTCGCTCACGCCGGGCCGCTCACGCCGGCAGGCCGACCGGATGCACGGCCAGGCGGTCGCGGGCCAGCGCCAGCGCGTCCAGCAGGGCTTGCACCTGCGCCGGCGTGTGCAGCGCCGACAGCGTCACCCGCAGCCGCGACTTGCCTTCCGGGACGGTCGGCGGACGGATCGCCGAGACCAGGAAACCGGCCTGCTCCAACGCTGCCGACAGCGCCAGCGCGCTGGCTTCGTCGCCGCACAGCAGCGGCTGGATCGGGGTGTCCGAGGCCATCAGTTCCAATCCGTGGCGGCGCGCGCCGCCGCGGAACGCCGCGATGGTCTCGGCCAGGCGCTCGCGCCGCCACTGGTCGCGCCGCGCCAGTTTCACCGCGGCCAGCGAGGCGGCGGCCTGCGCCGGCGGCAGCGCGGTGGTGTACAGATACGGCCGCGCGGTTTCGGCCAGATGCCGGATCAACGCCTCGTCGCCTACCACCAGCGCGCCGTAGCCGCCCAGCGCCTTGCCCAGGGTCACCAGCTGCAGCGGCACGTCGGCCACGCCGAGCCCGGCCTCGGCCACGCAACCGCGGCCATGCGGGCCGACCACGCCGATGCCGTGCGCATCGTCCACGTACATCAGCGCCTGCTGCATGCGTGCGACCAGGGTCAGCGAGCGCAGCGGGGCGATGTCGCCGTCCATGCTGAACACGCCGTCGGTGGCCAGCATCGCCGCGCCTTCGGCGGCGTGCTTGAGCTGGCGCATCGCGCCCTCCGCATCCAGGTGCGGATAGCGGCGCAGGCGGCAGCCGGCCAGGCGGGTGGCGTCGAGCAGGCTGGCGTGGTTGAGCCGGTCCTGCACGCACACGTCGTCCTCTTCGCTCAGCAGCGCCTGCTGCACCGCCAGGTTGGCGAGGAAGCCGCTGCCGAACAGCAGCGCGCGCGGGTAGCCGAGCCAGTCGGCGACCTCGCGCTCCAGGCTGTCGTGCAGCGCATGGTGGCCGCAGACCAGATGCGAGGCGGTGGCGCCGACGCCTTCGCGTGCGGCCGCGTCCTGCAGCGCGGCCAGCACTTCGAACTGCTGCGCCAGGCCCAGGTAGTCGTTGCTGCAGAAGCCGGTCAGCCAGCGTCCGTCGAGTTCCACGCGGACGCCGTCGCGGCGGCCGACGCTGCGGCGCACGCGGATGCGGCCCTGCGCCTCGCGCAGCTTGCGCAAGGACTGGATGCGGTCGTGCAGATCGGGACGGGCCATGGGCGGCGAGGGCATGGAGGTCTGGCCGGCTAGCGTAGCGCGTCCCCGGCCGCGCCGGGGATGCGGGCGATGGACGGCCGGATCGGCGGATGGACGCGCGGGTCGGCGCGGCGCGAGACGCTGCAGGTCGGGCCGAGCTCAGACCAGCGCCGCGGCGATCGCCGGCCTGACCGGCGCCGGTGCGGTGATGTCCGCATGCACGGTGCCGGGATGGTCGTGCGCGTCGGCGTCCACCGTCACCTGCATCGGCGACAGCCCGAGCCGCGCGAACAAGGCCTGGTCGCGCGCGGTGTCAGGGTTGCCGGTGGTCAGCAGCTTTTCGCCGTAGAAGATCGAGTTGGCGCCGGCGCAGAAGCACAGCGCCTGCAGTTCGTCGCTCATGCTCTCGCGGCCGGCCGACAGCCGCACCATCGCCTGCGGCATCGCGATACGGGCGACGGCAATCGTGCGCACGAACTCGAACGGATCCAGTTCGACGGTGCCGTGCAGCGGGGTGCCGGCGACCTGGACCAGGCGGTTGATCGGCACCGAGTCCGGGTGCACCGGCAGGTTGGCCAGCGCCTGCAGCAGGCCGGCACGCTGCTCGCGCGATTCGCCCATGCCGACGATGCCGCCGCAGCAGGTCTTCATGCCGGCATCGCGCACGTGGGTGAGCGTGTCCAGGCGGTCCTGGTACTGGCGGGTGTGGATAATCGTGTCGTAGAAGTCCGGCGCGGTGTCCAGATTGTGGTTGTAGTAGTCCAGCCCGGCCGACTTCAGCGCCTGCGCCTGCTTGCCGTCGAGCATGCCCAGGGTGGCGCAGGTCTCCAGGCCCAGCGCCTTCACCTCGCGGATCATCGCCGCGACCTTGGGGATGTCGCGGTCCTTCGGCGAGCGCCACGCCGCGCCCATGCAGAAGCGCGACGCGCCGGCGGCCTTGGCCTGGCGCGCCTTGGCCAGCACCGCCTCGGTGCTCATCAGTTTCTGCGCGTCCACGCCGGTGTCGTAGCGCTGCGCCTGCGGGCAATAGGCGCAGTCCTCCGGGCAGCCGCCGGTCTTCACCGACAGCAGCGTGGAGACCTGCACCTGCGCCGGGTCGAAATGCTCGCGATGGACCGCCGCGGCACGGTGCAGCAGCTCCGGGAACGGCAGATCGAACAGGGCGAGCAATTCCTGGCGTTGCCAGTCGTGTCGGACGACAGCGGACATGGGAGTTTCCTGACGGTAAGCGGCTGGGAAAGCGGGCAGTCTGGTAAGCATGAACATTGCTGTCAACTTTTATGGAGCGGACCTGGTTGACGGTTGGTGGCGGCGATTGCAGCGCTGCGTATTGCCGGAGCGTTGCCTGATCTGCGCCGAGGCCGGCGTCGCCGGCCTGGACCTGTGCCCGGCCTGCCGCGACGCGCTGCCCTGGAACGCCAGCGCCTGCCAGGCCTGCGCGCTGCCGCTGCCGGCGCTGGACGCCGCCCAGCGCTGCGGCGCCTGCCAACGCAAGCCGCCGCCGCTGGCCTTGGTCGCCAGCGCCTGCGTCTACGCCGCGCCGATCGACGGCCTGCTGCGCCGCTTCAAGTTCCACCAGGACCTGGCCGCCGGGCGCCTGCTGGCGGCGCTGCTGCAGGCGCGCTGTGCCGGGTTGCCGCGCCCGCAGGCGCTGCTGCCGGTGCCGCTGCATGCGGCGCGGCTGCGCCAGCGCGGCTACGACCAGGCCCTGGAACTGGCACGGCCACTGGCGCGCGGGCTGGGCCTGCCGCTGTGCGACGGCCTGCAGCGCGTGCGCGCGACGGCGCCGCAGTCCGAGCTCGATGCCCGCGCGCGCCGCCGCAACCTGCGCCATGCGTTTGCGGTGCGGGCGCCATTGCCGACGCACGTGGCGCTGATCGACGACGTGATGACCACCGGCGCGACCCTGCACGCCGCGGCACAGGCGCTGCGCCGGGCTGGCGTAGGCAGGGTCGATGCATGGGTGGTGGCGCGGGTGCCGTGAGCGCGCTGGTGGCTTGCGTGCCGCGGCGGCGATGGGCACTGCGACGGCAAAGGCGTGGCAGCTCATCTGGGCATGCGTATGGACATGCGTGTCTGGCGCTGGCCGTGGTCGCGCGATCTATAACGCATGCAGGGGCGGTTGCTGTTGTGGTTGCCTGGACCAGGCAGCGGCAGCGAGGACATGGCTGATCGGGTGTCTAGCGGGCTTTGCGCCTGGCCGTGCCGCGCAGATGCCACGACCCGACGCAATCGGCCACTGGCGCACGGGTTCCGCGCGGTACATGGCACGTTCTTCTGCGTGACGCGGCTGGGGCAGCGGTCTGCGCCAGGCCACAACGGCTTGTTCTTCTATGATGTCGCCAAACGAACTGCGGGAGATGGCGATGCGCTTGAGAACTTTGGGACTGTCATTGGCGTTGTGCGTGTTCGGCGCGAGCGGGTGCAGCTACGCGCCTTCGCCCGATAGCGCCGACGCGAATGCGAGCGCGAGTGCGGTGAAGGCGAAGATCGAATGGCGCCTGGCCAGCCATGCGCCGCAGGCCGGCTATGCCGAGGCCGCGTACCAGGGACGGCCGGTGTATCTGGCGCCGCAGGCATTGCTGGCCGTCGATGGCGCCGCCACTGTCGTGCGTGTGGACGGCGACGATGGCCGGCCTGCGCTCGATCTGAAGTTCCCCGGGCACGACGGGCGCCTGACCCAGGCGACCGAGCAGAACATCGGCAAGCCGATCGCGCTGCTCGCCGACGGCCAGGTGCTCACGGTGGCGACGGTGATGTCGCCGCTTCCTGGCGACAGCCTGCGGATCAGCGGGCTGGAAAACGTGCAGGAGCAGCAGCGGGTGTTCGCGCTGTTGACGCATGCGCCGGCGGCGGAAACGCCCGCCGGCAGCGGCAAGCCTTAGGTTAGGGCTTGCCCGCGCGACCGGGATCGGCTGCGGCGCCGCGGCGGCCTTGAGGTCGGCGCTGAGCCGCGTCTGGCCTCGGCGCTACGGCGCGCGCAGCGCCAACGCCGCGACGATGCCGGCGAAGATCGCCAGGCCGACCCAGTTGTTGTGCATGAAGGCGCGAAAGCAGGGCGCCCGTTCGCGGCTGCGGGCGATGCGGAATTCGTAGGCGACCAGCAGCGCGGCCACGCCCAGGCCGGCCCAGTACCAGATCCCCAGCGCGCCGCGGGTGCCGACGAAGGCCAGCGCGACGAACATCAGCGCATACAGGATGCTCTGCGCGACCAGGTCCAGGTCGCCGAACAGGATCGCGGTGGACTTGGAGCCGGCGCGCAGGTCGTCCTCGCGGTCGACCATCGCGTACCAGGTGTCGTAGGCGGTGGCCCACAGGATGTTGGCCGCGTACAGCAGCCAGCCCAGCGCCGGCACCTCGCCGCGGATCGCCGCGAACGCCATCGGGATGCCCCAGCCGAAGGCCATGCCGAGATAGACCTGCGGCAGGTAGGTATAGCGCTTCAGGTAGGGATAGCTGGCGGCCAGGAACAGTCCGACCACGCTCAGGCCGATGGTCAGCGCGTTCATCGTCAGCACCAGCGCGAAGGCGGCGAGCATCAGCAGCGCGAACACCGCCAGCGCCTCGCGTCCGCTGACCGCACCGGTGGCCAGCGGGCGCATGCGGGTCCGTTCGACCTGCGGATCCAGCCAACGGTCGGCGTAGTCGTTGATCACGCAGCCGGCCGAGCGGGTCAGCCAGACCCCGGCGGTGAACACGAACAGCGTCCACAGCGGCGGCATCCCGTCGGCGGCCAGCCACAGCGCCCACCAGGTCGGCCACAGCAGCAGCAGCGCGCCGATCGGACGGTCGCCGCGCAGCAGTTTCCAGTACTGGCCCAGGCGCGCGCGCGGCGGCAGCGCGGCGGGCGTTTCGTAGCGTTCGTAACCCATCGCACAAGGGTAGCAGCCGGGCTTGCTCGGCGGCAGCAGGCGCCGCCCGCGACGGCTGTGAGGGCCTGCGTCTCTGCGCCGTGACGGACGGATTCGGGCGCAGGAGCCGGTTAAGCGAGCTTGTAGTGGGTAGCTGCCGATTGCCTGCCGATCACCGATCACCGATCACCACCGCCACCGCCACCGCCACCGCCGAAGCCACCGCCGAAGCCACCGCCGAAGCCGAAGCCGAAGCCGAAGCCGAAGCCGAAGCCGCCCCGCGCCGCCGGTCGGTCGGTCGGGTCGGGTCGGGTCGGGTCGGATCACCGCCAGTCGCAGCAGGCGCAGGCGGGTGTGACGGATATCGACCGACTGCGGCGGCATGCGATCGGCATGGGGGAGACGCGGCGCGCGGTTTGCCGTTAGAATGCGCGTCCGTTGCGCCCGTAGCTCAGCCGGATAGAGTAGTGGCTTCCGAAGCCATTGGTCGGGGGTTCGAATCCCTCCGGGCGCACCACATCCTCCCCAGCCTGCATGGCCTCTTCGACCGCGAATCCTGCCGGTGGTGGACACCGCCTTCGGCGCTGCGGCGATCGATCGCCTGTGGCGTATGACGCCGCTGCCCGTACTCGTACTGCTCGGGATGCCGAGCTGGCCCTCTCTGCGTTGAAAGGCTGGCGCGTACCGCGCGTCTCTCCGTGCGCACCGCATCATCGTCCATCGTGCCTGGAATTCCTTCCGCCGCTGGCCTGCATCGCCTTTGGCGTTGCGGCGACGACCGGCGGTGTGGGGCGCGTGACGCCGCCGCCGCTCCCCTGGGATGGCGGGCTGGATTTCGCGGGGCTGCATCGCCAGAGCGTGCGGCGCGCGCAGCAAGGCGGCCTCGGTCATGCCGGCTCCACCGCTGGGAGTCTCGCGGCCGTGGTTTCTGCACTCGCGGGACTGCAGTGCCGGACAACTCTTTCGCATCCTCTCCGGTGCCTTGTCATCGCGGTTGCGATGAATGGCGTGGTGCGGGCTTCGTTACGGCGGCGCCTTGCCAGAGGCCGCCGGTGATCGGTCCGCGCACCCCGCTCGGCAAGCCCGCGGTCCACTTGCTGGGCGACGACGATGCGCTGGCCTACCTGCGGCTCGGCGAAGGTGCTCCGGTGGTGCTGGTGCACGGCGCGCTGTGCGACTACCGCTACTGGGCGCCGCAGCTGCGCGGCCTGTCCGAGCGCTTCGAGGTCGCCGCGCTGAGCCTGGGCCAGTATTTCCCGCAGCTGCCATCGTCGCTGCGGCATCGCTTCGGCTGGCGTTGGCATGCGCAACAGGTCGCCGCGTTCATCGCCGGCTACGGACGGCCGGTGCATCTGGTCGGCCACTCGCGCGGTGCCGCGGTGGCCTGGCAGGCCGCACTGCAGCAGCCGGCCGCGGTCGCCAGCCTGAGCCTGTTCGACCCGGGCGGGCCGCAGCCGCAGGGCCTGCCCGAAGACGTGGTGGCGATCCGCGCACGGGCGATCGCCCTGCTGCGCGACGGACAGGTCGACGCGGGACTGGAATGCTTCGTCGATTCGGTCAGCCAGCCGGGCGCCTGGGCACGCAGCAGCGCGTCGTTCAGGCAGATGGTGCGCGACAACGCGCAGACCCTGGTGCCGCAGATCGGCGACGCGCTGCCGGCGTACCAGGCGGAGCAGGCCGCGCGTCTGCCGATGCCGGTACTGCTGGTCGCAGGCGAACTGAGCCCCGCCCAATACCGCGACAATGCTGCGGCGCTGGCCGGATGGCTGCCCGACGCGCGCTACCATGTACTCGCCGGCGCCTCGCACGGCATGACCTTCACTCATGCGCGGCGCTGCAACGCGTTGCTGGCGGAGTTCATGGCGTCGGGCTGAGGTATGTCGATGGAAGACCCCAAGCGATTTCCCATCGCACGGCCGCTTTTCTGGCAGGAAGGTTGGATAGAAGGGCGAAGCCATCTACGTGGAATCGATCACGGAGTTGCAGCAAATGGAAATGCAGCATTTTCGTGGCTTGAAATTGAAGCCGAGCGCGCGCGTGGCCCGTCAGGTGAAGCACGCGTCTTCGGCGACAGCACCCTGCAAGCGATAACGCGTCACGAGGCTCTAGCCTGCTGCAACGGCAGCTTGGGCATTTGCACCCCGATCCAGTTGCCGATAGCTGATCGCTTCGGTCAGGTGCGCGGTGACGATGGTGTCGCTTTCGTCCAGGTCGGCGATGGTGCGCGCCACGCGCAGGATGCGGTGCAGCGAGCGTGCCGACAGCCGCAGGCGGTCGATGGCGTGTTCCAGCAGCGCTTCATCGCGCGGTTGCAGGCGGCAGTCGCGCAAGGTCTCGCCGTGGCCGAGATGGCCGTTGGCGCGGCCGGCGCGCGCCAGCTGGCGTTGTCGTGCCTGCTCCACCCGCGCACGCACGGCGGCGCTGCTTTCGCCTGGTGCGGCATCGGCCCGCAGCGCCTGCGGCGGCAGCCGCGGCACGTCCACGTGCAGGTCGATGCGGTCCAGCAAGGGGCCGGAGATGCGCGCGCGGTAGCGGCGGATGCCGTCGTCGCTGCAGCGGCAACGGCCGCTGGCATCGCCGGCCCAGCCGCAGGGACAGGGATTCATCGCTGCGACCAGCTGGAAGCGGGCCGGGAATTCGGCGCTGCGTGCGGCGCGCGACACCGTGACCGTTCCCGATTCCAGCGGCTCGCGCAGCACCTCCAGCGCGTGCCGGTTCCATTCGGGCAGCTCGTCCAGGAACAGCACGCCATGGTGCGCCAGCGAAATCTCGCCCGGGCGCGGATGCGTGCCGCCGCCGACCAGCGACACCGCGCTGGCGGTGTGGTGCGGAGACCGGTATGGACGTTGCCGCCAGCGCGCCGGATCCAGGCCGCGGCCGCTGACCGAGGCGATCGCCGCCGCTTCCAGCGCCTCGGCCTCGCTGGTCTCGGGCAGGATCCCGGGCAGGCGCGAGGCCAGCAGGGTCTTGCCGCAGCCCGGGCTGCCGATCAGCAGCAGGTGGTGATGGCCGGCGGCGGCGATCTCCAGCGCGCGCCGCGCCTGCGCCTGCCCACGCACGTCGCTCAGGTCGGGGAACGGCGTGGCCGCGGCCGGCAGGGCTTCGGCCGCCGGCAATATCTTGGTGCCGTTCAACAAGGCGCACACCTCGAGCAGGGTGCGCGCGGTGAACGCCTGCACGTGCTGCGCCAGCGCCGCTTCGGGACCGTTGCCGGCCGGCACGATCAGGGTGCGCCCGGCCTGCGCGGCGGCCAGTGCCGCCGGCAGCACGCCGTCGACCGGGCGCAGTTCGCCGGTCAGCGCCAGTTCGCCGAGGAACTCGTAGTTGCCCAGCACCTGCGGGTCCAGTTGCCCGGCGGCGGCAAGGATGCCCAGGGCGATCGGCAGGTCGAAGCGGCCGCCTTCCTTGGGCAGGTCGGCAGGGGCCAGGTTGACGGTGATGCGCCGTGCCGGGAACTCGTACTGCGCGCACAGGATGGCGGCGCGTACGCGGTCGCGCGATTCGCGCACCGCAGCCTCGGGCAGGCCGACGATCTGCGTCGCCGGCAGCCCGCCGGACAGATGGACCTCGACCCGAACCGGAGGCGCAAGCACCCCCGCGCGGGCACGGCTGTGCACCAGCGCCAGGCTCATGGTGGCGGGTGGTTCAGGCTTGCGTGGAGGGCGCGTCGCCGCTGCGCGCGGCTTCCAGCGCGGCGACGCTGCGTTCCAGCGTTTCCAGCTTCTCGCGGGTGCGCAACAGCACCGCGCGCTGGACTTCGAATTCTTCGCGGGTGACCAGGTCGAGCTTGCCCAGCCCGGCCTGCAGCGCGCTCTTGAAGGTGCTCTGCAGTTCGTCGCGGGATTCGCGCAGACCCGGCGGCACCAGATCGCTGAGGCGGCGGGCGAGGTCGTCGAGGTGGTTGAGGTCGATCATGGCTGTGCTCCGGCAGGTAGCGCCAGACTGCGGCACCCTGCGGTTCGGGGCCATCGGTGTCCGGCGCGGCGCGCTGTCGGAAAATTCCGGCGATGGGGCGCACGACCATTTGAACCCAGCGGCCGAGCATCGCGCAACCGCGTTATCCTGACGCCATTGTGATTGGAGAAAGCCGCATGAAGATGATCATGGCCGTCATCAAGCCGTTCAAGCTCGACGACGTGCGCGAAGCGCTCGCCGCGCAGGGCGTGGCCGGCATCACCGTCACCGAGGTCAAGGGCTTCGGCCGGCAGAAGGGCCACACCGAGCTGTACCGCGGCGCCGAATACGTGGTCGATTTCCTGCCCAAGGTGAAGCTGGAAGTGGCGGTCAGCGAGGACCAGGTCGAGCGCGTGCTCGAGGCGATCGTCAAGGCCGCCGGCACCGGCAAGATCGGCGACGGCAAGGTGTTCGTCTACGACCTGGGCACGGTGGTGCGGATCCGCACCGGCGAACTGGATGCGGACGCGCTGTAGCACGGGCTGGGTGCCGCAGCCCGCCATCCGCGAAGCTGCCTGCATCGCGAATGGCGCCACTGCGGTTTCGGCACGGCCCGCGATGCCGGCGGAGACACGTTGCCTTTAGCGCGGATCGGCGCCGCTCGCGCCTGAAGCGCATCGCCCATGCCGGCACCGCACGCCCGGGGCGAGGCGGTGCCACACCGACTCCGGTCGGCGGGAGCGCGCTGCGCTCCCGCCAGGGACTCATCCGCCCAGCGCTTCGGCCACGAACGGCGGCAGCACCTGGGTGCCGGTGTGCAGGTGCGCGCTGTAGTAGCGGGTGGCGAACGGCTTGGCCGCCGCGTCGGCTTCGCGGAACTCGAAGCCGCCGTGCTTGCGCGCCAGGGTCACGCTCCACCAGCCGGTCGGGTAGCACGGCTGCGGGAACGGCACGGTGTGGAAGCTGGCGAAGCCGGCCTTGCCCATCTCCGCGCGCATTTCCTTGATCAGGTCCAGCAGCGCCAGCGGCGATTCGGACTGCTGCACCAGGATGCCGTCGTCCTTCAGCGCCTTGAAGCAGCTGGCGTAGAACGCCTTGTTGAACAGGCCTTCGGCCGGGCCGACCGGATCGGTGGAGTCGACGATGACGATGTCCACGCTGCCGGCCGGGCAGTTGGCCATGTACGCGATGCCGTCGTCGAACAGCAGTTCGGCGCGTGGGTCGGCGTTGGATTCGCACAGTTCCGGGAAGTGCTTCTCGGCCATGCGCGTGACCTGCTCGTCGATGTCGCACTGGGTGGCGCTTTCCACGCCCGGGTGCTTGAGCACCTCGCGCAGCGTGCCGCAGTCGCCGCCGCCGATGATCACCACGCGCTTGGGCGCGGCGTGGGTGAACAGCGCCGGGTGGCTGATCATCTCGTGGTAGAAGAAGTTGTCGCGCGTGGTCAGCATCACCGCGCCGTCGATCACCATCAACTTGCCCCAGTCGGTGGTGTCGTAGATCTCGATCTTCTGGAACGGCGACTGCACCTCGTCCAGCTTGCCGGTGATGCGGTAGCCGATGGCCGAGCCGGTGGGCTGGAAGTGTTCGATGTACCAGTTGTCGTTGGCGCTCATGCGATGTCCTAAGTGAAGCGGAAAGAATGCAGCTGTCCTTCTCCCACCGGGAGAAGGTGGCGCGAAGCGCCGGATGAGGGCAGGGCGCAGCCCGGTGCACCCGGACCACGCAACGCGGTGCCCGAACCCCGCCCATCCCGTTCCGCGGAAGCGGGCGCGTCAGGTCGGCGCGGATTGTAACGGAGCCCACGCGTAGCAGGCGTTACAATCCACGCCCTTTTCCCCGCCGAGCCGCCACGATGAGCGATTGGTCCCTCGACCAAGCCCGCAAGACCTATTCGATCCCGCACTGGGCCGATGGGTATTTCGACGTGGATCCGGCCGGGCGGGTGATCGTGCGCCCGCAAGGCGCCGACGGCGTGGCGATCGCGCTGCCCGAGGTGGTGGACGCCGCGCGCGCGGCCGGCGCCAAGCTGCCGATGCTGGTGCGTTTCCCGGACATCCTCGGCGAGCGCCTGGGCAAGCTGCAGGCCGCCTTCGCCCAGGCCCAGGCCGACTGGGACTACGCCGGCGGCTACACCGCGGTGTACCCGATCAAGGTCAACCAGCACCGCGGCGTGGCCGGCACCCTGGCCAGCCACAAGGGCGAGGGGTTCGGCCTGGAAGCGGGCAGCAAGCCGGAACTGATGGCGGTGCTGGCGTTGTCGCGGCCGGGCGGGCTGATCGTCTGCAACGGCTACAAGGACCGCGAATACATCCGCCTGGCGCTGATCGGGCGCAAGCTCGGGCTGCAGACCTTCATCGTCATCGAGAAGCCGTCCGAGCTGGGCCTGGTGATCGAGGAAGCCAAGGCGCTGGGGGTCAAGCCGGGCCTGGGCGTGCGCATGCGCCTGGCCTCGCTGGGCGCCGGCAAGTGGCAGAACAGCGGCGGCGACAAGGCCAAGTTCGGGCTCTCGCCACGGCAGGTGCTGGACCTGTGGAAGGCGCTGCGCGACACCGAGTACGCCGAGTCGCTGAACCTGCTGCACTTCCATATGGGCTCGCAGATCTCCAACGTGCGCGACATCGCCAACGGCATGCGCGAGGCCACGCGCTACTTCGTCGAGCTGTCCAAGCTGGGCGCGAAGATCAGCCACGTCGACGTCGGCGGCGGCCTGGGCATCGACTACGAGGGCACCCGTTCGCGCAGCTACTGCTCGATCAACTACGGCCTGCATTCCTACGCGAGCAACATCGTGCAGCCGTTGGCCGAAGCCTGCGAGCAGTACGGCCTGGCGCCGCCGCGCATCGTCACCGAATGCGGCCGCGCGATGACCGCGCACCATGCGGTGCTGATCGCCAACGTTTCGGAAGTGGAGCAGGCGCCGGAAGGACGCGTGCCCGACGCGCACGCCGACGAGCCGGCGGCGATCCGCCACCTGCGCGAGATCCACGACGAACTTGACGTGCGCCCGGCGGTGGAGCTGTTCCAGGAAGCGCAGCACTTCCATGCCGAAGGCCTGTCCAGCTACGCGCTGGGCCAGATCGACCTGCCGCAGCGCGCGCGCATCGACGACCTGTTCTATGCGATCGCCCACGCGGTGCGGCAGCGCCTGAGCAGCGAGGAAAAGAGCCACCGTCCGGTGCTGGACGAGCTCAACGAGCGGCTGGTGGACAAGTATTTCGTCAACTTCAGCGTGTTCGAATCGATCCCCGACGTGTGGGCGATCGACCAGGTGTTCCCGATCCTGCCGATCGAGCGGCTGAACGAGGCGCCAGCGCGGCGCGGCGTGATCTGCGACATGACCTGCGATTCGGACGGCATGGTCAAGACCTACGTCGAGAACGAGAGCCTGGACAGCTCGCTGCCGCTGCACGAACTGCGCGCGGGCGAGAGCTACCGGCTCGGCTTCTTCCTGGTCGGCGCCTACCAGGAGATCCTTGGCGACATCCACAACCTGTTCGGCGACACCGACGCGATCGAAGTCAGCGCCGACGGCGACGGCTACCGCATCGCCCAGCAGCGCCGTGGCGACACCACCGACGTGATGCTGGACTACGTCGGCTATCGCCTGGACGAGCTGCGCGCGAGCTACGCCGAGCGCGTGGCCGCCGCGCAGTTGCCGGCGGAGCAGGCGCAGGCCTTGTCGGCGGCGCTGGAAGCGGGCCTGACCGGCTACACCTACCTGTCGGACGAGCCGCTGGGCTGATGAGCCCCGGCACGCGCTCCCTCGCCCATGGGCGAGGCGAGCGCGGTGCGGTGGCGCGCTCGCCGCGTTATCCGAACGCACGCACGAACGCATCGGGCACAACCATGTGGCCGGAGTGCAGCGCGCGGGCGCGACGCTCCCGATCTCATTGCAGTCGCCGCCCGTTTCGGCCTCTCGTGGCTGCGAACCGTTGCCGCAGCCGCCTGACCCGTCGCCATGCTCCCGACCGATGCTGGCCGACGACGCGCCGCCGATGGACGGGCACCGGCACGCGCCCGTAAGCTGAGCGCCCTTTCATCACCCCGCGACGCGATGCGCTATCCCGGACTGGATCTGTTGCGCGCGCTGGCGATCGTGTGGGTGATGCTGTTCCACTCGTTCGTGGTCGGCGGCCTGGGGCCGGAGTGGGCCTGGCTGTCGCGCTACGGCTGGATGGGCGTGGACCTGTTCTTCGTGCTCAGCGGCTTCCTGATCGGCGGCCAGGTGCTGGCGCCGCTGGCGCGTGGCGCGCCGCTGCGCTACGGCGATTTCTACCTGCGCCGCGCGTTCCGCATCCTGCCGGCCTTCGCCGTGGTGCTGGCGCTGTACCTGGCCTGGCCCGGGTTCCGCGAAGCGCCGGGCATCGCGCCGTGGTGGATGTTCGCCAGTTTCACCTTGAATCTCGGCATCGACTACGGCAACCAGCAGGCGTTCTCGCACGCCTGGTCGCTGTGCGTGGAGGAGCATTTCTACCTGGTGTTCCCGCTGCTGGCGGCGCTGTCGATGCGGCGGCCGTCGGCGCCGCGCTTCGTCGCGCTGTGCAGCGCCGTGGTGCTGGCCGGCATCGCGCTGCGCACGGCGACCTGGCTGCACGACAGCGCGCTGGACCGCGTCGGCGACGGGCTGCAACGCAACTGGTTCATCGAGGACCTCTACTACCCGACCTGGAACCGGCTCGACGGCCTGCTGGCCGGTGTGGTGCTGGCCGTGCTCAGGGTGTTCCGGCCGCAGCGCTGGCAGCGGCTGCAGCGCCACGCGAACGCGGTGGCGCTGGCCGGGTTGGTGGTCTGCGCGTCGGCGATGTGGCTGTTCCGCGAACGCACCGGCCTGCTCGGCAACGCGATCGGCTGGCCGCTGCTGTCGCTGGGACTGGCGCTGCTGGTCTGCGCCGGCGCCTCGCTGCACGGCGCGCTCGGCCGCCGAGCGGTGCCGGGCGCGGCCTGGCTGGCGGCGATCTCCTACAGCCTGTACCTGACCCACAAGGCCGTGTTCCATCTCACCCAGGTCTGGTTCGGCGCCGTGCTCGACGGGCGCGGGTTGCTCGCGTTCGCAGCGTATGCGGGCATGGCGCTGCTGGCCGCCGCGCTGCTGCACTACGCGGTGGAGCAGCCGTTCCTGCGCCTGCGCGAACGCCTGCAGCGCAGGCCTGCCGAGGTGCCGGTGGCTGCTTAGGCCGCATTGTCGTTGCGCGCAGGCGCGGTGCTGGCCGCTCGTGCGCCGTACTGCGGTACGGGCTCACCCCGGATCGGCGTGCGCCACGCGCGCCTCGTGCAGGCGCTGCTGCAGGATCTCCGCCAGGCGCGCCACCGCCGGTGCCGGCTCTGCGTCGGCGCGATGCAGGTTCAGGCCCAGCACCGGCATCAGCGGCAGGCCGCCTGCCCCCGGCGGCAGTAGCGTCAGCGATTCGGGCAGGCCGGCCGGCGTGCGCAAGGTCAGTCCCAGCCCGGCGCGGACCGCGGCCCATACCCCGCCCAGACTCGCGCTGGTGAAGGCGATGCGCCACGGGATGCCGGCCCGGTCCAGCGCCGTGGTCGCGGCCGTGCGCAGCAGGCACGGCGCGTCCAGCATCACCAGCGGCAACGGCGTGTCGCTGTTCCAGCCGGCCGGATCCGGGGGCGGGGCATCCGCCGCCGCGATCCAGCGCATCGGCCAGGCGGCCTGCGGCTGGCGATGCGCCGACGCCGTTCCCGCGTCCCAGACCAACGCGAGGTCCAGTTGGCCGGATTCGACCCGGGCCAGCAGTTCCTGATGGCGCGCGATGCGCGCTTCGATGCGCACCTTGGGGTGGGCGCGGGCGAAACGGCCCAGCACGTCGGGCAACATGCGTTCGCCGAAATCCTCCTGCAGTCCGAGCCGGACCCAGCCCTGCAGGACGGAGCCGTGCAGCGCAGCGGCGGCCTCGTCGTTGAGCTCCAGCAAGCGCCGTGCGTAGCCCAGCAGGATCTCGCCGGCGTCGGTCAGCGCCAGCCCGCGGCCACTGCGGCGCAGCAGCGCCTGGCCGGCCTGTTCTTCCAGCTTCTTCAGCTGCGCGCTGATCGCGGACGTGGAGCGCCCTTGCCGATCCGCCGCCTTGGCGAAGCTTCCCAGTTCGATGCCGGCGACGAAGCTGCGCAGCGCATCGAGATCGAAGGTGATGCGGCGCATGGCGTAAATCCCGTTTTACCGAATGGTGACTACTGAATTTCCCGATTTTCAGGACCATCTTCGGTGGCTAGGCTGTCCGCAGTCAATCCGAGCGCGAGGCGCCCATGTCCGATCTCCCTACGTCCAGCCAGGCCCTGTTCGGCGACATCGCACCGAAATTCGCGCAGCTGACCGACGAGGTGCTGTTCGCCGACCTGTGGCAGCGCCCGGCGCTGTCGCCGCGCGAACGCAGCCTGGTCACGGTGGCGGCACTGGTCGCGCTGTACCGGCCGCAGCAGTTGCCGTTCCACTTGAGCCGCGCGCTGGACAACGGCCTGCGCCGCGACGAACTGGCCGAAGCGATCACCCATCTGGCGTTCTACGCCGGCTGGCCGTGCGCCGCCGCGGCGCTGCCGCTGCTGCGTGCCGCGACCGCGTCGCCAGCGCCGGCCGCCTGATCCCCCAAACAGGAGACATCCCATGCCCTACGCCCGCATCTCGCTGCATCGTGGCGCTGCGCCCGACTATCTGCGCGCCCTCTCCGCCAGCGTCTACCAGGCCATGCACGAGGCGTTCGACGTGCCCGCCGGCGATTGCTTCCAGGTCATCCACCAGCACGATCCGGGGGAACTGGTGTTCGACCGCCATTACCTGGGCGGGCCGCGCTCGGATGCCTTCGTGCTGATCGCGATCACCGCCGGGCGCCCGCGCAGCGACGCCTGCAAGCAGGCGTTCTACCGGCGCCTGGTGGAACTGCTGGCGATCGCGCCGGGCATCGCGCCGGAAGACGTGATGGTGAACATCGTCACCACCGAAGCGCAGGACTGGTCCTTCGGCGGAGGCCGCGCCGGGATCTCGGCGGTGGAGGCCGGCGCATGATCGCCATGCAGTACAGCATCGCGTTGCCGGCCGACTACGACATGGCCATCATCCGGCGCCGCATCGCCGACAAGGGACCGCTGTTGGACGGCCTGCCGGGACTGGTGTTCAAGGCCTACCTCAGCGCCGACCGCCGCGATCGCGCGCTGCCCAGCCGCGCCAACCTGTATGCGCCGTTCTATCTGTGGCGCGATGCCGAGGCGATGCATGCATTCCTCGCGGGCGCCGCCTTCGGTGCGCTGGCGGACGCCTTTGGACGGCCGGCGGTGCAGCTGTGGACGGTGTGCGCCGCCAGCCTGGCCGCGGACCTGCACGGCGCCCGCTACGCCCGGCGCGAGATCGTCGCGCTGTCCGATGCCGACGCGCTCCAATCGCTGGGCGAGCGCGAGGCCGAGCGGGCGCGCAGCGATCTTGCCGCCGGCGCGCTCGCCGCGGTGAGCGCTTACGAGCCGCACGGGTGGAATCTGCTGCGCCTGCGGCTCTGGCGCGATCCGCCGCCGCCGTCGCCCGATGCCGGCCAGGCCTATGCCGTGGGCCACATGTCCGTACCGGCGAGCGACGGCTGAGGTACGGCGCCCCGTGCCTTGCCGTTTGCTTTTACCATTGCCGATTCCCCCACTTCCCATTCCCGGCCCCCAATGACCCAGACCGCCCTGATCACCGGCGCCACCTCCGGTTTCGGCGCCGCCGCCGTGCGCCGCTTCGTCGCCGCCGGCTGGCGCGTGATCGCCACCGGCCGCCGCGCCGAGCGCCTGCAGCCGCTGCTCGCCGAGTTCGGCGCCGAGCGCGTACACGTGGCGGCGTTCGACATCCGCGACGAAGCCGCGCTCGACGCGATGCTCGCCGAGTTGCCGGACGCGTTTCGCGGCATCGACCTGCTGGTCAACAACGCAGGCCTGGCGCAGGGCACCGCGCCGGCGCAGGCGGCGCTGCTGGACGACTGGCGCACGATGATCGACACCAACATCACCGCGTTGGTGACCCTGACCCATCGCCTGCTGCCGACGCTGATCCAGCGCCGCGGCGCGATCATCAACATCAGTTCTGTGGCCGCGCTGTACCCGTATCCGGGCGGCAATGCCTACGGCGGCACCAAGGCCTTCGTCAGCCAGTTCTCGCTGGGCCTGCGCTCGGACCTGCACGGCACCGGCGTGCGCGTGACCGCGATCGAGCCGGGCATGGCCGAGACCGAATTCACCCTGGTCCGCACCCATGGCGACCAGGGCGCGTCGGACAAGCTGTACCACGGCGCGCAGCCGATGACCGCCGAGGACATTGCCGAGCAGATCTTCTGGGTCGCCACGCTGCCGCCGCACCTGAACATCAATCGGCTGGAAATCATGCCGGTGACGCAATCCTTCGCCGGCTTCCAGGTGGCTAGGGACCGGGATTAGTGAGTGGGGAATCGGGAATAGGAAAAGCGAAAGCGAAAGCAGGCGTCGACGTGCTCCGCCTGCTACTGGTCACTGTAGTTAGGCTGACATCAGTCGCGCTCGCACGACTGGCGAGGCAATGAAACGACTGGCCTACGCAGGCCGGTCGCAAGGAATGCGGGAGAGGTTGCGTCTCCCGAATCCCCAATCCCCAATCCCTAATCCCGGCTTTACTGCGCCTTGATCGCGATCGCCGGCAGGCCGCTGCCGGTCAGCTTCTGCTTGGCCTCGGCCAGTTCGCTGGCGGTGCCGTACGGGCCCATGCGCACGCGGTAGACGGTCTTGCCGCTGATCTGCGCCGACTCCACGCGCGCCGACAGGCCCAGCATCGCCAGCTTGGCCTTGGTCGATTCGGCATCGCCGGAGGCGCCGAACGAGCCGGCCTGCAGGATATAGCGGGTGTTGTCCGGCGCCGCGGCGACAGCGGTTGCGGCGGGCGCCGTGGCCGCCGCGGCCGGCTTGGCCGACGTGGCGGCGGTGCTGGCCGGCGCGCTCGCCGCTGCGGTCTCCGGCAGCGGGGTCGGATTGGCCAGTGCCGCGGTGCTTGCCGGTGCCGTGGCGGTCGCCGCGGTTGCCGTCGCCGGCGTGGCGGCCGCCTGCGGCGCGCGGGCCTTGCGGTTGGCTTCGGCGCGTGCGCTGGCCGCCAGTTCGGCGTCGGACATCTGCACTTCCTTGCCGGGCAACAGGGTGTAGAAGTCGTACTGGGTCTGCGCGTCCTTCTTGGCGTCGGGCTTGGTGCTGCCGGCCGCCGTCGCCGCCGGCTTGGGCAGTTCCGGTGCCGCGTCGACGTCGGCATCGGCCACCGGCGCAGGCTGCGCGTCCGGGTTGGCACGCGGGCCGCCCACGCGCAGGAAGCCGTCGCCGTCCTTCTTGAACAGGCCGGGCGCCGCCAGGAACACCACTGCCGCGATCGCCACGCCGGCGATCAGCCACACCCATCCGGGCGTGCCGTTGCCGCTGTTGCGTCGCGCCTGCGTCTTACCGCGTCGTGCTGCCATCTACCGCTTCTCCACTCACATTTTTTCCGGGGCCGACACGCCCAGGAGGTTCAGGCCATTCGCCAGTACTTGCTGCGCCGCCACCGCCAGGGTCAGCTTGGCGTTGCGCTCGCTCGCATCGTCCACCAGCACCGGGGTGCCGTGGTACCAGGTGTGGAACGCGGTCGCCAGTTCGCGCAGGTATTGCGCGATCAGGTGCGGCTCCAGCACATGCCCCGCATTCTCCACCACTTCCGGGTAGCGCGAGAGTTCCAGCATCAATTCCAGCGAGGTCGCATCGTTCAGCCGGTTCAGCTGGCCCAGGCCGTCGGCCTGGTCGTAGTCCAGCTTCTTCTCCTGCGCCTGGCGCAGCAGGCTGCACACGCGGGCATGCGCGTACTGCACGTAGAACACCGGATTGTCGTTGCTCTGCTGGCGCGCCAGGTCGATGTCGAAGGTCAGCTGCGAATCGGGCTTGCGCGCGATCAGGAACCAGCGCGTGGCGTCGCGGCCGGCTTCCTCGATCAGGTCGCGCAGGGTCAGGTAGCTGCCGGCGCGCTTGGACAGCTTCACTTCCTCGCCGCCGCGCATCACCGTGACCATCTGGTGCAGCACGTATTCCGGCCAACCCTTGGGGATGCCCAGGTCCATCGCCTGCAGGCCGGCGCGCACCCGCGCCAGCGAGCCGTGGTGGTCGGCGCCCAGCTCGGTGATCGCGCGCACGTAGCCGCGCTGCCACTTGGTCAGGTGATAGGCCACGTCCGGCACGAAGTAGGTGTAGCTGCCGTCGGACTTGCGCATCACCCGGTCCTTGTCGTCGCCGAAATCGGTCGATTTCAGCCACAGCGCGCCGCCTTCCTCGTAGGTGTGGCCGGAGGCGATCAGCTTCTGCACCGCCTCCTCGACCTTGCCGTCGCGGTACAGCGAGCTTTCCAGGAAGTAGATGTCGAAATCGACGCCGAACGCGGCCAGGTCGTGGTTCTGCTCGTTGCGCAGGTAGGCCACGGCGAAGCGGCGGATCGCCTCCAGGTCGTTCGGATCCTTGGCGCCGGTGACCAGATGGCCTTCCAGGTCCACCGAGTCGCCGGCCAGGTAGGCGTTGGCCACGTCCTGGATGTAGTCGCCGCGGTAGCCTTCTTCCGGCCAGTCGGGGCTGTCGGGGGTCTTGCCCTGCGCGCGCGCCTGCACCGAGCGCGCCAGGTTCTCGATCTGGCCGCCGCCGTCGTTGTAGTAGAACTCGCGCTTGGCGTTCCAGCCGTTGGCCTCGAGCAGCCGCGCCAGGCAGTCGCCGATCGCCGCGGCGCGGCCGTGGCCCACGTGCAGCGGGCCGGTCGGATTGGCCGAGACGTATTCCACGCCCACGGTGCGGCCGTTGCCGACCAGGCTGCGGCCGTAGTCCTCGCCCTGCTTGATCACCGCCAGCACTTCGCGCTGGTAGGCGCCGGGGCCGAGGTGGAAGTTGATGAAGCCGGGGCCGGCGATCTCGACCCGGGTCACGTCGTCGTTGGCCGGCAACGCGGCGACCAGCTGCTGGGCCAGCGCGCGCGGATTGCCGCGCGCGGCCTTGGCCAGCAGCATCGCGACGTTGGTGGCGAAGTCGCCGTGCTCGCGGGTCTTGGGCCGCTCGACCACGAAGTCCGGCGGCAAGGTGTCGGCCGGCAGGGTGCCATTGGCGCGCAAGGCTTCGATGCCTTGACCGATCAGGGCGCGGAGTTGGGATTTCACGTGATCTCTGCTTGAAGCGCGGAACCGGCGATTTTACCCGACCCGCCGCCTCCCGGGCCGTGCCGGGTTCAGCCCGACCTCAGGCCGTCCGGCGACGGCGGGATTCGGGACCGGGTGTTCGAGCCCCGGAGCCCGACGGCCGCAGCGCTTTGGCGACCTCCACGCCCGGCTCAGGCCCAGCCGCGCGCCGCCATCGACACCGGCGCGCCGTCGCCGACGATGAAGTGGTCCAGCAGGCGGATGTCCACCAGCCCCAGCGCCTGCTTCAGGCGCTGGGTGACGGCGTAGTCGGCGGGCGAGGGTTCCCGGTTCCCGGAGGGATGGTTGTGGCCGATGATCACCGCTGCCGCGTTGTGCGTCAGCGCGCGCCGCACCACTTCGCGCGGATGCACCTCGGCGCCGTCCAGGGTGCCGTGGAACAGCTCCTCGAACGCCAGCGAGCGGTGCTGCGTGTCCAGGAACAGCACCGCGAACACCTCGTGCGGCCACGCCCGCAACCGTTGCGCGAAGTAGCGGCCGGCCGTGGCCGGGTCGGTCAGGGTGGTGCCGCGTTCCAGTTCGGCGGCCAGGTGGCGCTGGCCGAGCTCCAGCGCGGCCGCCAGCTGGCAGGCCCGCGCCGGGCCCAGCCCCGGCAGCCTGACCAGTTCGCCGGGCGGACGATCGAGCAGCGCGCGCAGCGGGCCGTGCCGCTGCAGCAGGTCGCGCGAGGTACGGACCGCGTCGCTGCCGGCCAGGCCGGAGCCGAGGAAGATCGCCAGCAGTTCGGCGTCGGAGAGGGCCCGGGTGCCGCGTGCCAGCAGCTTCTCCCGGGGGCGTTCGTCGCAGGGCCAGTCGGATATGTGCATATCGCCAGATTGGCGGGCGATATGGCGCAACGGTATCAGGGCCGCAAAGGGCCATCGGGTAAGCTAATCGTTCTTGCATGGGTAGGACATTCCCGACGTGACCGGTACTTTCGAGGGGCCCCTGCAGGGGCGGCGTGTGCTGTTGTGCGTGGGCGGCGGCATCGCCGCCTACAAGGCGCTGGAACTGGTGCGGCGGCTGCGCGAGGCGGGTGCCGAGGTGCAGGTGGCGATGACCGCCGGCGCGCAGCAGTTCGTGACGCCGCTGAGCTTCCAGGCACTGTCCGCGCAGCCGACCCGCACCAGCCTGTGGGACAGCGCCGCCGAGCAGGCGATGGGCCACCTGGAGCTGGCGCGCTGGGCCGACCACGTGCTGGTGGCGCCGGCCACCGCCGACCTGCTGGCGCGGCTCGCCCACGGCCTGGCCGACGATCTGGTGACCACGCTGTGCCTGGCCAGCGCCGCGCCGCTGACCGTGTGCCCGGCGATGAACCACCGCATGTGGCTGCATCCGGCCACCCAGGCCAATGTCGCCACGCTGCGCCAGCGCGGCGCCGGCGTGATCGGACCGAACGACGGCCCGCTGGCCGAAGGCGAGTCCGGTCCTGGGCGCCTGGCCGAGCCGGAGCAGATCGTCGCCGCGCTGGCCGGCGGCCGCGCCGCGCCCGCGCATGCCCCCGCGGCCGCTGCGGTGCCCGCGACGGCCGCTTCCGGCGCGCTGCACGGCCTGCGCCTGCTGATCAGCGCAGGCCCCACCTACGAGGACCTGGACCCGGTGCGCTACCTCGGCAACCGCAGCAGCGGCAAGATGGGCTATGCCCTGGCCGCCGCCGCCGCGCGTCAGGGCGCCACGGTGGTCCTGGTCAGCGGCCCGGTGCACCTGCCCACGCCCGACGGCGTGCAGCGCATCGACGTGCGCTCGGCCGCGCAGATGCGCGAAGCGGTGCTGGGCGCGATGCCGGCCGACATCTACATCGGCACCGCCGCGGTCGCCGACTACACGCCCAAGCAGGTCGCCGCGCAGAAGATCAAGAAGAGCGGCGAGATGCTGACCCTGGAACTGGTGCGCACCCCGGACATCCTGGCCGAGGTCGCCGCGCAGACCCAGGCGCTGAAACTGGTGGTCGGCTTCGCCGCCGAGACCCACGACATCGAGCGCTACGCGCGTGGCAAACTCACCGACAAGCACCTGGACCTGATCATCGCCAACCAGGTGGGCGTGGCCGGCAACGGCTTCGAGAGCGACCAGAATGCCGCCACCGCCTATTGGCAGGAGGGCGCACGGAGCTTCCCGGCCGTGTCCAAGGCGCAACTGGCCGAACAATTGCTGGCCCTGATCGCGGAGCGACTGCACGCATGACCACCCCGACGCCGCACCCGCTGCAGGTCAAACTGCTCGACCCGCGCTTCGGCGACAGCTGGCCGCTGCCGGACTACGCCACCGAAGCCAGCGCCGGGCTCGACCTGCGCGCGGCCACCGAGGCGCCGCTGACCCTGGCGCCGGGCGATACCGCGCTGATCCCCAGCGGGCTGTCCATCTACATCGCCGATCCGCAGCTGTGCGCGGTGGTCCTGCCGCGGTCCGGGCTGGGCCATCGCCACGGCATCGTGCTCGGCAACGGCACCGGCCTGATCGACGCCGACTACCAGGGACCGCTGCTGATCAGCGTCTGGAACCGCGGCCGCGAGCCGTTCACCATCGCCCCCGGCGACCGCATCGCGCAGCTGGTGGTGATGCCGGTCGTGCGCGTAGCCCTGCAGGTGGTGGATACTTTCGCCGACAGCGCCAGGGGAACGGGTGGATTCGGCCATACCGGAGTGCGCTGACAGGGGATCGTCTGCATGAGCGAGGCAACACAACGGCGGCCGGCGCCGGACGGTTTGCGCAAGGCGGCACCGCTGCTGGCGCTGCTGCTGGCCATCCTGGCCGCATGGTTCGGCTGGAGCGGCGCCCAGCAATGGCGCCAAGCGCATAGCGCCACAGCGCTGGAGCAGGCGCGCGACGCGGTGCTGGCGCAGACGTCGCAGGCGCTGGCGGCGGCCGGCAAGCGCTTCTCTGAGCAACTGCGGCAGCCCGCGGCGCAGGCCGCCCTGGCGCGCGGCGACGCGGCCGCGGCGGCGCAAGCGCTGCGCGAAGGCTGGAAGGAAGCGGAAGACGCGCAGGTGCTGGCCGGCGACCTGAGCGCCGGCTACGCCGACGTGGACCGCTTCGGCTACGGCCGCCTGGCGCTGCTGGAGAAGGCGCTGCTGACCGACGCGGTCGCCAGCGCGGTGGTGCGCGACGGCGGCGGGGCGCGGTTGGGGCTGGCGGCGCCGGTGACCCTGGGCACGGGCCCAGGCGTGGCCTACCTGCGCCTGCCGCTGCGCGTGCTGACCGCACCGGTGGCGCAGGCCACGGTCCCGGCGAGCGGCTACCTGGCGTTGCGCCAGGGCAGCTACGACGTGATCGGCGCCGGCGATAGCGGCCTGGCCGACCACGGCGACGCGTTGTCGCGCCCGATCGGCAAGACCGGGCTGCGGGTGGTCGCGGCATTGCCCGACGCCGAGGCCGGCCCGCTCGGCCTGGACGCGCTGCCATGCCTGATCGTCGCCGGCCTGCTCGGCTTCCTGACCCTGGCGGTGCTGCTGGCCGCGCGCGGCCGCCTGCCGCGGCCCAGCCGCGCCAAGGCCGCCGCCGCGGGCGCCGAGCAGGAGCCCACCCTGCGCCAGAGCCTGCAGCAGCAGGAGCCGCCGCCGGCGCCGCCGTTGCCCGAGGGCGAGGCCGCGCCGGCGAGGCTGGCCCCGGCGCAGACGGTGCCGGCCGCCATCTTCCGCGCCTACGACATCCGCGGCGTGGTCGGCCGCGATCTCAGCCCGCAGGTCGCCGCGCTGATCGGCCAGGCGATCGGCGCAGTGATGCAGGAGCAGGGGCTGAACGAGGTGGTGGTCGGCCGCGACGGCCGCCTGTCCGGCCCGGAACTGTCGGCGGCGCTGATCGAAGGCCTGCGCCGCGCCGGCTGCCACGTCACCGACATCGGCCTGGCGCCGACCCCGGTGGTGTACTTCGCCAGCTTCCACCTGCGCGCCGGCAGCTGCGTGGCGGTGACCGGCAGCCACAACCCGCCGGACTACAACGGCTTCAAGATCGTGGTCGGCGGCGAGACCCTGTCCGGCGCGGCGATCACCGACCTGTACGCGCGGATCAGCGAAGGCCGCCTGCCGACCGCGGCCGAACCAGGGCGGCTGGAGCAGCGCGACGTCGGCGACGACTACATCCAGCGCATCGCCGACGACGTGCAGCTGGACCGCCCGCTCAAGGTGGTGGCCGATGCCGGCAACGGCGTGGGCGGCGAACTGGCGCCGCGGCTGCTGGAGGCGATCGGCGCGGAGGTGATCCCGCTGTATTGCGATGTCGACGGCACCTTCCCCAACCACCACCCCGATCCCAGCGAGCCGCACAACCTGGAAGACCTGATCCAGACGGTGAAGCGCTTCGACGCCGACCTGGGCATCGCCTTCGACGGCGATGCCGACCGGCTCGGCGTGGTCACCAAGGAAGGCACGGTGATCTATCCCGACCGCCTGCTGATGCTGTTCGCCGCCGACGTGCTGCAGCGCAATCCCGGCGCGCTGGTGATCTACGACGTCAAGTGCACCGGCAAGCTGTCGGACTACGTGCTGCGCAACGGCGGCAGCCCGATGGTGTGGAAGACCGGGCATTCGCTGATCAAGGCGAAGATGCGCGAGACCGATGCCGAGCTGGCCGGCGAGATGAGCGGGCACTTCTTCTTCAAGGAGCGCTGGTACGGTTTCGACGACGGCCTGTACGCGGCGGCGCGGCTGCTGGAGATCCTGGCGCAGCGCGAGGAGAGCCCGTCCGAGGTGCTGGCCGAGCTGCCCGACAGCGTGTCCACGCCGGAGATCAAGCTGCCGCTGGACGGGCAGGACGCGCATGCGCTGGTCGCGCAGCTGGTCGCCGCGGCGCAGCAGGACGACTCGCCGTTCGCGGGCGCGCGGCTGCTCACCATCGACGGCCTGCGTGCGGACTTTCCCGACGGCTGGGGCCTGGTGCGCGCGTCCAACACCACCCCGGTGCTGGTGTTGCGGTTCGAGGCCGACAGCAGCGCCGCGCTGGAGCGGATCAAGGACCTGTTCCGCAGCCAACTGCAGGCGCTGCTGCCGTCGCTGGCACCGGGATTCTGAGGCGCGCATAGTCCCCGGAGGGGCTTTCGGCCCCGGCTGCATCCGCAGCCGCGGGGTCCGATGGGCTTCATTTCGTCGCGACCGAAGTCGTTCCCGCAAGACGCGTGAGCAGCTGGCTGGGTGCACTGTGGGAGGGGCTTCAGCCCCGACTGCATCTGAGGGGCAGCCCAAGCCTCCTGGCTTCATTCGTCGCGACCGAAGTCGCTCCCACAAGACACGCGAACAGTCGGCTGGGTGCACTGTGGAGGGGCTTCAGCCCCGACTGCATCCCGGTGGACGTCCCAAGCCTCCTGGCGTCGTTCGTCGTGACTGAAGTCGCTCCTACAAGACGCGTGAGCAACTGGCTGGGTGCACTGTGGGAGGGGCTTTAGCCCCGACTGCATCCCGGGGGCCGCCCAAGCCTCCTGGCTTCGTTCGTCGCGACCGAAGTCGCTCCCACAAGACGCGCGAACAGTCGGCTGGGTGCACTGTGGGAGGGGCTTCAGCCCCGACTGCATCTCGGGGGCCGCCCAATCCTCCTGGCTTCGTTCGTCGCGACTGAAGTCGCTCCCACAAGACGCGTGAGCAGCAGGCCAGGTGCATTTGTAGGAGGGGCTTAGCCCCGACATCCCTGCCGCCGCGGCAATGGAGTCGCCCGGCACTGCCTCTCGCCGGACGCTGCCCTCAGCCGCCGGTCGTCGTCGCGGTTGCCGCCGTACCTGGCCGCTTCGCCGCGCGATAGCGTTGCAGCGTGTCGTCGATTTCCTGGTCCAGGCCGAGCCGCTGCTGCTCGAAGTTCTTCTGCATGCGCAGCTGCCACAGCAGCGCACGATGCCGCTGCTGCACGTCCTCGGCAATCTTGCCGGCCACTTTCTGCCCGGCCAGCTCGCGCGTGCCGGCGTTGGCGAGCACCCCGACCAGGCCCTCGCGCAGGCTGTTGACGTTGTAGCGCGCGGTGTTGATGTTGTTGTCGACGATGCCGATGCGCTCGGAGAACACCCGGCGCAGTTCCTCCTCGGTCTGGAACGACAGCAGCATCGCCTGGTCGGTGCGCTTGCGCGTCTCCAGCGCCGCCTGGTCGGCGCGCTGCTGCGCGGCATCGGCGGCGGCCGCGGCGCGTTCCTCGGCGCTCAGCGCGCGGCCGACCACGCCGCTGCGCAGCCCGCTCTTGGCGTTGAATTCGTCGCGCGCCTGGTTCACCGCTTCCGGCGGCAGCGCATCGCTGCACACGCGCTGCCCGCCCTGGTTCCAGCAGTACAGTTTCTTGGACGGCGCCGGCTGCGCCGCGGCCGGCAGTGCAAGCAGCACGAGCAGGGCCGGCAAGGCGCGGCCCCAGCGTTGTTGGATCGGCATCGTGGCAGCCCCCTGCTGTCAGCCTGACGGATCGCAGCCGTAGCGTGCCCGGTAGGCCAGCAGCGGTTCGCGGAAGCCGACAAGGTCCGCGTTTCCATCGATGAATGCAAGCAGGTCGCCCAGGTGCGCGACCGACACCACAGGAATGCCGGCCTCGGCCGCCACCGCCTGCGCCGCCGAGCGCCGGTCGTGCTCGCCGGCGATCTCCTGCCGGTCCAGCGCGACCAGGATTCCCGCCGGGATGCCGCCCGCTTCGCGGATGATGGCCAGCGCCTCGCGGATCGCGGTGCCGGCGGTGATCACGTCGTCGACGATCAGCACCCGGCGCCCGGCCAGCGGCGCGCCGATCAGGCTGCCGCCTTCGCCATGCGCCTTGGCTTCCTTGCGGTTGAACGCCAGCGGCAGGTTGCGGTCGCGCTGCGCGTACTCGCAGGCCAGCGCGGTCGCCAGCGGGATGCCCTTGTAGGCCGGGCCGAACAGCAGGTCGAAATCGAGCCCGGCCGCGTCGGCCGCATCGGCGTAGCACGCCGTCAGGCGCACCATCGTGGCGCCGGAATCGAAGCGCCCGGCATTGAAGAAATAGGGGCTCAGGCGCCCGGACTTCAGCGTGAACTCGCCGAAGCGCAGCGCTTGCGCGTCCAGGGCCAGTTGCAGGAAGCGTTGCCGGTAGTCGGTCATTGGAGTGCAGGGATTCGCGATTGGGGATGACAGGATTCGTGAAAGCATAGCTGGTCGCGGCCGTGCAGCGTCCACGCATGGGGTACGCTTTCACGAATCCCCAATCCCCCCATCCCGAATCCTGGTTCTTCCTCCATGCGCATCATCAGCTTCAACGCCAACGGCCTGCGCTCGGCCGCCACCAAGGGCTTCTTCGAGTGGTTCTCCGGCCAGCACGCCGACGTGCTGTGCGTGCAGGAGACCAAGGCGCAGGAGCATCAGCTGGCCGGGCCGGCGTTCCTGCCGGACGGCTACCGCGCCTGGTTCCGCGATGCCAGCACCAAGAAGGGCTACAGCGGCGTGGCCATCTACAGCAAGCGCGAGCCCGACGAGGTGCGCACCGCGCTGGGCTGGCCCGAGTTCGACGAGGAGGGCCGCTACCTGGAGGCGCGCTTCGGCAACCTGAGCGTGGTCTCGTTCTACATCCCCTCCGGCTCGTCGGGCGAACTGCGCCAGGGCTACAAGTTCCAGGTCATGGACTGGCTGCGGCCGATCCTTGTGGAGTGGCTGAACAGCGGCCGCGACTACGTGCTGTGCGGCGACTGGAACATCGTGCGTTCGGCGCTGGACATCAAGAACTGGAAGTCCAACCAGAAGAATTCCGGCTGCCTGCCGCCCGAGCGCGACTGGCTCAACGGCCTGTGCGCCGACCGCGCCGAGGAGGCCGACCCGGCCGGCGGCCGCGGCTGGGTCGACGCCTACCGCGCGCTGCACCCGGACGGCCAGGACTACACCTGGTGGAGCAACCGCGGCGCCGCGCGCGCCAACGACGTCGGTTGGCGCATCGACTACCAGTTCGTGACCCCGTCGCTGCGCGAGCGCCTGCAGGGCTGCTCGATCTACACCGCGCAGCGCTTCTCCGACCATGCGCCGTTCGTGGTGGATTACCGCGAATGAGCGTCGCCGCCAAGCCCCGCCAGTCCTGGAAGCAGGTGCTGACCAATCTTCGTCAGCGCAAGGTACTGGCGATGCTGCTGCTGGGCTTCAGTTCCGGATTGCCGCTGTACCTGGTCGGCAACACGCTTGGCTTCTGGATGCGGAAGGAAGGCGCGGACCTGAGCACGATCGGCTTCCTCTCCTGGGTCGGGCTGGCCTATTCGCTGAAATTCCTGTGGGCACCGATCGTCGACAAGACCGACGTGCCCGTGTTGGGCAGGCTCGGTCGCCGGCGCGGCTGGATGCTGCTGTCGCAGATCGTGGTGGCGGTGGGTCTGGTCGGCATGGCGCTGATCCAGCCCAAGGGCGGGAATCTGCTGTTCCTGGGGCTTGCCTGGGAGCACATCGTCGTGTTCGGCGTGATGGCGATCCTGGTCGCCTTCGCTGCCTCGACCCAGGACATCGTGATCGATGCCTGGCGCATCGAGATCGCCGACAACAGCGAACAGCTCGGCCTGCTGACCTCTTCATCGGCGCTGGGCTATCGCACCGCGCT
This sequence comes from Xanthomonas sp. WHRI 7945, assembly GCF_035026585.1. Taxonomy (NCBI): domain Bacteria; kingdom Pseudomonadati; phylum Pseudomonadota; class Gammaproteobacteria; order Lysobacterales; family Lysobacteraceae; genus Xanthomonas; species Xanthomonas sp. WHRI 7945. Next base: position 30,071 of record NZ_JAYIQP010000025.1, read on the forward strand.
GCTGGTCACCGATGCGCTGATCCTGATGATCGCAGCGCGGGTAGGGTGGCAGGTGTCCTACGAGGTCATGGCGGCGCTGATGGCGGTGGGCGTGGCCGCCGTGCTGATGGCGCGCGAGGTTGCCGCCGTGCAGGCGCAAACGGCGCGACTGTGGACGCCGCGGGGCTTGTTCGACGCGGTGCTGGGTCCGTTTGTTGCCTTTTTCCGGGAACACCGCAGCGCCGCTATCCTGATCCTGCTATCGATCAGTGTTTATCGCCTGGCGGACTTTGTGATGGGCCCTATGGCCAATCCGTTCTACGTCGACCTCGGCCTGTCCGAAGACATCGTCGGCGCCGTGCGTGGCTCGGTGGGCCTGGTGGCGACGTTCTTCGGCATCGCCGCTGCCGGCCTGGTCTCGGTCCGCTGGGGCGTGCTGGCCGCGTTGCTGGCTGGTGCCGTCCTGGGCCCGTGTTCGAACCTGGCCTTTGCCTGGCTGGCCTACGACGGGGCGGACCTGCCCCGCTTCGCGACGGCGATGGCGATCGACAATTTCGCCAATGGTTTCGCCGGCACGGCGTTGATCGCCTACATGTCCAGCCTGACCAGCATTGGCTACACCGCCACTCAGTACGCATTGCTCAGCTCGTTCTACGCCATGCCCGGCAAGGCCCTGAAAGGCTTCTCCGGCTGGTCGGTGCAGACGCTGGCGCAAGGGCGCACGCTGCTGGAAGGGTACGCGCTGTTCTTCATCGGGACCGCGCTGATGGCGATTCCCGTGGTGATCCTGTGCACGGTGCTGATATTCCAGCAGCGCCGCCGCGCGGCCGCTGCGCCTTCCTGACGCTCGCAGATGGCCGCCGCGGCATCGGCGCTGCCCGGGGACGCTGCAGCGTCCCCGAGGCAGGCATCGGCACGCCGGTGATTGAAAGCCTCCAGCGAGTTGCGGATGATGGGCGCGGCGCATGGGGTGCGCCGCCGTCCGCTGGGGAGTCCGCATGACCGATCTGCTGTTGCGCGACATCGACCCCATCCTGGTCGATCGGATCCGCCGCATCGCCGTGGCCCGTGGCTGGACCCAACACCAGACCGTGCTCAGCCTGATCGAGCAGGGCCTGTTCGCCAGCGAGCACGAAGTGCGCAGCGGCTTCGAGAACCCCGAAGTGGATGTGCTGTCCGAGGCCATCGCCGCGCTGCGCGAGCTGCCGGCGGGCACCGGATTCTGAGCCGCGCGCCGCGGCCATCGGCGCAGACCGAGCCGCTGCCGCGCAGCGCTACGCTCACGCCAGGTGGATGGCGCCCAGGATGCGCGGCCCGCGCGCGCCGCTGACCGACGGCAGGTTGCCCGGCCGCCCGGCCAGGGTCTGCCGCGCCAGCCAGGCGAAGCCCATCGCCTCCACGTAGTCCGGATCCAGGCCCATCGCCTGGGTCGACAGCACCTGCACGCTGGGCAGCCGCGCCTGCAGCCGCGCCAGCAACAGCGGGTTGTGCACGCCGCCGCCGCACACCAGCAACTGCCGGGTCGCCGGCTGTTGCGCCAGCAGCGCATCGGCGACGGTGGCCGCGGTCAGTTCCAGCAGGGTCGCCTGCACCGCCGCGGCCGGGTGCGCGGCCGGCGCCAGCTGCGCATCCACCCAGCGCAGGTGGAACTGCTCGCGCCCGGTGCTCTTGGGCGGGGCCAGCGCGAACCAGGGATCGCCCAGCAAGCGCTGCAACAGGCCCTCGTCGACCTGGCCGCTGGCGGCGAACGCGCCGCCGGCGTCGTAGGGCTGGCCCAGGTGGCGCTGGCACCATGCGTCGAGCAGCGCGTTGGCCGGACCGGTGTCGAAGCCGCGGACATCGCCGTGCGCCGGCAGCAGGGTCAGGTTGCCGATGCCGCCCAGGTTCAGCACCGCCCGGTCCTCGTGCGCCGCGCCGAGCATCGCCGCATGGAAGGCTGGCATCAGCGGCGCGCCATGGCCGCCGGCGGCGACGTCGCGGCGGCGGAAATCGCACACCGTGGCGATGCCGGTCAGCTCGGCGATGCGGTTGCCGTCGCCCAGCTGCCAGGTGAAAGCGGGATCGGCCAGCGGCCGGTGGCGCACGGTCTGCCCATGCGAGCCGATCGCGCGCACCTCGGCGGGCGCGACCCCGGCCTCCTCGAGCAGGCGCAGCGCGGCCTCGGCGAAGGCGATCGCCACTTCGGCATCGAGCCGGCCCAGCGTGTCCAGCGAATCGATGTCGCCGCCTTCGCCCAGCGCGATCAACGCCTCGCGCTGGCGCGGCGCCCAGGCATAGGTGCGGCCCAGGCGCAGCTGCGCCTGGCCATCAGCGCCGAAGCGCACCAGCGCGGCGTCGATGCCATCGGCACTGGTGCCGGACATCAGGCCCAGGAACAGGGCGGCGTCGTCGGTGGCGGTCGGTTCGGGCATGGCAAGGCCTGGGCAGCGGTCAGCGCCGCAGCGTGGGCGAGGGGCGGCGGCGCGTCAATCGGCGCCTGCCCCGGACGCGACGTGCGCTCAGCCGGCGTCGTTGGACGCCGGCTTGGCCGAGGCGACGGTCTTCTTCTTCTTCGGCGATGCATCGTTCTTCGCCGGCGTCGCGTCGGCGTAGATCAGCTTCTCCACGCGCTGGATGCGGGCCAGCGCCGGCGAGGTCTGCGCACGGAACGCGGCCAGCTCCGTGCCGGCCAGCGGCGTGGGCGGCGGCATCGTCACCGACGCCGGGTTGCGCTGCACCCCGTCCACGCGGAATTCGTAGTGCAGGTGCGGACCGGTGGCCATGCCGGTCATGCCGACGAAGCCGATCACCGTACCCTGGTTGATGCGCTGGCCCGCCCTGATGCCGCCGAAGCGCGACATGTGCCCGTACAGCGTGCTGTAGCCCTTGCCGTGGTCCAGGATCACCACATTGCCGTAGCCGCGCTGGGTGCCGACGTACTGCACCTTGGCATCGCCGGCGGCCATGATCGGGGTGCCGGACGGTGCTGCGTAGTCGATGCCCTTGTGCATGCGCATGGTGCCCAGCACCGGATGCTTGCGCGCGCCGAAGGTCGAGCTGATGCGGCTGTAGGACACCGGCATGCGGATGAAGCTCTTCTTCAGCGGCCGCCCGGTGACGTCGAAGTATTCGGCCGGCTTGCCGTTCTGCTCGAAGCGGAAGCCGCTGTAGGTCTTGCCGCGGGTGGTGAAGGTCGCAGCGAGGATCTTGCTGGTGTCGATCCGCTCGCCTTCGCGCCAGGTCTCGTCCATCACCACGCTAAAGCGGTCGCCCGGCTGCAGGTCCTTGTCGAAGTCGATGTCGTACTTGAAGATCTCGTCGGTCATCGTCGCGATCGCCGACGGCGACAGCCCGGCCCTGCGCGCGGCCACGTACAGCGAACTAGTGATTTCGCCGCTGATGACCGCGGTGCGGGTGCTGGTCTCGCGCTCGGTCACCTTCTCGCGGATGTCGTCGCCGAGCAGCGACAGTTCTACCCGGTGAGTGGCGTCGCGGTCGAAGCGGATGCCGCGCAGGCTGCCGGCCACAGGCAGGTCGAAGCCGATCTCGGCGCCGGGGCGCAGCTTGGTCAGCGCCTCGCGGGTGCCTGGGTGATCCAGCACCTGGTGCATCACTGTGGCCGGAATGTCGAGCTGCTCGAACACCGCGCCCAGGGTCTGCCCGGGCTGGATGCGTACCACCTGCCAGCTGTCGCCGGCCACGCCCTGCTGCTGGGCCAGCGAGATCGGCGGCAACGGTAGCGGCAGCGTCGCGTGGGTGGTCTGCAGCGGCACGTCGATGGCATTGGAGAAGCCGGGCACGATCGTGGCCACCAGCGCGCCGATGGTGGCGAACAGGCTGGCGTGGATCCAGTGGCGGCGCGTCCAGCGGCCGGTGGGGAAGTGCTGGGTCAGCTGCCGATGCAGTGCGGTGTCGTGAAGGACATGGAGACGTTGCTGGAAGCGCTGCTTGCGCGCGCGTTCCTGATCGCTTTCGCTGTTCTGCATCAAGGCATCCTCGTGAGCCCGAAGCGCGAGCTCAAAACTCGGCTACCATAAACATCGATCAACAGCGCGTCAAACCATTGAGCCGGCTCAAGTTTTCGCCGGCCGTGCGGTTAACTTGCACTTAACGCCATTCATGTTTGTCCGGATGCAACCCGTCGGAGTTCCGTTTTGTCCACGATTGAAGAGTCTCTTGCCCTGATCGGCCGCGGTGCCGACGAAATCCTCAAGCGCGAAGAGCTGGAAGCGCGTTTGCGCACCGGCCGCCCGCTGCGCGTGAAGGCCGGTTTCGACCCGACCGCGCCGGACCTGCACATCGGCCACACCGTATTGCTGAACAAGATGCGCCAGTTCCAGAAGCTGGGCCATCAGGTGATCTTCCTGATCGGCGACTTCACCGGGATGATCGGCGACCCCACCGGCAAGAACGTCACCCGCAAACCGCTGACCCGCGAGGACGTGCTCGCCAACGCGCGCACCTACGAGGAGCAGGTGTTCAAGGTGCTGGACCGCGAGCGCACCGAAGTGCGCTTCAATTCCGAGTGGTTCGGGCAGATGAGCGCCGCCGACATGATCCGCCTGGCCGGCCAGCACACGGTGGCGCGCATGCTCGAGCGCGACGACTTCGCCAAGCGCTACGCCGCGCAGCAATCCATCGCCATCCACGAATTCCTGTATCCGCTGGTGCAGGGCTACGACTCGGTAGCGCTGAAGGCCGACGTCGAGTTGGGCGGCACCGACCAGAAGTTCAACCTGCTGATGGGCCGCGGCCTGCAGGAGCACTACGGTCAGCCGGCGCAGATCGTGCTGACCATGCCGCTGCTGGAGGGCCTGGACGGGGTCAACAAGATGTCCAAGTCGCTGGGCAACTACATCGGCATCAGCGAACCGCCGATCGACATCGTCACCAAGACCATGAAGATCGGCGATGAGCTGATGTGGCGCTGGATCGAACTGCTGTCCTTCGAGATCGGCCTGAACGAGGCGCAGGAGCTGCAACAGCAGGTGCAGGCCGGCAGCCTGCACCCGCGTGAAGTGAAGCTGCGCCTGGCGCGCGAACTGACCACGCGCTTCCACGACGCGGCAGCGGCCGAACAGGCCATCATCGGCTGGCACGCGGTGGTGACCGGGCAGGGCGACACCAGCGCACTGCCGCTGCAGCAAGTGACGGTGCCGGCCGAAGGGCTGCGGATCGCCGCGTTGCTGACCGCCGCTGGGCTGACTGCCAGCAACTCCGAGGCCAGCCGCAAGCTGAAGGAACGCGCAGTGCGCGTCGCCGGTGAAGTGGTCGAGGATCCGCAGCAGAATTTCGCGCCCGGATTCGAAGGCGTTCTGCAGGTGGGCAAGCGGACCTTCGCCCGCGTGAGCCTGGTCTCGGCTTAAATACGCGGCCAAGCGCCGGCTGTCGGAGGCGCTGCCGAGTGGCTTCCAAGCGTGATCTGCGGTATGCGATGCGATCTACTGCGTGGTGTGAATCGCATAACGCGCGTCTGGCGACGGCGCAGTGAAAAAATCTTTCACACCCCCTTCCCAAGCGCCGCGTTTGCAGCCATACTTTCCCTCCCCCGACGCAACGCCTTGCGGCAACGCAACAGCAACGCGGAAGGGACGTCGAAAGCCTCCTCAAAAAGGTATTGACGGCAACAAAAAAGCCGCTATGATGGGCGGCTCGGTTCAGCGGAAAGCCTTCGGGTTTGGGTTGAACCG
>NZ_JAYIQP010000026.1:0-34709 GCF_035026585.1 Xanthomonas sp. WHRI 7945
TCCTCCGATGATCAGTCGGAAGACATAACGCCGTAGAGGCCCTATGTCCAGATACAAGGAGCGGCTTCAGCCGCGACGAACGCAGCGGGAGAATTTCCGGCTTCGGAAACCATCGGGGCTGGAGCCCTCTTGCAGACACTCAGCCCACTCGACGCACGTTCCTGCAGGAGCGGCTTCAGCCGCGACAAACACCAACGCGCGAAGCCGCCACGCGCCGCTCAGCGCTCAGCCATCGCCGCGTCGTCGCGGAACTCGCGGCGCAGCCAGTCGTCGAGCATCCGCTTCTCGTAGCGCAGCGGGTCGGTGCTCATGCCGATCGAGCTGTTGAACAGATAGCTGGTGTCGAGCAGCTTGCGCTCGCCCTGCTCCAGCACCTGGCCATCGGCGCCGCGCAGGGTGAACGTCAGGCTGATGCGCGGCGGGTAGATGTCGCGCATCACCCGCACGTCGTTCCACTGCACGCCATGCCAGGGCTCGTAGTCGCCCGCGCGCTTGATGTCGGTCAGTTCGACGTCCAGGCGCTGGCCGGGCGCCAACTGCTTGCCCGCGCGCTCCTGCAGGTACTCGGCCAAGTCGCGTACCCAGTCGCCGCGCTGCGCTTCCCAACGGTTGCGGCTGTGGCGCAGTTCGGTGAACGTGGTCGGGTCGGCCCAGCGCACCTGCACCGGGCCATCGCCCTCGATGCTGCGCGGGGCCTGCGGATCGGTGACGTTGCGGGTCTCGGCGGAGGCTCCGCCCGCCAACAGGCAGGCCAGGGCCAGCGCCGTCCAGGCGTATCGGATCTTCATGACGGATCTCCACGAGGGGTGCAGGTCAAGTGTGTGCCTGCGCGTGCGCCGCCGCAATCGGGACAAAGCCTGCCGTCGCCGGCGTTGGCAACCGATTCATGTCGCCGGGCCATGTGACGTGCGGTTCACGCTGCGTCGCCGCGTACTTCACGGCGCGCGCGCGACGATGACGGCCACAGATACGTTGATCCGGGGATCGCATGAAGATGCCGCTGTTCCACCATGCGCACGCCGCGGGCGATGTGCGCCTGCAGTTCATCGACTGGGCCAAGCGCAACGGGCATAGCCCGGCCAGCGGCGCGGCCAGCTTCGTCGAGCAGCAGGCGAACCTGGACGAGGCGGCGCGGCAGCTGCGGCTGGCGCCGGGCGAGGATGTGCGCCAGGAACTGCGCCGTTATCTGGCTTCGCTCGGCGAGCAGCAGGACGTGGCGGTGCAGTTCCCGCCGATCTATGCCTTCCGCAGCCCGCAGGGCCAGAACTTCCGCTATTCGCTGACCCTGGTGCTGGCCGAGAGCGGGGTCGAGTGGAAGGCGCGGGTCTGGACCGGCCTGGAGTACCTGGGCCTGATCGTCGGCCGCGGCGCCGGTCCGCGCGCCAACTACACGCGCCTGGCGCGCATGGCGGTGGAGCACGAGCTGAGCAGCGACAGCCCACGCTTCACGCTGGGCTAGAGGAGTCCGCATGTCTTACGCAATCGCACCGGAAGAGGCGGCCGCGCCGGAGCAGTGCCGCCGGCAATGCCAGCAACTGGGCGTGACCCGTGTCCAGCAGATCCTGGACCAGTCGCCGCCGCCGTCCTGGCGCGAGGAGGCCGAGCGCTGGCTGGAAGAGCAGGCCTTGCGCAGCGCACGGATGACGCAATGGGGCGTCATCGCCGGCATCGCGCTGTCGCTGCTCGGGATCGTGCTGGTCGTCGCATTCCTGTGGTGAGCCGCGGGAGGGGGCCGGCGAGGTTCCGGCTTGACGGCAGCGGAACGGCTTAACAAGATGCGGGCTGCGCGCGCCCGCTCCGGCCCTGAGGGTCTTCACGCCGTGGACGCGAGCGCCGCTTCGCTTCTTCCGTCGCCGCCGTTTCCAGAGCACACCACACCATGCAAGTCAGCACCGAATCGTCCCTCTCGTCGCTCGCGCAGGCGTCGGACCTGCACTATCGCGAGATCTTCGACAAGATCGATTCGGGGTTCTGCGTGGTGCAGGTGCTGTTCGAGGGCGACCTGGCGGTGGACTACGTGTTCCTGGAGGTCAACGCGGCGTTCGAGCGCGAGACCGGCATGCGCGACGTGATCGGCCGGCGCATGCGTGAGCTGTCGCCGACCCACGAGGAACACTGGTTCCGGCTGTACGGCGAGGTGGCGCGCACCGGTTGTTCGGCCAAGTTCGAGAACTATGCCTCGGCCCTGGCCCGTTGGTGGACGGTCGACGCGTTCCGGGTCGGCGCGCCGGAGCGCCACCAGGTGGCCATTCAGTTCCTCGACATCACCGAACGCAAGCGCGTGGAGCGCGACCTGGCCGAAAGCGAGGCGCGCTTCAGCGCGCTCGCCGAGGGCCTGCCGATGCCGGTCTGGGTGCTGGACGCCACCGGCCAACTGCGCTTCACCAATACCGCCTACGCCGAGTTCTTCGGCATCAACCCGGAGTCGGACGACGCGCGTCCCGGCTGGGGCGACGTGCTGCACCCGGAAGACGCCGGCGTGTTCGCCTTCGAGCTGCGCAGCGCGCTCGAGGAGCAACGCAACCTGCGCGCGCTGGTACGTGCGCGCCGCCACGACGGCGCCTGGCGCTGGGTCGAGATGACCGCGATGCCGCGCTATTCGTCCGAGGGCGAGTTCATCGGCCTGGCCGGCAGCAGCCCGGACGTCACCGAGCGCCGCGACATCGAACTGGCTCGCGAGCAGTTGCTGGAATCGGAGCGCAGCGCGCGCAACGCCGCCGAGAGCATGGCGCGGCTGAAGGACGAATTCCTGGCCACGCTGTCGCACGAGTTGCGCACCCCGCTGACCACCATCCTGGGCTGGAGCGACCTGCTGCTGCAGCGGCTGCCGCCGGGCGATCCGAGCAACAAGGGCCTGTCGGTGATCGCCAGCAGCGCGCGCGCGCAGCAGCGGCTGATCTCGGACATGCTCGACCTGAGCAGCATGCTGCTGGGCAAGGTGCAGCTGGAAGTGGAAGCGCTGGACCTGGTCGAACAGGTGCGCGAAGCGCTGCGTGCGCAGGAACCGGTCGCCGAGGGCAAGGACCAGGCCCTGACCCTGCGCGAGCCGGCGCAGCCGTGCCTGGTGCTGGGCGACGCCACGCGCCTGCAGCAGGTGTTCTGGAACCTGCTGTCCAACGCGGTCAAGTTCACCCCGGCGCATGGCCACATCGAACTGGCGATCGACATCGACGCCGACGGCGAGCATGTGACCGTGGCGGTGCGCGATTCCGGCGACGGCATTCCTCCGGAATTCCTGCCGCACCTGTTCGGCCGCTTCCGCCAGGCCGACGGCACCACCACGCGCCTGCATGGCGGCCTGGGCCTGGGCCTGGCGATCGTGCAGCAGCTGGTGGAAATGCACGGCGGCCAGGTCAGCGCCGCCAGCGAAGGCCGCGGCTGCGGCTCGGTGTTCACCGTGCGCCTGCCGCTGCACCGCAACGCGCCGGGCAAGCGGCCGCTGCGCGAGGTGCGCGCCTTCGCGATGGCCGAGCAGGTGGTGGAGGCCTACGCGCTGAAAGGCATGCGCCTGCTGGCGGTGGAGGACCAGCCGGACATGCTCGACTACCTGCGGCGCCTGCTCGAGGAGCAGGGCGCGGAGGTGGTCACCGCCGGGTCCGCCAGCGAGGCGCTGGAGGTGCTGGACGACGGCGGCCACGACCGCATCGACGTGATGGTCACCGACATCGGCATGCCCGGCATGGACGGCTACGGCCTGATCCGCACGATCCGCGACAACATGGGCCTGGAGGCGGCCGAACTGCCGGCCGTGGCGGTGACCGCGCTGGCGCGCGCCGACGATCGCAAGCGCGCGCTGCAGTCCGGCTTCCAGGAACACCTGGCCAAGCCCTACAGCGTGGCGCAGTTGGTGTCCGCGGTGCGCTTCGCCCGGCAACGCTGAGCGGCGGCCTTGTCCGCCGGCTCACGCCTGCGGCGCTAGGGTAGGGCGTCCCCTGCAGAGAGCACGCCGATGACCAAGTATGCCAAGCGCGTCCACACCGACCAGGCGCAGATCCAGGCGCTGGAGGAACTGATCCTGCAGTTGCCGGAGCAGTCCAACGTGCGCATCGAACTCACCGACGGCAGCGCGTTCCTGGGCACCGTCACGATCCGCCCGAGCATCCAGCAGTTCCGCGACGAGAACGAGCGCGAAGGCAGCAACGCGCAGGTGCGGATCGACGGCCTCGACGATCCTGCCGAACACCACTACATCTGGCTGGACGAGATCCGCAGCGTGCGCCAGCTTCCGGCCCGGCCCTGGGACAACGACCCGCGCGGCGACGAGACGTCTTGACGCGTCTTTCACTTTTGCCGCGGCGTGGCTGTGCATCATCGGAACCCCCCGAGCCTGGATGCCCACGAAGAATGATCACGCCCTCGCCAATTCGTGCCCGCTGGGCCTTCTGCGTGCTCAGCGCCGCCCTGCTCGCCGCCTGCGGCGATACCGCCAAGCACTCCATCGAGGAGGGGATGGGCCCGGATCCGGTGTTGCCCGACCCGGTGAAGCGCATGATCCCCACGGTGAAGGTCGCCGAGGTCAAGCGCTGGGCCGATGGCGCCGCGCCGGTGCCGGCCGCCGGCCTGGCGGTGCAGGCCTTCGCCCGCGACCTGGACCACCCGCGCTGGCTGTACGTGCTGCCCAACGGCGACGTGCTGGTGGCCGAGACCGCCGCGCCGCCGGCGCCGGAGAAGGAAAGCAGCGGCCTGCGCGACAAGATCCAGGGCGCGATGATGGCCAAGGCCGGCTCTACGGTGCCCAGCGCCAATCGCATCACCTTGCTGCGCGATGCCGACGGCGATGGCGTGGCGGAGGTGCGCACGCAGTTCCTCAAGGGCCTGTATTCGCCGTTCGGCATGGCCGTGGTCGGCGACCGCCTGTATGTCGCCAACGCCGATGCGCTGGTCAGCTTCCCGTACAAGGATGGCGACACCCAGATCAGCGCCGCGCCCAGTTTCGTCGCCAACCTGCCCGGCGGCATCAACCATCACTGGACCAAGAGCCTGCTGGCCAGCCGCGACGGCAAGAAGCTCTACGTCGGCGTCGGCTCCAACAGCAACGTCGCCGAAAACGGCATGGACGCCGAACTCAACCGCGCCGCGATCCTGGAAGTGGACGCGCAGAGCGGCGCCACCCGGGTGTTCGCCAGCGGCCTGCGCAATCCGGTCGGGCTGGCCTGGCAGCCGGGCGCGGACACGTTGTGGGTGGTGGTCAACGAGCGCGACGAGATCGGCAGCGACCTGGTGCCCGACTACTTGACCTCGGTGCGCGAGGGCGGCTTCTACGGCTGGCCGTACAGCTACTACGGCCAGCACGTGGACGAGCGCGTGCAGCCGCAGAACGCGGAGATGGTGGCCAGCGCGATCAAGCCGGACTATGCGCTGGGTGCGCATACCGCGTCGCTAGGACTGACCTTCTACGAAGGCGCGTTGCTGCCGCAGGCGTATCGGGGCGGCGCCTTCATCGGCCAGCACGGCTCCTGGAACCGCGATCCGCCGTCCGGCTACAAGGTGGTCTACGTGCCGTTCGTCGACGGCAAGCCCAGCGGCAAGGCGCAGGACGTGCTGACCGGCTTCCTCGACGCCGAAGGCAAGGCCCAGGGCCGCCCGGTCGGCGTGGCCGTGGACAAGCCCGGCGCGCTGCTGGTGGCCGACGACGTCGGCAACGTGATCTGGCGGGTGGCGCCGAAGACCGGCAAGTAGTCGCCCATGGCCGTGCCCCGGCCTGCCGGCCGGGGACGGCGGCAGGCGGACGCAAGGGTTTGTTGGAGAGCTGCGGGCCGGTCGATTAGCGCCATGCCGCGCTTTGCCCTGCCGCGCTCTTTGGATCGGAGTGGCGCGATCCTGTGTGCTGCGAGTGCTGACGCTCAGCGCGTCGCGACTGAAGTCGCTCCCACAAGGAAACGCTGCACCGTCACTGACTTGTCGGAATGCCCAAATGCCCAGTGTTGGAGCGACTTCAGTCGCGACGCGCGAAGCCAAGACCCCGCACCGAACTAGGCCTGCCCTGCACGACTTCTCTAGTCACGACAGCCCGGCCAGCACACACACACCCCTGTAGGAGCGGCTTCAGCCGCGACAGACATCACAACCCAAGCGCTGTAGAAAAACGGCGAAGAGCTCTCGAGCCGCACGCCACGTGCCGCGGGCCGCAACGCCCCCAGCTCAGACGCCCCATTCCAACGGCACAATCCCCGCCACCCCAGGGAAAGCCGACCCCGCACCCAAACCAGACACGGCAATGCCAGGCACGCCAACGCGCGCCCGGCATCGCAGATGGCGCTCGGCGGCCTAGTGGTCCACCGGCGCCGGCTCCACGCCGAAGCGGCGCGCATAGCCGCGCTCGTTGAACACGCGCTCCACCTCGGCATCGCCCAGTTCCGGCGCGGCATAGACCGCATAGACCACGCTGCCGTCGTCGCGCTCGCCGCGCTGGTGCAGGCGGTAGCGCGGGCGCCCCGTGCCGGTGTTTTCCGGGTAGTGCAGCGGTGGCTGGCTGCCGTCCAGGTCCACTTCGCTGTTGTCGACGACGCCACCGATGAACACTGCGCGCATTTGCCTCTCCATCCGTTCGGGGTGACCTGCAGCCTAGGCGCGGCAATGTTGCCATCGCATCAATGATGCGTTCGCTTAACGCAAAACCGGGCCGGCGGCGCGCTGCCGGTAGAATGCGCATTCCCTGTCCGATCCCGATCCCATGCCGGCTCTGCAAGACGCTCCCCTCGACACCCTGTTCCTGCCCTTCGCCCAGGGCGCGCTGCGCTGGCCCGCCGGCAAGGTGCTGTTCCTGCGCGCGCGCGACGGCTGGGCGTTGCGCCAGCATGCGCAGCCGGCGCAACTGGTGTGCGAACAGGGCTACCGCCCGTTCGCCACCGCCCTGGAGCAGGGCGGCTGGCAGGTCCGCGCCGAGGACGCCGGCGAGCACGACGACGCCGGCGGCTATGCGTTGGTGCTGGTGCTGCCGCCGCGCCAGCGCGACGAAGCGCGCGCGTTGCTGGCGCGCGCGGTGGCGCTGGCCGCGCCGGGCGGGGTGGTGCTGGCCTGTCAGTCCAACAACGAAGGCGCCCGCTCCGGCGAGGACGACCTGCAGCAGCTGGCCGGGCTGGGCGGCAAGCTGACCAAGAACCACTGCCGCGCGTACTGGACCGCGCCGCTGCACGGCGGCCACGACGCCGCGCTGCAGCAGCGCTGGGCCAAGCTGGATGCGCCGCGGCCGATCCTGGACGGGCGCTTCCGCAGCCGTCCCGGCGTGTTCGCCTGGGATCGCATCGATCCGGCCTCGGCGTTGCTGGCCGAACACCTGCCGGCCGACCTGGCCGGTCGCGGCGCCGATCTCGGCGCAGGCTACGGCTATCTGTCTGCGGAATTGCTGGCGCGTTGCCCGAAGATCGCCGCGCTGGACCTGTTCGAGGCCGACGCGCGTGCGCTGGCGCTGGCCCGCTCGAATCTGGCGCAGGCGCCAGCCGCGGTGGAGATGGGCTACCACTGGCACGACGTGACCGCGGGGCTGCCGGCGCAGTACGACTTCATCGTCAGCAACCCGCCGTTCCATGCGCCCGGGCGCATGGAGCGCCCGGACATCGGTCGCCGCTTCATCGCCGTGGCCGCGCAGGCGCTCAAGCCCGGCGGCAAGCTGTATCTGGTGGCGAACCGGCACCTGCCCTACGAGGCAGTGCTCGATACCAGCTTCGGCGACACCAAGGTGGTCGCCACCCGCGACGGCTTCAAGCTGATCCTGGCGGTGCGTGCCCGCGCCACGGTCCGCCGATGAAGCTGGTCAAGCATCTGGCAAACCTGGGCTACGGCAGCCGCAAGCAGGTTGCACTGATGTTCCGCGAAGGCCGCGTCACCGACGCCGACGGCGAGGTGCTGTACGCCGACGACCAGGTCGAGCACGCGACGATCCGCATCGACGGTGAGGCGCTGGACCCGCCGCCGGGGCTGATCCTGGCGCTGCACAAGCCGGTCGGCTACACCTGCTCGACCAAGGATCCGGGCCGCATCGTCTACGACCTGCTGCCGCCGCGCTTCCGCCTGCGCTCGCCGCTGCTGTCCACGGTCGGGCGGCTGGACCGCGACACCAGCGGCCTGCTGCTGATGACCGACGACGGCGCGCTGCTGCATCGCATCGTCTCGCCGAAATCGCAGCTGGCCAAGGTCTACGAAGCGACCCTGGCCGAGGACCTGCGCGGCGACGAGGCGGCGCAGTTCGCCAGCGGCACGCTGTTGCTGGACGGCGAGACCACGCCGCTGCTGCCGGTGGAGCTGGAAGTGCTGGGCCCGCGCCAGGCGCGCATCACCCTGTACGAAGGCCGCTACCACCAGGCACGGCGCATGTTCGCCGCGGTCGGCAACCACGTGGCGACGCTGCACCGCAGCCGCATCGGCGGCTTCGCGCTGGAACAGACGCTGCCGGCCGGACAGTGGCGCGTGCTGGAGGCGGCGGATCTGGCGCAGGTGTTTGGGTAAGGAGCCGGGACTCGGGACTGGGGACTGGGGACTCGGAAGCCGGCGCGCTTGTTGGTGCCGGTCGGTCCGGATATCTGCAGGGCGCGGTAGCGTTGTAGGAGCGGCTTCAGCCGCGACCTGCGTTACCGGTGGTGCTTGTCGCGGCTGAAGCCGCTCCTGCAGGGATACAGGAATCCGGATGCTCTTCGCGCTTCACGCGAACAGCTTTTTCCACCCATCCAGGCCGAGCGTTTCCAACGTCTGCAGATTGCGCTCCACGATCACGTCCGCGTCCGGGAACGCGGCCACCGCGCGTTCGACGCTGTCCTCGCGCAGCAGGTGCAGGGTGGGGAAGGGTGCGCGGTTGGTGTAGTTGCCGATGTCCTCCGGCGCGGTGCCGGCGAACTGGTACTGCGGATGGAAGCTGGCCACCTGCAGGATGCCGTGCAGGTCCAGCGCCTCCACCGCGGCGTCGGCGTTGTCGAGGAAATCGTTGTAGTCCAGGAAATCGCCCAGCACCTGCGGATGCACGATCAAGGTGGTGTCGATCTGCTCGGCGGGGGTGTCGCGCAGCAACAGCAGTTCCTCGCTCAGCTCTTCCAGCAGCGCCTCCGGCGTGGTCGCGTCGCTGAGCACGTAGCGGATCTGCTGCTTGACGTGCACCGCCTTGGCGAACGGACACAGGTTCAGGCCGATGACCGCGCGTTCCAGCCACAGGCGGGTCGCGGCGATCGGGTCGGCGTTGGGGTCGGGAGCGTTCAAGGCGGTTCCAGCGGGCGAGGGCGGGCGGCGGGCGGGCGAAGCGTGCGGCGGATATGCCGCCGCGCACGGGTCAGTCGCGGAAATTCTCGAACTGCAGCGGCAACTCGAAATCGCTCTTCTTCAGCAGCGCCATCACGTCCTGCAGGTCGTCGCGCTTCTTGCCGCTGATGCGCAGCTTGTCGCCGTTGATCTGCGCTTCCACCTTGAGCTTGGCGTCCTTGATCGCGGCGACGATCTTCTTGGCCAGCTTCTGCTCGATGCCCTGCTTGACCGTGACCTTCTGCCGCGCGCCGGCCAGGTTGGTCTCCACGTCGCCGAATTCCAGGCAGCGCACATCGATGCCGCGCGCGATCAGCCGCGCGCGCAGGATGTCGGTCATCTGCTTGACCTGGAAGTCGCTCGGCGCCGCCTGGGTGATGACCTGGTCGTCGAGCTCGAAGCTGGCCTCCACGCCCTTGAAATCGAAGCGGGTCGACAGCTCGCGGTTCGCCTGGTCGATGGCATTGGTCAGTTCGTGCTTGTCGATTTCGGAGACGACGTCGAAGGAAGGCATGGCAGATCCTCGGGAAAGACCCCATATCCTACCGATGTAGCCGCAGCGCCGCTGCCGACGCGGCCGCGCTGCTGGGCGGCGCGAACGATCGCGGCGATAATCCGCGCATGCCCACCTCCCGTTCCAACGCCGCGGCCGCCGCCTGGATGGTTGCGGCGGTCGCTTGCTTCGCGCTGATGGATGCGGCGATGAAGATGCTGACCGCGCACTATCCGGCGCTGCAGGTCGCCACGCTGCGTGGCGGCGCCTCGCTGCCGTTCGTGCTGATGTGGGTGCTGGCCACCGCCGGCCCGCGCTCGATCCTGCCGGTGCGTTGGGGCCTGCACCTGCTGCGTGGCGTGCTCGGCATCGCCATGATCGGCTGCTTCGCCTGGGCGCTGCGCAGCCTGCCGCTGTCCACCGCCTACACGATCTACTTCGTCGCGCCGTTGCTGGTGGCGGCGCTGTCGGTGCCGCTGCTGGGCGAACACGTCGGTCCGCGGCGCTGGGCCGCGATCGGCATCGGCCTGGTCGGGGTGCTGGTGGTGCTGCGCCCGGGCGTGGGTGGCTTCGTGTCGCTGCCGGGGCTGATGGTGCTGCTGGCGGCGGCCGCCTACGCGGTCGCGGCGGTGCTGGTCAGCCTGCTGGCGCGCACCGAGACGCCGCAATCGCTGGTGGTCTGGTTCCTGCTGATCATGGCGCTCGGCGCCGGGGCGCTGGCGCTGCCGGGCTGGGTCCCGCTGCGCTTGGCCGATGCCGGCTGGATCGCCGCGCTCGGCCTGGCCGGCGCGCTGGGACAGGTGGCCTTGACCCAGGCGTTCCGCCGCGGCGACGCCTCGCTGATCGCGCCGCTGGAGTACAGCGGGCTGATCTGGGTGATCCCGTGGGACTGGCTGCTGTGGCGCAAGCTGCCCGACGCCTGGACCTGGCTGGGCGCGGCGATCATCGTCGCCAGCGGCCTGTACCTGCTGCACCGCGAGCGGGTCCGCGCCACCGTGCGTCTGCCGCCGCAGGCGCATCCGTAGCCGGCGCCGCTGCCTGCGGCTGCACGCGCAAGCGTTAGAATCGAATGGAATAACGCGCACAACCTTGGCCTGATAGGCTTTGCGCCCCCTTCCGCTGCCGGTCCCCGCGCGTTGATCCAGTTCGAGCACCTGCACAAGTCCTACTCCGTCGCCGGCCAATCGGTCGTGGCGCTGCACCCGCTCGACCTGGAAATCCGGGCCGGCGAGGTGTTCGGCATCATCGGCCACTCCGGCGCCGGCAAGTCGACCCTGATCCGGCTGATCAACCGGCTCGAGGAGCCCAGCGGCGGGCGCCTGCTGATCGGCGGCGAAGACGTCACCGCGCTCGACCGCGCCGGCCTGCGCACGCTGCGCCGGCGCATCGGCATGATCTTCCAGCACTTCAACCTGCTGTCCTCGCGCAGCGTCGCCGGCAATGTCGCCTTCCCGCTGGAACTGGCCGGCACCCCGCGCGCGCAGATCGATGCGCGGGTGGCCGAACTGCTGGCCCGGGTCGGCCTGGCCGAGCACGCCAACAAATATCCGGCGCAGCTGTCCGGCGGGCAGAAGCAGCGCGTCGGCATCGCCCGCGCGCTGGCCACCGGACCGCAGATCCTGCTCTGCGACGAGGCCACCAGCGCGCTGGATCCGCAGACCACCGCCTCGGTGCTGAGCCTGCTGGCGCAGATCAACCGCGAGCTGGGCCTGACCATCGTGCTGATCACCCACGAGATGGACGTGATCCGCCGCGTCTGCGACCGCGTGGCGGTGCTCGACGCCGGGCACCTGGTCGAGAGCGGGCCGGTCACCGAGGTGTTCCTGCACCCGCGGCATCCGACCACGCGCCGCTTCGTGTCCGAGGCCGAGCATGTCGACGAAGGCGAACTGCATCGCGACTTCGGCGCGGTGGCCGGGCGCATCCTGCGCCTGACCTTCGTCGGCGGCGATACCTATGCGCCGCTGCTCGGGCGCATCGCGCGCGAGACCGCGGTGGACTACAACATCCTGTCCGGGCGCATCGACCGGATCAAGGACACCCCGTACGGCCAGCTGACCGTGGCCCTGGTCGGCGGCGACGTGGACGCGGCGCAGGCCGCGTTCGTCGCCGCCAGCGTGCATGTCGAGGAGTTGCGCCGATGATCCCGTTCGCGACCGCCGCCAGCGGTTTCTTCCGCAATCTCGACCCCGGCAAATGGGCCGAGATCGGCAACGCCACGCTGGACACGCTGCTGATGCTCGGCGGCTCGCTGCCGCTGACCCTGCTGATCGGCCTGCCGCTGGGCGTGCTGCTGTTCCTGACCGGACCGCGCCAGACCCACCAGCGGCCGCTGCTGTACGGCATGCTGGCGCTGGCGATCAACGTGCTGCGCTCGGTGCCCTTCATCATCCTGATGATCGCGATGATCCCGCTGACCCTGTGGGCGATGGGCACCTCGCTGGGCGTGCGCGGCGCGATCCTGCCGCTGGTGGTCGGCGCGGCGCCGTTTTATGCGCGGCTGGTGGAGACCGCGCTGCGCGAAGTGGACCGCGGCGTGGTCGAGGCCAGCCTGGCGATGGGCGCGACCACCTGGCAGCTGGTGACGCGGGTGCTGCTGCCCGAGGCGCGGCCGGGACTGATCGCCGGCGCCACGGTGACCACCATCGCGCTGATCGGCTTCACCGCGATGGGCGGCGCGATCGGCTCCGGCGGACTCGGCGACCTGGCCTACCGCGACGGCTACCAGCGTTCGCACGCCGACGTGGCGCTGATCACCGTGGTGGTGTTGCTGTTGCTGGTGCAGGGCCTGCAGATGCTCGGCGATCGGCTGGTCGCGCATTACAGCCGGCGCTGAGCGCGTGTCGCTACCGTACCGCGCTTTTTGTAGGAGCGGCTTCAGCCGCGACCGCTTTGCCGATAGATCCGGTCGCGGCTGAAGCCGCTCCTACACAAGCGCCACTACGCCCTTCGCCGCATGCAGCGGCCAGGTCTGCTAGCTTGCTTGCATGGCGGCCTGGCCGCTCTTCTTCCCCACGTTTTCGGATTCCCGCCATGACCAAGCTCCCGCTTCGCCTGCTGCTCGCCACCGCCGTGCTCGCCCTGGCCGCCTGCGGCAAGTCCACGCCCGGTGCCGACACCACGCGCCTCAGCGTCGCCGCCACCGCGGTGCCGCATGCGGAGATCCTTGAGGTGGTCAAGCCGCTGCTGGCCAAGCAGGGCGTGACCCTGGAGGTGCGCGTGTTCAACGACTACGTGCAGCCCAACGACCAGGTGGTGCAGAAGCAGATCGACGTGAACTACTTCCAGACCGAGCCGTACCTGGACGCCTACAACCGCGATCGCAAGAGCGACCTGGTCACCGTGGTCGGCGTGCACATCGAGCCGTTCGGCGCCTACTCTCGCCGGGTCAAGTCGCTGGCCGAGCTGCCGCAGGGCGCCGACGTGGTGATCCCCAACGATCCCAGCAACAACAGCCGCGCGCTGATCCTGCTGGACAAGGCCGGGGTCATCAAGCTCAAGGATCCGTCCAACGCGCTGTCCACCCAGCGCGACATCGTCGCCAATCCCAAGCAGCTGAAGTTCCGCGAACTGGATTCGGCGATGCTGCCGCGGGTGCTGGACCAGGTCGACCTGGCGCTGATCAACACCAACTACGCGCTCGATGCCGGGCTCAATCCCACCCGCGACGCGCTGGCGATCGAGAGCAAGGACTCGCCGTACGTGAACTTCCTGGTCGCGCGCGCCGACAACAAGGACGACCCACGCGTGCAGAAGCTGGCCAGGGCGCTGACCAGTCCCGAAGTCAAGGCCTTCATCGAGCGCAAGTACCAGGGCGCGGTGCTGCCGGCGTTCTGAGGAGACCCGCGCATGCCGTTGCTGCTGGCCATTCCGCTGGCGATCGTGATCGCGCTGGCGGTCACCGCGGTGTTGTTGCCGCTATCGCTGCTGCAGCGCTTCCGCTACGGCACCTCGCGGCGCCAGGCGCGGGCGTGGCTGGCCGGCGTGCAGTTCTGGTCGGCGCTGGTGTCCAGCGCGCTGTTGCTGGGCTTCGCGCTGATCGCCGCGCATTGGTGGCCGAACGCGGCGGCCTATGCCTGTCTCGGTTGGCTGGCGGGCCTCGCCCTGGGCGCGCTGGGGATCTGGTTGAGCCGGTTCGAACCGCTGCCGCAGGGCCTGTACTACACGCCGAACCTGTGGCTGGTGCTGGCGATGACGTTGCTGGTGGTGGCGCGCATCGGCGCCGGCCTGGTGCAGGGCTGGCGCAGCATGAGCGAGCACGCGGCGTGGCCGGCGCAGGGCTGGATGAGCCACGCCAGCCTGCTGGCAGCCGCGGCCTTGTTGCTCGGCTACGCCTGCGCGTATGCGTGGCTGCTGCGGCGCAAGGCGCGCCATTACGACCGCTATCGCGGCTACGACCGCTCGCCGCGCTGAAGCGGCGGATCGGCGCGCAGTGCCGCAGTGGCGGCCAGCGCAAAAACAAACGGGCCCGATCGGGCCCGTTTGCTGGTGACGTGGAGCAGGCGCGCTTAGAAGCGCGCGCCGACGCCGAAGCTGACCAACCACGGATCCAGCTTCAGGTCCTGGCCGGTGCCGCTGCCGGCGACCTGCACTTCCGGGCGCGAATGCATGTAGCGCGCATCGGCACGGGCGAACCAGGTCGAGTTGATGTTCATGTCCACGCCGACGGTGCCGATCGCACCCTTGGCGGTGTCCAGGCCGACGTGCTGGCCGCTGGCCGACAGGCCATCGATCTTCTCGTTGCTGAAGTTGGACTCGTAGTAACCGACGCCGACGAACGGACGGAACACGTTGTCCGCCTGGCCGAAGTGGTACTGGCCGCTCAGCGCCAGCGGCTGCTGCTCGACCGTGCCGACCTTGCCCACGCCGCTGGCGTTGACGCGGTGGTTGAACTTGTCGGCCGCGCCCCACAGTTCCACCGCCCAGTTGTCGTTGATCAGCCAGCTGGCGCTGATGGTCGGCGCCGGGCCGCCATCGATGTCCAGGCCATTGGCCGGCTTGGAATGGGGGTCGAGCAGGGTTGCGCTGCCGACGACGGAAAAGCGCTTGCCGGATGCAGTATCGGCGCCGTCCTGCGCAAACGCGGCAGGCGCGAACGCGAGAGCGGAAACGACAGCCAGGCTCAGCATTTGAATGGACCGCATTGGGAATCTCCTCATCTTTTTCTTGTGGGGCCACGGGAGTGGGCGCGCACACCGTATCGATGAGAAGATGAATCGACGCCGACCTCGTCCGGGCGAGTCCAGGCATCGTTCAGACACACGCGTTCGATGCCTGAAATAACGAGGTTTTAAGGCTTGGCGACATTCATCGTGGTGCCCTCGACGTGACGACGCAAACGCTGTTACAGGGCTTGCCCGCGCAGATCCGCGACGATTGCCGGGTGTTGATTCTCGGCTCCATGCCCGGCGCGGCCTCGCTGCAGCACGCGCGCTACTACGCGCATCCGCGCAACCGTCTGTGGCCGCTGCTGGGCGCGTTGTGCGGCTTCGATCCGCAACTGGACTACCACGCGCGCTTGCAGGCCATGCACGCGTGCGGCGTGGGCCTGTGGGACGTGATCGGCCAGTGCCGGCGCAGCGGCAGCCTGGACGCGGCGATCATGCGCGGCAGCGAAGTGCCCAATCCCTTGCCCGCGCGCATCGCGCAGTTGCCGCAGTTGCGCGCGATCGCCTGCAACGGCGCCGCCGCGGCAAACGCGTTCGCGCGTTTCGTGCAGCCGCAGCTGGCGCCGCGCGATCCGGCGCTGGCGGTGCTGGCGCTGCCCTCGACCAGCCCGGCCAACGCCGCGTTCTCGCTGCCGCGGCTGCAGCAGGCCTGGGGGCCGCTGCAGGCCTGGCTTACGCCCTCGTCGTAGCCCGGATCAGTGCTGAGCGCGCAGCGACGGCGCGCGCAGCCGCAGCCACAGCGTCTGCACCAGCAGCACGGCGGCCAGCGCCAGCGCTACCCAGGCCGCGCTACGCGCCCCGTCCAGGCCGCTGCCGGCCTGCTTGACGTAGACCGCGGCCAGCGCCCACAGCGCGGCGGCAGCATAGGCCAGGTTGCCGCGCATCGCCCGGTTCAGGCCGAGCAGCAGCGCCGCGGCCAGCGCGAACAGCACCAGGCTCCACGGCAGCATGTGTTCGATGGATAGCCAGCGGTAGGCGACGATCACCTGCGCGGTGTTCAGGAAGGCAGCCAGCGACAGCCAGCCGGTGTGCAGCGACAACGGCAGCCACGCCCACAGCGCCTGCCACGGCTCGGCGTGCGGATCGCGCGACAGGCGCAGCGCGGCCAGCGCCAGGCAGGCCAGCGCCGCCCAGATCACCGCCAGCGCCAGCAGGAAGTGCTGCTGCGAGAACACCGGCATCCACAGTGCGGTCAGGCCGAAGCCCAGCGCCGCCGGCAGCCGCACCCGCGCCAGCGCGCCGTCGCGCCGTCGCCGCGGCGACAGCTGCCACAGGCCGAAGCCCAGGTCGAGCAGGAAGATGAGGCCCCAGATCGCGAAGGCATATCCGGCGGCGACGATCAGGGTCGGGTAGCGGTCGGAGATCGCGCCATTGGTCGGGCCGAACGCGCCGCGCTGCGCGAACCAGGCGACCAGCGGCATCGCCAACGACATCAACAGCACGAACACACGCATGGCGGCACTCCGATCGGGTGCGGCGCATGCTAGGCGCCCGTCCGTGAAGGCTGCGCGCCGCTGCGGGCCGCGATGACGCCGGGACAATGCGCCGGCGTACAGTCGCCGCGAACGCCCGGACGCAGGCGCTTCTCGGCGCCGCGGCACGGCCGCCGCGGGTTTTTTTGCCCGGCAAAGGTTGGCGCTGCGGCTGCGGGCCGCCACAATAGGGGTTTCCCCCTCATTAGTTGCCGGAGTTGCCCGCATGGCCGAAATCAAGGAAGCACTTGTCCCCGATATCGGTGACTACAGCGACGTCCCGGTAATCGAAGTGCTGGTGGCGGTCGGCGACACGGTGAAGAAGGACCAGAGCCTGGTCACCCTGGAGTCGGACAAGGCGACGATGGAAGTGCCGTCGCCGTTCGCCGGCGTGGTCAAGGAGCTGAAGGTCAAGATCGGCGACAGCCTGTCCGAAGGCAAGCTGGTGGCCTTGATCGAAGTGGCCGAGGACGGCGCCAGCGCCGCCGCGCCCGCCCCGGCAGCGGCCAAGGCGACCGCGGCGCCGGCCAAGCAGGAAGCCGCGCCGGCGCAGCCGGCCCGGCAGGAAGCGGTCAAGCCCGCGCCTGCGCCGGCGGGCGCGGCCGGTATCGTCGAGGCGCGCGTGCCGGACATCGGCGACTACAGCGATGTGCCGGTGATCGAGGTGCTGGTCGCGGTCGGCGACACCGTCGCCAAGGACCAGAGCCTGGTGACCCTGGAGTCGGACAAGGCGACGATGGAAGTGCCCTCGTCGGTGGCCGGCGTGGTCAAGGAACTCAAGGTCAAGGTCGGCGACAGCCTGTCCGAGGGCAAGGTCGTGGCGCTGATCGAAGTGGCCGGCGCCAACGCCGATGCGCCGTCGTCGGGCGCGGTCCAGCCCAGCGCCGAGACCGGCGGCGGAGTGGAGCCGGTGCCGGCCTCGTCCGCGCCGGACAAGCTGGCCCAGCGCGAGATCGCGCAGGTGCAGAGCTCGGCCCCGGCCAAGGCCGCCGCGGCGGGCGCGTCCGCCGGCACCCCGAGCAGCCCGCCGGTGGAGTTCAACGCCGACAGCGTGCTGCCGCAGAAGGTGCCCTACGCCAGCCCGGCGGTGCGCGTGTTCGCGCGCGAGCTGGGCGTGGACCTGTTCCAGGTCAGCGGCACCGAGCACGGCGGGCGCATCACCAAGGACGACGTGCAGCGCTACGTCAAGGCGGCGCTGTCCGGCGGCGTGCCGGCCGCTTCGGCTGGCGGCGCGCCGGCGGCGGGCGGCGGCAACGGCCTGAACCTGCTGCCGTGGCCGAAGGTGGACTTCGCCAAGTTCGGCGAGGTCGAGGTCAAGCCGCTGTCGCGGATCAAGAAGATCTCCGGCGCCAACCTGGCGCGCAACTGGGCGATGATCCCGCACGTCACCCAGTTCGAGCAGGCCGACATCACCGACCTGGAAGCGTTGCGCGTGGCGCTGAACAAGGAGAACGAGAAGGCCGGCATCAAGCTGACCATGCTCGCCTTCCTGCTCAAGGCCAGCGCCGCGGCGCTGAAGCAGTTCCCCGACTTCAACGCCTCGCTGGATGCGGCCGGCGAGAACCTGACCCTGAAGAAGTACTTCCACATCGGGTTCGCCGCCGACACCCCGAACGGGCTGGTGGTGCCGGTGATCCGCGACGTGGACAAGAAGGGCGTGGTCGAACTGGCGCGCGAGAGCGGCGAGCTGGCCAAGAAGGCGCGCGACGGCAAGCTCGGCCCGGCCGAGATGAGCGGCGGTTGCTTCTCGATCAGCTCGCTCGGCGGCATCGGCGGCACCGCGTTCACGCCGATCGTCAATGCGCCGGAAGTGGCGATCCTGGGCGTGTCCAAGTCGGCGATCCAGCCGGTGTGGAACGGCAAGGAATTCGCGCCCAAGCTGATGTTGCCGCTGTCGCTGAGCTACGACCACCGGGTCATCGACGGCGCCGCGGCGGCGCGCTTCACCACCTACCTGAGCCAGGTGCTGGCGGACATGCGCCGGGTGCTGCTGTAAGTCCTGCCGCAACGGCGCCGCGCCCGGCGCGGCCCGTGTTTTCCCCCACCTGCGCGCGCCGCGTCCATCGCGGCGGCGCCGTAGAACTGCAATCGCCCGCCGGCGCGCCGGCCGGGCCACAGGAGAAGCTGCATGGCGGTCATTGAGGTCAAGGTCCCGGATATCGGCGACTACAGCGAGGTTCCGGTCATCGAAGTGCTGGTCGCGGTCGGCGACACGGTCAAGAAGGACCAGGGCCTGCTGACGCTGGAGTCGGACAAGGCCACGCTGGAAGTGCCGTCGCCCGGCGCCGGCGTGATCAAGGAGCTGAAGGTCAAGCTCGGCGACACCCTGTCCGAGGGCGCGGTGATCGCGCTGCTGGAAACTGAGGATGCCGGTGCCACGCCGGCGCCCGCGCCCGCCGCGGCCAAGGCCGACGTGCCGGCCAGCAAGCCGCCGGTGGCGCCGTCGCATCGCGCCCCGGCCGAGCCGCCGGCGCCGAAGCCGGCGCTGGCCAGCGGCAAGCCGGCCGACATCGAATGCAAGATGGTGGTGCTCGGCGCCGGCCCCGGCGGCTACACCGCCGCGTTCCGCGCCGCCGACCTGGGCCTGGACACGGTGCTGATCGAGCGCTACGCCAGCCTCGGCGGCGTGTGCCTCAACGTCGGCTGCATCCCGTCCAAGGCGCTGCTGCACGCGGCCGCGGTGATCGACGAGGTGGCCCATGCCGGCGACTTCGGCGTGACCTTCAGCACGCCCAAGATCGCCCTGGACAAGCTGCGCGCGTACAAGGACAACGTGGTCGGCAAGCTGACCGGCGGCCTGGCGAGCATGGCCAAGCAGCGCAAGGTGCGCACCGTTACCGGCGTGGCGTCGTTCGTGTCGCCCAACGAGCTGGAGATCGTCGGTGCCGACGGCAAGACCCAGCTGCTGCGCTTCGAGCACTGCATCATCGCCGCCGGTTCGCAGGCGGTGAAGCTGCCGAACTTCCCGTGGGACGACAAGCGGGTGATGGACTCCACCGACGCGCTGGAGCTGCAGGAGATCCCCAAGACCCTGCTGGTGGTCGGTGGCGGCATCATCGGCCTGGAAATGGCCACCGTGTACAGCGCGCTGGGCAGCAAGGTCACCGTGGTCGAGTTCATGGACCAGCTGATGCCGGGCGCCGACAAGGATCTGGTCAAGCCGCTGGCCGACCGCCTGAAGAAGCAGGGCGTCGAAGTCCACCTGAAGACCAAGGCCACCGAGGTCAAGGCCGACAAGAAGGGCATCACCGTGTCGTTCGAAGCCGCGGCCGAGGGCGAGCAGCCGGGGCTGGGCGCGACCACCTACGATCGCGTGCTGGTCGCGGTGGGCCGCACGCCGAACGGCAAGAAGATCGGCGCGGAGAAGGCCGGGGTCAACGTCACCGAGCGCGGCTTCATTCCGGTCGACCGGCAGATGCGCAGCAACGTGCCGCACATCTTCGCCATCGGCGACATCGTCGGCAATCCGATGCTGGCGCACAAGGCCACGCACGAGGGCAAGCTGGCCGCGGAAGTGGCGGCGGGCGAAAAGAAGGAATGGGTGGCGCGGGTGATCCCGTCGGTGGCCTACACCAACCCGGAAATCGCCTGGGTCGGCGTTACCGAGACCGAGGCCAAGGCCAAGGGCCTGAAGGTCGGCGTGGCCAAGTTCCCGTGGGCGGCCAGCGGCCGCGCCATCGGCATCGGCCGCACCGAGGGCTTCACCAAGCTGATCTTCGACGAGGAAACGCACCGCATCGTCGGCGGCGCCATCGTCGGCGTGCATGCCGGCGACCTGCTGGCCGAGATCGGCCTGGCGATCGAGATGGGCGCGGAGGCCGAGGACATCGGCCACACCATCCACGCGCATCCGACCCTGAGCGAATCGGTCGGCATGGCCGCCGAGGTCTACGACGGCACCATCACCGACCTGTACATCCCGAAGAAGAAGTAAACCGCGGCTTCGCGATGCCGGCGACGCCCCGCCCCGCGCGGGGCGTCGTCGTTTGCGGACGGCGTTGGCGCGGCGTCTCGCCTTTGCTACGGTCGCTCCAGCCGATCTCGGAGACGCACGATGCGCCACGCGCTGCTGGGCCTGCTGCTGTGTTGCGCGCTGCCGTTGCGGACGGCAGGCGCCGCCGAGGAGGCGGAGGATCCGGCGTTGAGCGCCGCGTTGGCGCGCTGTCCGGGCGCGGCGCAGTTCATGCGCAGCCACCACGATGACGCCGCACGTGCCGCGGCCGCCGCACCGGCCGCGGCCGCGCCGACCGATCCTGCGCTGCGCCAGCGCCTGCTGGACATGCAGCGCGTGGACCAGCAGGCTCGCGGCGGCGACTGGTCGCCGGCGGGAGTGGAGAAGATGGCCGCGGTCGATGCGGCGCATCTGCCGCAGATCAAGCGCATCGTCGCCGAGCACGACGGCTTGCCCAGTGCGGCGCAGGTCGGCGGCGACGGCGTCGCCGCGGCCTGGCTGCTGGTGCAGCATGCCGACCGCGACCCAGCCTTCCAGGCCGAGGTGCTGAGCAAGCTGGCGCCGCAGGTGGAGCGTGGCGAGATCGCGGCGCGCAACATGGCCATGCTGACCGATCGCGTGCTGGTCGCGCAGGGCAAGCCGCAGCGCTACGGCACCCAGTTGGTCGCGAAACAGGGGCGCTGGGAGCCCAAGCCGATCGAGGATCCGCAGCAGGTCGACGCGCGCCGCGCCAGCGTCGGCGACATGCCGCTGTCCGATTATCTGTGCATGGTCGCCGGGCTCTCGCCGGCGCCGTGATCGCGCAGCGGCACGTCCGCCATCCGCGGCGCCCGAAAACGGAAAGGCCCGCACATGGCGGGCCTTTCCGGATGCAGCGGGTGACGCAGGATCAGAACGCGAAGGTCACGCCGGCCACCGGGCCCTTGAACTCCTGCTTCAGGCCGATGGTGCCGTCGCGGCCGGAGCGGTCGACGTCCAGCTTGAACCAGTCGTAGCCGGCGAAGATGCCGAAGTTCTTGGTGAAGCGGTACTCGGCGATCGCGTTGGCGCGGGTCAGGTCGCCGTCGTAGTCGCCGAAGTCGCCCCAGCTGGTGTTCATGTACTGGCCCTGCACGTTGAACAGCCAGTGCTCGCTCGGCTGCGCGGTGAAGCGCAGGCCGACCACCGGCGCGTAGCCGTCTTCCTTCTCGTCGGCGAAGGTGCCGGTGTACAGGTCGCCCAGGTCGGCATAGGCGTTGGCTTCGACCCTGGCCCACTCGGCGCCGACCTGCAGGCCCACGCTGAACTCGGGGGTGTCGACCACCGAATAGTCGTACACCAGGCTCGCCACCTGGTACTTGAGCTCACCCTTGACGAAGCTGCCGGCCGGCACGGTGAAGTCGCCGTAGCTGACCGTCTCGCCCAGTTCCTCGCGGCGGTCCTTGTCGTACTTGAAGTAGTCGAAGATCAGGCGCTGGCGGGTGCTGAGGCGGAACACGCCGTCCACGCGCGGCTCCCATTCCTTGCCGCCGAAGTCGAAGTCCTGCGAACCGGACAGCTCCTCGCCGTTGATCGACGTGTCGCCGCGCAGGGTGTTGTCGTTGTCGATGTTCATCGCGCCGAGGCGGATGGTGAACCGGTCGTCGGTGTCTTCGGCATGGGCGGGGAGTGCGTATGCGGCGGCGAGCGCGCATGGCAAGGCCAGGGCAAGCAGGTGTTTCATGGGGGCAGGGCTCCGTCTTTTGGTAATGAATGCGCCAATGGCTAGTGCCACTGCGTGGGCAAACTATCCTTAAGACCGTGTCCACCATCCGTGAAGGTATGGACCAGGACAGGGCGGTCTCCATCACAGAACCGGAGCGCAAAAAGAAGAGCCCCGGTCACCCGGGGCTCCATAGGCCTGCGCTGCAGATCGACGAGGATGGGGCGCAGTCCCTGCAGATCGGACCGGATGCGCGGCGTAAAGTTCCCACGCAGATCCTTGTTGCGATGCATCAATCCAGGCCGCGGAGCGGGTCCGCGACGTGCTATCGTGGATGGCTTGGCGCGATTTAAGGGACGGCCGCAACCTTTGGCGGTTGTCTCGCAAATTGTCCCATTGCTATAATTCCGCGGCTCGACGGACGCGAAGACGTCCTCAATCCACCACACAACTGCAGGATTTTCTGTGCTGAACTCCGTTGATGCGGGTCGGCGGCTGATGCTGCGCGCAGCGATTTACCCGCTGGTGGCGGTGGCCGTGGTTTCCCTGGCGTTCCTGCTGCTGGGGCCGAAGTACGCCATGGGCGCCGCCGCAACCGGGCTGGCGACAGTGGCGGGGGGATGGCTGGCGGCACGCACCGCGTTGAGCGGCGGCGTGCAGGCGGCGGGTGCGGCGATGGCGCGGTTGATCGTGGCCATGGTGCTGAAGTGGGTGTTGGTGTTCGCGGTACTGGCGCTGGGCTTTGCCTGGTGGCGGCTGCCTCCTCTGGCCCTGTTGGCGGGTATCGCCACCGGGCTGATGTTCCAGGTTCTGGCTCTGGCCAGACGTTGATCGAAATCAGATAAAGGCTCAGGACTCATGGCGGGCGAGGAAGCAACCCCTACCTCCTACATCCAGCACCACCTGCAGAACCTCACCTTCCAGGTGCAGGAAGGCGGGTTCTGGCAGGTGCACGTCGACACGCTGGTGATGTCGGTGCTGTCCGGCCTGCTGATGGTGTTCGGCTTCTGGCTGGCCACGCGCAAGGCCACCGCCGGCGTGCCGGGCAAGTGGCAGGCGTTCGTGGAGATCCTGCTGGAGTTCGTCGACCGCCAGGCCAAGGACACCTACCACGGCACCAGCAAGCTGGTGACCCCGATCGCGATCACCCTGTTCTTCTGGATCCTGATGATGAACCTCATCAAGATGATCCCGGCGGACTTCATCGCCATGCCGCTGGCCCTGGTCGGCGTGCACTACTGGAAGCCGGTGCCCACCGCCGACGTCAACGCCACCCTGGGCATGTCGATCAGCGTGTTCTTCCTGATGATCTTCTTCTCGCTGCGCTCCAAGGGCGTGGGCGGGATGACCAAGGAATTCCTGACCGCCCCGTTCGGCAAGTGGATGCTGCCGTTCAACCTGATCCTCAATATCGTCGAGTGGCTGAGCAAGCCGATCTCCCTGGCGATGCGACTGTTCGGCAACATGTTCGGCGGCGAGATCGTGTTCCTGCTGATCTGGGTGCTGGGCGGTGCCGGCATCGTCGGCGCACTGGCCGGCGGCGCGTTCGGCTTCGGCTGGATGCTGTTCCACCTGCTGGTGATCCCGCTGCAGGCTTTCATCTTCATGATGCTGTCCATCGTGTATCTGAGCCTGGCGGAAGACAGCCACTGACGTTCCTGCTTCACGCGTTTTTTTTGCAACCCTTCGTTCGATTCACCATCCTCAAGCAACTTTGTTCCTGGAGAAAACCATGTACTTCGCCGTCCTGACCAACCTCGCCCAAGTCCAGAGCTCCACCGTCCTCGCCGTCGGCATCATGATCGGCCTGGCCGCGCTGGGCGCCGGCCTCGGTCTGGCCATCATGGCCGGCAAGTTCCTGGAGTCGGCCGCGCGCCAGCCGGAACTGATCCCGGTGCTGCAGGTGCGCATGTTCATCACCGCCGGCCTGATCGACGCCGCGTTCATCATCTCGGTCGCCGTGGGCCTGCTGTTCGCGTTCGCCAACCCGATGATCGGCGAGTTCGTGTCGCGCCTGCCGCAGGGCGGCTGATCCAGTTGCACCGGCGGACGGCCGCAGCAATGCGGCCGCCGCTACGGATGAAGGTTCGGACGCGTCCGCCGCAGGGCGGCGCGTCCACCCCGTCACCTTTGGCTGAGCGTACCCAATGAATATCGGTCTCACCCTCTTTGCCCAGGCGCTGGCGTTTGCCGGTCTGATCTGGATCGTCGCGACCAAGATCTGGCCGCCGCTGATGCAGGCCATCGAAGAGCGCCAACAGAAGATCGCCGAAGGCCTCGCCGCCGCCGATCGCAGTCAGAAGGATCTGGCGCAGGCGCAGGAAAAGGTCAACGAAGCGTTGAAGGACGCGCGTACCAAGGCCAACGAGATCATCGACCAGGCCCACGCGCGCGCCAATCAGATCGTCGAAGCGGCCAAGAACGAGGCGATCGCCGAGGCCAACCGGCAGAAGGATCTGGCCCAGGCCGAGATCGACGCCGCGGCCAACCGTGCGCGCGAGGACCTGCGTCGCCAGGTGTCGCTGCTGGCGGTGAGCGGCGCCGAGAAGCTGCTGCGCCGCGAAATCGATGCCAACGCCCACAAGGCGCTGCTCGACGAGCTGGCGGCGGAGATCTGAGATGAGCCAGGCCCTCACACTGGCGCGTCCGTACGCCCGCGCCGCGTTCGCCGCGGCCAGCGATGCCGGCAAGCTCGCGCCGTGGTCGCAGGCCTTGGCGTTCTCCGCCCAGGTCGCGGCCGACCCGCGCGTGGCCGCGCTGCTGCACAACCCGCAGCTGCAACGCGAACAGGCGGTGGCGCTGCTGGCGCCGCAGGTGGCCGACGAGCAGTACGCGCGCTTCCTGAGCCTGCTGGCCGAAGGGCAGCGGCTGCCGCTGCTGCCGGAGATCGCCGGGCTGTACGATCAACTGCGCGCCGAGGCCGAATGCGTGGTCAAGGCCAACGTGACCTCGGCCACCCAGCTGAGCGACGCGGAGGTGGCCTCGCTGAAGGTGGCGCTGAAGCAGCGCTTCGGCCGCGAGGTCGAGATCACCACGGCGGTGGACGCTTCGCTGATCGGCGGCGCGGTGATCGACGCCGGCGACGTGGTCATCGACGGTTCGCTGAAAGGCAAGCTGTCGCGCCTGCAATCCGCACTGGCCCACTAAGAAGCGGGAATGGCGAATAGAGAGTAGAGAGCCCGGCCCGGCGGCGACGCCACCTGCGATTCCCGATTCCCCATTCCCGATTCTCAAAGAAGCTAACCAAACGTCGCCATCCGCCTTCGCGCGGTGGACGATCCGAAGGAAACCAAGATGGCAACCACGCTCAACCCCTCCGAAATCAGCGAACTGATCAAGAACCGCATCGAGCAGGTCAAGCTGACCGCGGAGTCGCGCAACGAAGGCACGGTCACCAGCGTGTCCGACGGCATCGTGCGCATCTTCGGCCTGGCCGACGTGATGCAGGGCGAGATGATCGAACTGCCGAACGAGACCTACGCCCTGGCGCTGAACCTGGAGCGCGACTCGGTCGGCGCCGTGGTGCTCGGCGACTACGAGAACCTGCGCGAAGGCGACGTCGCCAAGACCACCGGCCGCATCCTGGAAGTGCCGGTGGGCAAGGAACTGCTCGGCCGCGTGGTCAACGCGCTGGGCGAGCCGATCGACGGCAAGGGCCCGCTGGGCACCTCGCAGACCGCGCCGGTGGAGCGCGTGGCGCCGGGCGTGATCTGGCGCAAGTCGGTCGACCAGCCGGTGCAGACCGGCTACAAGTCGGTCGACGCGATGATCCCGATCGGCCGCGGCCAGCGCGAGCTGGTCATCGGCGACCGCCAGACCGGCAAGACCGCGCTGGCGATCGATGCGGTGATCAACCAGAAGACCACCGGCATCAAGTGCGTGTACGTGGCGATCGGGCAGAAGGCCTCGACCGTCGCCAACATCGTGCGCAAGCTGGAAGAGAACGGCGCGCTGGCGCATACCATCGTGGTCGCCGCGACCGCCTCCGAGTCGGCGGCGATGCAGTACATCAGCGCCTACGCCGGCTGCACCATGGGCGAGTACTTCATGGACCGCGGCGAAGACGCGCTGATCGTGTACGACGATCTGTCCAAGCAGGCGGTGGCCTACCGCCAGATCTCGCTGCTGCTCAAGCGCCCGCCGGGCCGCGAAGCCTACCCGGGCGACGTGTTCTACCTGCACAGCCGCCTGCTGGAGCGCGCCGCGCGCGTGTCCGAGGACTACGTGGAGAAGTTCACCAACGGCGAAGTGAAGGGCAAGACCGGTTCGCTGACCGCGCTGCCGATCATCGAAACGCAGGCCGGCGACGTGTCCGCGTTCGTGCCGACCAACGTGATCTCGATCACCGACGGCCAGATCTTCCTGGAAACCGATCTGTTCAACGCCGGCATCCGCCCGGCGGTGAACGCCGGTATCTCGGTGTCGCGCGTCGGCGGCGCCGCGCAGACCAAGATCATCAAGAAGCTCTCCGGCGGCATCCGCATCTCGCTGGCGCAGTACCGCGAGCTGGCGGCGTTCGCGCAGTTCGCCTCGGACCTGGACGAAGCCACCCGCAAGCAGCTCGAACGCGGCCAGCGCGTCACCGAGCTGATGAAGCAGAAGCAGTACCTGCCGATGTCCATCGCCAACCAGGCGCTGTCGATCTACGCGGTCAACGAAGGCTTCCTGGACGACGTGCCGGTCAACAAGATCGGCGCGTTCGAAGAAGGCCTGCACGCGCATTTCGCCAACACCGCCGGCGAGCTGATCGCCAAGGTCAACGACAGCGGCGACTGGAACGGCGAGATCGAAGCGGCGTTCAAGAAGGGCATCGGCGAGTACAAGACCACGGGTAGCTGGTAGTCAGCAGCCCGGGATTGGGGATTAGGCATTAGGGATTCGCAGGAGCGGGATATGGGTGGCTTCGGCCAATCCCGAATCCCGAATCACGAATCCCACGAGCGGAGCGAGTAATGGCAGGCGGACGCGAAATCAAAACCAAGATCAAGAGCGTGCAGAACACCCGCAAGGTGACGCGCGCGCTCGAGATGGTCTCGGCCTCCAAGATCCGCAAGGCGCAGGATCGGATGAAGACCTCGCGCCCGTACGCGCAGGCGATGAAGCAGGTGATCGGCCATCTGGCGCAGGCCAGCACCGATTACACGCATCCGTTCCTGGTGCAGCGCGACACGGTCAAGCGCGTCGGCTACATCGTGATCTCCTCCGATCGCGGCCTGGCTGGCGGCCTCAACAACAATCTGTTCCGCAAGATGCTGGGCGAAGTGCGCCAGTGGCAGGACAAGGGCGCGGGCATCGACGTGGTCACCGTCGGCCAGAAGGCCTCGGTGTTCTTCCGCCGGCTCAAGGTCGAGATGGTCGGCAGCGTCAGCCACCTCGGCGACGTGCCGCAGCTGGAGCAGCTGATCGGCGTGATCAAGGTGATGCTGGATGCGTTCACCGAGGGCAAGGTCGACCGCGTCTACCTGGTCTACAACCGCTTCGTGAACACGATGACGCAGAAGGCCAGCTTCGATCAGCTGCTGCCGCTGCCGGCGGCGGAGAGCCAGGTCGCGCACCACGACTGGGACTACCTGTACGAACCCGATGCCGCGACCGTGCTCGAGCACGTGATGACGCGCTACATCGAGTCGCTGGTGTACCAGGCGGTGCTGGAGAACGTGGCCTCCGAGCATGCCGCGCGCATGGTCGCGATGAAGGCCGCCAGCGACAACGCCAACAAGCTGATCAGTACCTTGCAGCTGATCTACAACAAGGCGCGGCAGGCGGCGATCACCCAGGAAATTTCCGAGATCGTGGGCGGCGCGGCCGCTGTGTGAGGTTCGTCGGACTCGCCGTTGCGCACGGCGCTTCCGTTGTTGGAGCAACACGTTTCGCGCATCGGTCGCCACCTAAACTACCAAGGAAATGGAATGAACAAGGTTTTGCTCTCGCTCGCGCTGTGTGCAACCCTGGCTGCATGTAAGAAGGAAGAGGCCGCCCCCGCCGCTGACACCGCGACTCCGGCTCCGGCTCCGGCTGCCGAGACCGCCGCTCCGGCTACTCCGGCAACCGATGCCGCTGCTGCCGCCCCGGTCGCCGCCGGTCTGCCGAAAGAATGCGAAGACTATCTGGCCCGTGCGAAGGCGTGCTTCGCCAAGTCTGGCGGCAACGGCGCCGCTGCCGCGTTCCAGCAGGCGATCGACCAGTCCAAGGCACAGTGGGACTCGATGGCCGACAAGAGCGGTCTGCCGGCGGCGTGCAAGCAGGCCAGCGACCAGTTCACGCAAACCGCTACGATGCTCAAGTGCGAGTGATGCGGTAAATCGGATTCCCGGCCGGTAGCCTGGCCGGGAATCTCTCCCGGATGTTGCGGAAAGCCACCCGGTTTTCCAGAACACCCGAAAAACTTCGATAAGCGAGTAGTCACATGAACGCCATCAACACCCAGGGCAAGATCGTTCAGATCATCGGCGCAGTCGTCGACGTCGAATTCGCGCGCGCCGATGTGCCGAAGATCTACGACGCGCTGAAGGTCGAAAACACCGCCATCACGCTGGAAGTGCAGCAGCAGCTGGGCGATGGCATCGTGCGCACCATCGCGCTCGGTTCCACCGACGGCCTCAAGCGCAACCTGGTGGCGACCAACACCGGCCGCGCGATCTCGGTGCCGGTCGGCCCGGGCACGCTGGGCCGGATCATGGACGTGCTGGGCCGCCCGATCGACGAGGCCGGCGACGTGCAGGCCACCGACCACTGGGAAATCCACCGCGCCGCGCCGAGCTACGAAGACCAGTCCTCGGCCACCGAGCTGCTGGAAACCGGCATCAAGGTCATCGACCTGATGTGCCCGTTCGCCAAGGGCGGCAAGGTCGGCCTGTTCGGCGGCGCCGGCGTCGGCAAGACCGTCAACATGATGGAGCTGATCAACAACATCGCCAAGGCGCACGCGGGTCTGTCCGTGTTCGCCGGCGTGGGCGAGCGTACCCGCGAGGGCAACGACTTCTACCACGAGATGAAGGACTCCAACGTCCTGGACAAGGTCGCGATGGTGTACGGCCAGATGAACGAGCCGCCGGGCAACCGTCTGCGCGTGGCGCTGACCGGCCTGACCATGGCCGAGTACTTCCGCGACGAGAAGGACGAGAACGGCAAGGGCAAGGACGTGCTGCTGTTCGTCGACAACATCTACCGCTACACCCTGGCCGGTACCGAAGTGTCGGCGCTGCTGGGCCGCATGCCGTCGGCGGTGGGCTACCAGCCGACCCTGGCCGAGGAAATGGGCGTGCTGCAGGAGCGCATCACCTCGACCAAGACCGGCTCGATCACCTCGATCCAGGCCGTGTACGTGCCCGCGGACGATTACACCGACCCGTCGCCGGCGACCACCTTCGCCCACCTCGACTCGACCGTCGCGCTGTCGCGCAGCATCGCCTCGCTGGGTATCTACCCGGCGGTGGATCCGCTGGATTCGACCTCGCGCATGATGGATCCGAACGTGATCGGCCACGAGCACTACGACACCGCCCGCCGCGTGCAGATGACCCTGCAGAAGTACAAGGAACTGAAGGACATCATCGCGATCCTGGGCATGGACGAGCTGTCCGAAGAGGACAAGCAGTCGGTGTCGCGCGCGCGCAAGATCGAGCGCTTCTTCAGCCAGCCGTTCCACGTGGCCGAAGTGTTCACCGGCTCGCCGGGCAAGTACGTGTCGCTGAAGGACACCATCCGCGGCTTCAAGGGCATCGTCGAAGGCGAGTACGACCACCTGCCGGAGCAGGCGTTCTACATGGTCGGCAGCATCGAAGAAGCGGTCGAGAAGGCCAAGAAGATGGCCGAGAAGGCGTAACAGCCGGGATTCGGCATTCGGGATTAGGGATACGCAAAGGCGGGCATCGCGGTTGGTGGATTCGAATGGAGAGGGAAAGCGGTGCGGCCGCCCTGACCAATCCCGAATCCCCCATCCCCAATCCCGCCTCGCGCCAGCGAGGTAACCATGAGCACCATCCGTTGCGACATCGTCAGCGCCGAGCACGAGATCTACCACGGTGACGCGACCCTGGTGGTCGCCACCGGCGAGTTGGGCGAACTGGGCATCGCGCCCAAGCACGCGCCGCTGATCACCCGGCTCAAGCCCGGCAAGGTGGTGGTCACCACCGCCAGCGGCGAGCAGCTGGATTTCGCCATCTCCGGCGGCATCCTCGAGGTGCAGCCGCAGGTGGTGACCATCCTGGCCGACACCGCGATCCGCGCGCAGGACATCGACGAGGCGTCGGTGCGCAAGGCCAAGGAAGACGCCGAGCGCATGCTGGCCAACCGTGGCGAAGGCATCGACGTGGCCGAGGCGCAGGCCAAGCTGGCGGAAGTCACCGCGCAGCTGCAGGCGCTGGAGCGCCTGCGCAAGAACCTCAAGCACTGAGCGACAGCGCACGCGCCGCCTGGCGGCCGCACGCGAACGCGACGAAGACGCCGGCTGCTGCCGGCGTTTTTCGTTTGTGAGGCGCGCCGATCCATGCCGTGCATCGCCATCGCGCAGCCCGCAAGCGCTGCGCATCTGCCGCATGCGCCAAGCCTGCGCCGTCGTGTTCGCGGCCTGGCCATCTTCCTGATGATGCTGGATCAACACCCGGGCGCCGGCGCAATGGTGGTCGGCGCAAGAAAGCCGGCCGTGCATCACCCACACCGGATGGATCGATGCGTAGCTGGCGCCGCGGCCGATGATCGGCGGAAAGGCAGTGTCGTCGCCGCGTCGCATCGACGCGCGCAGCGCCGGCTTTATCGCCGCTGACTCGACTGCACGCTCGCATCACAATCGCGGCGCCGTGCAACGAAACTGTCCCATCGTCTTGGGCAAGATGGCCGCCAGTCTGCGGATCCTTCCCCACGCAGACGCCTTCTGGAGAGCCACGATGACCGCTTCCGTTCCCGCCGTCCTCGCCCGCGCGCTGACCGCGCTATTGGCCGGCGCCGCCCTGATGGGCTGCGCGATGCCCGCCCGCAGCGCCACGCCGCTCGAGCCGCTGCTCGACCGGATCGTCGAGCGCAACGCGATCGGCGACCAGGTCGCGCTGAGCAAGTGGGACAGCGGCAAGCCGGTGCTGGACGCCGCGCGCGAGGCCGCGGTGCTGGCCAACGTACGCGCGCAGGCGCCGGCGCACGGCGTGGACGCGGACGATGCGGTGCGCTTCTTCGGCATGCAGATCGAATCCAACAAGCTGGTGCAGTACCAGTTGCTGGCGCGGTGGCGGCTGCGCGGCCGTGCGCCCGACCAGCCGCGCCCGGACCTGGCGGCGCTGCGCGCGCGCCTGGACCAGCTGCAGGGCGAGATGCTGGACGCCCTGCAGGCCAGTGCCGCGGCGCGGCAGGCGCCGGATTGCCCGGCCGCGACCGCGCGCGCGGCCGAGGCCCATGCGTTGCGCTGGCAGCTGGACCAGGTCCACCGCACCGCGCTGGTGCGCAGCCTGGGCGATTTCTGCCGCTGAGCGGGGCGAGCCGCATCCGATTGCATGCAACTGCGGTCTGCGCCGCTGAGCGCCCGCAGGTTGCGCCGTTCGCAGCCGGGTTCCTCCTGTAGGAGCGGCTTCAGCCGCGACGGGCTTTACCGGTAGGGCCTGTCGCGGCTGAAGCCGCTCCTACAGGGATCCCGGCAGGCCGAGGCCAGCGCCCAGCGGAGCTAGCGGTACACCAGATGCCGCCCGATGAAGAACGACAGCACCGCCAGCAGGCCTTCGACCACCGGTTTGGCCAGCCAGGCCAGGCGCAGGCCCAGCGCATCCACGCACAGCGACACCAGCCAG
This sequence comes from Xanthomonas sp. WHRI 7945, assembly GCF_035026585.1. NCBI lineage: Bacteria > Pseudomonadati > Pseudomonadota > Gammaproteobacteria > Lysobacterales > Lysobacteraceae > Xanthomonas > Xanthomonas sp. WHRI 7945. The sequence goes on from NZ_JAYIQP010000026.1 coordinate 31,765, forward strand.
GTGCTGAGCAGGGTCAGCGCGATCCACATCGCCAGGAAACGGCCGAAGCGCTGCCAGCCCAGGCGCGCGCCGTCGCCGCTGGCGAAGGTGATGCGGCCGTTGAGCCAGAAGCCGATCACGGCGCCGCATACGCGGCCGAGCACGTTGGCCGGGACCGTCGGCATGCCGGCGGCGGTCGCCGCGACGAACACGCTCCAGTCGATCAGCAGTTGCAGCAATCCGATCAGCACGAACTGACTGCTCTGGCGCAGCAGACTCATGGAAGCCCTGGGTTGGAATCAAGCGCGCATGCTAGCGTCTGCCGCGCGGATGTAAATGCCGCGGCGTCGCGATCGCGCGCGGTTGCGGCACGCATCCGCGGCTGGCTCTAAAATCCTCCTTTACCCGGAACGGAACCTCCCCATGAGCCTGCCCCTGCACGTCGTGATCCTTGCCGCCGGTGCGGGCAAGCGGATGAAGTCCGCCAAGCCCAAGGTGCTGCAACCGATCGCCGGCCGGCCGATGCTGGCCCACGTGATCGAGACCGCCCGCCACCTGCAGCCGGCGGCGATCCACATCGTCTACGGCCACGGCGGCGATGCGGTGCGCGCCGCCTTCGCCGACCAGCCGGACCTGCTGTGGGCCGAGCAGGCGCAGCAGCTGGGCACCGGGCATGCGGTGCAGCAGGCGATGGCCGCGGTGCCCGATGCGGCCACCGTGCTGGTGCTGTACGGCGACGTGCCGCTGATCCGCGCCGATACACTGTTGCGCCTGCTGCACTCGCCGGGGCGACTGGCGGTGCTGGTGGCCGAGCCCGAGGATCCCAGCGGCTACGGGCGCATCGTGCGCGACGCGGCCGGCAAGGTCGCCGCGATCGTCGAGCACAAGGATGCCGACGACGAGCAGCGCCACATCCGCGCCATCAACACCGGCATCGTCACCGCCGAATCCACCGCGCTCAAGCGCTGGCTGGCGCAGCTGCGCAGCGACAACGCGCAGGGCGAGTACTACCTCACCGACGTGTTCGCCGCCGCCGCCGCCGAATTCACCCCGGCGGAGATGGTGCTGGTGGCCGACCCGACCGAGGCCGAAGGCGCCAACGACCCGTGGCAGCTGGCGCAGCTGGAACGCGCCTGGCAGTTGCGCGCCGCGCGCGCGCTGTGCGCGCAGGGCGCGCACGTGCTCGACCCCAACCGCCTGGACCAGCGCGGCCGCGTGCGCGTGGGCCGCGACGTGTGCATCGACGTGAACGTGGTGCTGGAGGGCGAGGTGGAACTGGGCGACGGGGTCAGCATCGGCCCGTTCGTGCGGCTGAAGGACGTGGTGCTGGGTCCGGGCACCGAAGTGCGCGCGCACTGCGACCTGGAGGGCGTGATCACCGAGGGCGCGGTGCAGATCGGCCCGTTCGCGCGGTTGCGGCCCGGCACCGTGCTGGCCGACGGCGTGCACATCGGCAACTTCGTCGAGACCAAGAAGGTGGTGCTCGGCGTCGGCAGCAAGGCCAACCATCTGAGCTATCTCGGCGATGCGACGATCGGCAGCGGGGTCAACGTCGGCGCCGGCGTGATCACCTGCAACTACGACGGCGTGAACAAGTGGCAGACGAGCATCGGTGACGACGTCTTCGTCGGCTCCAACAGCGCGCTGGTGGCGCCGCTGGCGATCGGCAGCGGCGCCACCATCGGCGCCGGTTCGGTGATCACCCGCGATGCGCCGCCCGGCCAGCTCACCGTGGCGCGGGTGCGCCAGAGCACGCACGAAGACTGGAAGCGGCCGAAGAAGAAATAGCCGGCCGCGCAGCGTGACCGGCTTCGCAACCGCAGCGGCGGCGCCGCGCTAAGGTGGCGCAGCCGGCAACACACGCTGCCGGCGTCGCGACGACCCTGGGAGGTGTTCGATGCAGGCACGAAGCGCGCGGTGGTGGATGCTGGCGCTGTTGCTGATCACGGCGGGCGCCGTGCAGGCGCAGACCTTTCGTTTGTACCTGGCGCCGGACGGCGACGACACCGCGGACGGGACCAGCGCGGCGACCGCGCTGCAGACCCTGGTCACGGCGCAACAGCGGCTGCAGGCGAAGTCGCCGCAGACGGAAGTGGAGATCGTGGTCGCGCCCGGCACCTATGTCGGCCAGTCGGTCCGCTGGACGTTCCGCAACGGCGCGCCGTTGCGCATCGTCGCCGCGGCCGGCGCCGCGACGATGCCGCGCTTCGACGGTGCTGGCGGCGGCACCTGGTTCACCCTGCGCGGTGGCGGCAACCAGCGCACCCAGCTGCAGTTCGTCGGCCTGGAGGTCAGCGACTACTGGATGGCGATGGACCTGGGCAGCAGCAACGCGGCGGTCGACGGCAACAGCGGCAACGAGATCCGCGGCATGCGCTTCACCCGCATCGGCGGCATCCACGGCCAGGGCAGTCCGGCGTATTCGTATGCGGCGATCCGGCTGCAGAACTCCCGCGACAACCTGATCGTCGGCAACCAGTTCAACGCGATCGAGAACAGCAAGGAAACCTCCGGCTACATCCATGCGCTGTACCTGGCGCGGCATTCGACCGGCAATGTGGTGAAGGACAACACCTTCACCGACGTCAACGGCGACGTGGTGCGCACCCGCGATGCGTCCGACGCCACCGAGGTACGCGGCAACCGCTTCGTGCGCGCCGGCAAGTACGCCGCGTTCTCCGACTGGTTCGACCTGGACCAGGGCGAATGCCCGTCGCAGGGCGGGCGCTTCATCGACAACACGGTCGGCGCCGGTTACTACGGCGCGATTCCTGCCACCGCCACCACCGGCGCCGACGATGCCTGCGGCGCGCTCAGCACGCCGCGCATCTCCGAGAGCGGCACGATTCGCGAGTGAGATGAGCAGCGCGGGCCTTCGTGTCTGTGCTGGACGCTTGCGGACAGACTGTGGGAGCGACTTCAGTCGCGACGGGCTCTACCGGGAAAGCCTGTCGCGACTGAAGTCG
>NZ_JAYIQP010000027.1:0-33942 GCF_035026585.1 Xanthomonas sp. WHRI 7945
GACTCGGGACTCGGGACTCGGGACTCGGGACTCGGGACTCGGGACTCGGGACTCGGGACGGCAGGATGATGTTCCGGGGCAAATCCCTGTCAAGCGATTTGATGCAAAAAGGGCCGCTTTTTTTAAAGAAAAAGCGGCCCTTTTTTGCGGCTCGGACGCAACCGCTTTTCTGTAGGAGGGGCTTCAGCCCCGACGCCTTACCGGTAACACGTCGGGGCTGAAGCCCCTCCCACAGAAAAACCTGCATGCTTCGCGCTCGCTGAAAACCACGGGTCCCTGGTCCCCGGTCCCTGGTCCCGAAAAAAGAGCCGGCGCAAGCCGGCTTTTTTCAACTCATTCGGCTTCCCACCACATCCAGAAGCTGTCCCACAGGCGCTTGAAGAAGCCCGCCTCCTCGACCGCCTTCAGCGCCACCAGCGGCGCCTGCGCGACCACCTTGCCGTCCAGCGAGACCTTCACCGTACCGATCGCCTGGCCCTGCTTGATCGGCGCTTCCAGGGTCTTGGGCACGTCGATCGACGGCTTCAGTTCGTTGTAGCGGCCGCGCGGCACGCCGACCAGCAGCGGCTGCGCCACGCCCAGCAGCACTTCCTTCTCGCTGCCCTTCCACACGCGCTGCTGCGCGACCTGCTTGCCCGGCTCGTATAGGCGGTGGGTCTCGAAGAAACGGAAGCCCCAGTTCAACAGCGCCAGGCTGTCCTCGGCGCGCTGCTTCTCGGAACTGTCGCCCATCACCACCGCGATCAGGCGCTGGTCGCCGCGCTGCGCGGAGCTGAGCAGGCAGTAGCCGGCCTCGGAGGTGTGCCCGGTCTTGATGCCGTCCACGCTGGGGTCGCGCCACAGCAGCAGGTTGCGGTTCTGCTGGGTGATGTCGCCGACCCTGAATTGCTTGATCTTGTTGTAGGCGTAGGTTTCCGGATAGTCGCGCACCATCGCCCGGCCCAGCAGTGCCAGGTCGTAGGCGGTGGTGTGGTGGCCTTCGGCGGACAGGCCGTGGGCGTTGACGAAGTGCGAGCCGGTCATGCCGAGCTTGGCCGCGTAGTTGTTCATCAGCGCGGCGAAGGCTTCCTCGCTGCCGGCGGTGTGTTCGGCCAGCGCGATCGCCGCGTCGTTGCCGGACTGGATCGCCATGCCCTTTTCCATGTCCTCCAGGCGTGCGGTCTGGTTGACCGGGAAGCCGCTGTAGCTGCCGTCGGTGCCGGCGCCGCCCTCGCGCCAGGCGCGCTCGCTGAGCATGACCTGGTCGTCGCGCTTGATCTTGCCCAGCTTCAGCTCGGCGGCGACCACGTAGGACGTCATCACCTTGGTGATGCTGGCCGGGGCCACCTGCACATGTTCGTTCTCGCCGGCCAGCACCTGGCCGGTGGCGTAGTCCATCAGCACCCAGGACTTGGACACGGCCGGCTTGGGCGCCGGCGGGATCGCCACCGCGGTGGGCGCGGCGGCGGCAGCGGCAGGCTGTGCCGGCACCGGGCCGGGGGTCTGCGCGGAAACCAGGCCGACGGCGAAGGTGGCCACGGCGGCGACGGCGAAGCGGAATTTCATCTAAAACGACTCCTGGCAGGCCCGAGGGCCGATGGTAAACGAGGCATTGTAGGGCCAGCCGGCGCCCGGCCAGATGCTGCGGCGGCGCAGGCGGGAGTGGCGGTTAAGCCATCGGCGCCGCAGCGCGCGCGAAGGCCGTCGCTCCGCACGCGCGGCAGCGGCCGCCGCAGGCGTGCGCGGCGTTCTCGCGCGCTCAGTCCTTGACGATCTGCGGGCGCCCGAAGCCGAGGCCGGCGATGCGGCTGGCCAGCTCGGCGGCGCGGCCATGGTCCTCGGCCGCGACCCGCAGCCGCCACAGCGTGCGCCCACCCGAAACGATGTCGCTGACGCTGGCGCCGACGATGCCGGCCGAGGCCAGCTGCGACAGCGCGCGGTTGGCGTTGTCGCGGCTGGCGAAGCTGGCCACCTGCAGCAGGATGCCGAGCGGACCGCGTGCCGCGGCGGCGTCGGCGACCGCGCGCGGCGTCGGCGTCGGCGTCGGCGTTGCCGCGACGGCAACGGCAGTGGGCGCCTGCGCAGGCGTGGCGGTGGCGCGCCGCGGCGGTGCCGGCGTGGCGGCCACGGCCGTATCGGCCTTGGCCGGTTTGTCGAGCTTGGTCGGCTTGCCGGTGGCCACGCGCACGCCGCGCGATTTCATCCAGTCGTCGAAATGGTCGGCGTTGGCCGCGGTGTCGGCATCGGCCTGTACCCGGTAGCGCCAGCGCTCGCCTTCCGGCATTGCGGCCGCGGCGGCCGCTGCATTGGCGGCGGTGGGCGCGACCAGCGCCGCGCTGCGCGCCGGCGGCTTGGCCGCGGCCACGCTCGCCGACTTGGCCGGCAAGGCCTTGACCAGGTTGTCCATGTCGGTGGCGCGGCGCGCCGCGGCGGTCTGTGCGGCACCGCCCGCCCCCGCCGCCGCGCTGGCCAGCGCGGTGCCGGTGGCGACCTGCTTGCCGGCACGGCGCGCCGCCAGCAGGTTGCCGTTGTCGGCCGGGGTCAGCCCGCGCACTTCGACCCGGCCGGTGCCCTTGCCGGTGATGCCGAGCTTGACCGCCGCCGCGTAGCTCAGGTCGATGACCCGGCCATCGTGGAACGGGCCGCGGTCATTGACCCGCACCACCACCGATTCGCCGTTGTCCAGGTTGGTGACCAGGGCGAAGCTCGGCAGCGGCAGCGTCTTGTGCGCGGCGGTGAACGCGTACATGTCGTAGACCTCGCGGTTGGAGGTCAGCCGGCCATGGAATTTGCTGCCGTAGTACGAGGCGGTGCCGCGTTCGACGTAGCTGTCCGGGTCGTCGATGATCTTGTACTCGCGGCCCAGCACCATGTACGGCGAACGGTTGCCGACCGGCGAACGCGGCTCGGCGGTGACCAGCGGTTCCGGGATGCAGGCGACGTTGGGCACGTAGTCCGGGGTCCTGTCGCTGACCCCTGGCGCGTACAGGCCGCCGGCGGTGTAGTTGCCGCGCGTGGACGGGTCTTCCTTGGCCGGTGCGTACGGCGAGGTGGACGGGCAACCGGTGGCGACATGCGCTGGACCGCGGCCTTCCACCTTGACCCCCGGCGCCGCCGCGCCGCCTGCGGTCTTCTTCGGGGCGCTGCTGCAGGCGGCCAGCGCCAGCAGGGCGACGACGGGGACGATCCGGAGCAGCGCGTTCGGGTTCATGCCGGGGGTAACTCCTTGCCGGCGATGGCCTGGGACAGTTGGAACACGGCCATCGCGTACATCTTGGAAATGTTGTATCGGGTGATCGCGTAGTAGTTCTGGAAGCCCAGCCAGTACTGCTTGCCTGCGCTGCCGTCGTCGAGCGCGATCGGCGTGGCGGTGGCGCCGGCCGGGACCGGTGCGTTGGTCTGGTAGCCGCGCGCGGCCAGGTCGGCCAGCGAATGGCTCGGGGTCCAGTCGGTCGGATTGAATTCCTCGGCGCCGGGACGCAGCGTAGCCGGCACCGCGACCAGGCCGTCGCGCACCCAGCCGCCCTTCTTGACGAAGTAGTTGGCGATCGAGGAGAACGCGTCGTCGTAGTCGGTGAACAGGTTGCGCTTGCCGTCGCCATCGCCGTCGACCGCGAACTGGCGGTAGCTGGACGGCATGAACTGGCCCAGGCCCATCGCGCCGGCGTAGCTGCCGATCAGCTTGGTGACGTCCAGGTTCTCCTCGCGGCCGAGCGCGAACAGCTGGCCGAGTTCGTCGCGGAAGAACAGCTCGCGGCGCACTTCGCGCTCGAGCTTGGCCGGATCTCCGCTGCGCGGATAGCGGAACGCCAGCGTGTACAGCGCGTCGAGCACGCGATAGCTGCCGGCATTCTTGCCGTAACTGGTCTCCACGCCGATGATCGCGACGATGATCTCGGCCGGCACGCCGGTGCGCGCCTGCACCCGCATCAGTTCTTCGCGGTGCGTGGCCAGGAACGCGCGGCCGCCATCGATCCGCGCCTGGCTGATGAACATCGGCCGGTATTCGTTCCACGGCTTGACCCGCTCGGCCGGGCGCGACATCGCCGCCACGATCGCGTCCTTGAACTGCGCCTGCGCCAGCGTCGCCTCGATCTGCGCCGGGTCCAGGCCGTACTTGGCGGCGGTGTCGCGGACGAAGTTGGCGCGCGCGATCTCGAACGGCACCGGGGTCAGGTCGACCGGCGGCGCGGGCGCCGCTTCGGGCGCTGTGCCGGCCGGCAGCGCGGGCGGCGGCGCGGTTTGCGGCAGCGCACTGGCCTGCGGCGGCGGCGTCGGGGCCTTGGGCTGGGTCGCGCATGCGACCAGGCCAAGCGTGATCAGGCAAATCAGCGAGCGTCGAATCATGCCGGCAGGTTAACAGAGTCCAGATGAATTTCCACCAATAACGTCATGAAACAAAAGAACTTTGCGCCGAGTCAAGCGCAGTTGGCGTATTCATGCCGGGGAGCCTTCGTGGATCACGGCACCGGCACCGGCATCGCCGGCCGGGCACCGCAAACGCAAAGGCCGCCGGTGGTTGCCCACCGACGGCCCGCAGTGCTGCGCGGCAGCGACGCTCAGAACGGCGCGTCGATATCCACCACATCGATCAGCTTGTGGTTGACGAACTCCTTGATGCCCAGCCCGATCAGTTCGCGGCCGTAGCCGGAGCGGCGCACCCCGCCGAATGGCAGGTCGGCCTTGACCATGGTCGGATGGTTGACGAACACCATGCCAGTGGAGATGCGCTTGGCCACTTCGACGCCGCGCGCGGTGTCGGCGGTGAACACCGAGCCGCCCAGGCCGAACGGCGAATCGTTGGCGATGCGCACCGCATCGTCCTCGTCGGCGGCCTCGAACAGCATCGACACCGGGCCGAAGAACTCCTGGTAGTAGGCCGGGTTGTCCTTGGTCACGTTGGTCAGGATGGTCGGCTGCACGAACGCACCCTGCGTCGGCACCTTGGGGCCGACCTCGGTGGCGGTGGCGCCGTGTTCGACCGCCGCGGCGATCTGCAGCGTCAGTTCGTCGGCCGCGCCCTGCGAGGACAGCGGCGCCAGTGTGGTCGCCGCGTCCATCGGATCGCCGGCCTTGAGCGCGGCCACGCCCTCCGTGTAGCGGCGCAGGAACTGCTCGTACAGCTCCTGCACGATGATCATGCGCTTGGACGACACGCACACCTGGCCGCCGTTCCAATGGCGGCCGAATACCGCCCACTTCACCGTCTTGTCCAGTTCGGCATCGGCCAGCACCACGAAGGCATCGGCACCGCCCAGTTCCATCGTCGATTTCTTCAGCGCCCTGGCCGCCTGCGCGGCGACGATGGCGCCGGCGCCTTCCGAACCGGTCAGCGCCACGCCGTGCACGCGCGGGTCGTTGAGGACGGTCTCCACTTGCGAACGCGTGGCGTAGAGGTTGGCGAACGCGCCGGACGGCAGCCCCGCCGCGGCCATCAGCGTTTCGAACTTGGCCGCGCACTGCGGCACGTTGGAGGCGTGCTTGAGCAACACCGTGTTGCCGGCCGACAGCTGCGGCGCGATGATCCGCGCGATCTGGTAGTACGGGAAGTTCCACGGCTCGATCGCCAGCAGCACGCCCAGCGGCTCGTGCACCACGATCGCCTCGCCCTCGGCCGGATCGGCCACCGGCAGTTTCTCCGGCGCCAGCAGGCGCTCGGCGTTGACCGCGTAGTACTCGAAGATGTCCGCCGACAAGGTCACCTCGGCTTCGGCCTCGCCGATCAGCTTGCCCATTTCCAGGGTCAGCAGTTGCGCGTAACCGCGCACGTCGGCGCGCAGCAACTGCGCCGCCGCGTGCATGACCTTCGCGCGTTCGGCGAAGGAGGCGCTCTTCCACTGCTGGAAGGCCGCATCGGCGGCACCGATCGCGGCGAGCACCGCCTCGTCGGTCGCCTCGGGGAAGCTGGCGAGCAGTTCGCCGGTGTAGGGATTGCGGGTCGCATAAGCCATGGTCGTGTCCTCGTGGAAGGTCGGGAAGCGCCGGCGCGTCGTCGCGCCGGCACGGGAAGCGGTTCGGTCAGACGGCCAGTTCCTTGACCGCCTGCACCATGCGGTTGAGCACCGCGGCGGCATCGCCGTAGACCATGTCGCAGTTGTCGCCGTAGAACAGCAGGTTCTCCACGCCGGCGTAGCCCTTGCCCTGGCCGCGCTTGATCACGTAGACCTGGTGCGCCTGGTCGGCGTTGAGGATCGGCATGCCGTAGATCGGCGAGGCCTTGTCGGTGCGCGCGGCCGGGTTGACCACGTCGTTGGCGCCGATCACCAGCGCCACGTCGGTACTGGCGAAGCTGTCGTTGATGTCTTCCATGTCGAAGATCAGGTCGTAGGGCACGCCGGCCTCGGCAAGCAGCACGTTCATGTGCCCGGGCATGCGCCCGGCGACCGGGTGGATCGCGAACTTCACGTCCACGTCGGCGGCCTGCAGCAGCTTGACCAGCTCGTACAGCCGCGCCTGCGCCTGCGCGACCGCCAGGCCGTAGCCGGGCACGATGATCACGCTGGAGGCGTAGCGCATCGATACCGCCGCATCGCCGGCATCGACCGCGGTCATGCGGCCCTGCACGTCGCCCTGCACCACCGCCGCGCCGTCGCCGAAATTGCTGAACAGCACGTTGGCCAGCGACCGGTTCATCGCCTTGGCCATCAGCACGGTCAGCAGGGTGCCGGCAGAGCCGACCACCATGCCGGCGATCATCAGCGCCGGGTTCTGCAGCGCGAAGCCTTCCAGGCCCACCGCCAGCCCGGTGAAGGCGTTGTACAGCGAGATCACCACCGGCATGTCGGCGCCGCCGATCGGCAGTGTCATCAGGATGCCGAAGCCCAGCGCGGCGACGAAGAACGCCAGTGCCGCCCAGCCGCCGCCGATCTGCGCGACCACCAAACCGCCGAGTACAAGCGCGGCGAGGAACACGCTGGCGTTGAACGCGCTCTGGCCCTTGAAGCGCCACGCCGCGTTGATGCGGCCATCGAGCTTGGCCCAGGCGATCACCGAACCGGACAGCGAGATCGATCCGATCAGTGCGCCGAGCACGGTCACCGCCAGGTGCAGGCCGCTGTGCTGCGGCTGCCGCGAGGTCAGCGCGACCGCCGCGACCGCGGCCGCGGCGCCGCCGCCCATGCCGTTGTACAGCGCCACCATCTGCGGCATCGCGGTCACCGCGACCTTGCGCCCGCTGCGCCAGGCCCAGGCGCCGCCGAGCGCCAGCGCCAGCAGCGCCAGGGCGAGATTGGTCAGCGCATGCGGCTGCGCGCCCGGCTGCAGGTCGGCGAGATAGCCGAACGCGGCGGCGACGGCGACCAGCATGCCGATGCCGGCCAGCACGATGCCGCGCAGCGCGGTCACCGGCGAGGACATGCGCTTGAGGCCGAGAACGAACAACAGGGCGGCGGCGAACCCGCTCAGCTCCACCAGTAACTGCAGCATGACGCTATTCCTTCGGGGTGGCGGATGCGGATTTGGCGCTGGGCTTGAACATCGCCAGCATGCGGTCGGTGACCACGTAGCCGCCGGCGGCGTTGCCGGCGCCGAGCAGCACGCCGACGAAGCCGATCGCCTGGCCGGCGACGGTGTCGGCGTTGAACAGCGCGTGCATCGCGCCGACCACGACGATGCCGTGGATGAAGTTGGAACCGGACATCAGCGGCGTGTGCAGGATCGACGGCACCTTGCCGATCACTTCGTAGCCGGTGAACGCGGCGAGCATGAACACGTACAACGCGATCATCCAGCTCATCGACAGATCGAGATTCATTGCTCAGGACTCCTTGGCGGCGGGTGCAGGCGCAGGCGCGACGGCCTGCGGCGTGGGATGGCAGCGCTGGCCGTCGCGGGTCAGCAAGGTGCCGGCCACGACCTCGTCGTCGAAGTCCGGCGCCAGCGCGCCGTCGCGGACCAGCAGCTCGAGCAGGTTCAGCAGGTTCTTCGCGTACAGCTCGCTGGCGTGCTGGGCCAGCGCCGAGGGCACGTTGAACGGCGCGACGATGGTCACCGGCCCCACCTCGACGGTCTGCCCGGGCACGCTGCCCTCGCAGTTGCCGCCGCTGTCGGCGGCCAGATCCACGATCACCGCACCGGATTTCATGCCGTCGATCTGCGCGCGGTCGATCAGGATCGGCGCAGTGCGTCCGGGCACGTTGGCGGTGGTGACGATCATGTCGGCCTGCTGGATGTGCTGGGTCAGCACTGCTGCCGCCTTGGCTCGTTCCTCTGCAGTGAGTTCGCGCGCATAGCCGCCTTCGCCGCGCGCATCGATGCCGGTATCGACGAACTTGGCCCCGACCGATTGCGCCTGTTCGCGCGTCTCGGGGCGCACGTCGTAGCCTTCGGTGATCGCGCCGAGCCGGTGCGCGGTGGCCAACGCCTGCAGGCCGGCCACGCCCAGGCCCATCACCAGCACGCGCGCGGCGCGCAACGAGCCGACCGCGGTGGTCATCATCGGCAGGATCCGCGGCAGATGCACCGCGCCCAGCAGCGGCGCGTAGTAGCCGGCCAGTGCGGCCTGGCTGGACAGCACGTCCAGCGCCTGCGCGCGGCTGATCCGCGGCACGGTTTCCATCGCGAACGCGGTGATGCGGCGTTCGCACAGCAACTCCAGCAATCCCGGCGCCTTGGCCGGATACAGCATCGCGACCAGCACGCTGCCCGGACGCATCGCCGCCAGCGTCTGCAGCGACGGCGCCTGCACCGCCAGCACCAGGTCAGCGCCGGCGACGACGTCCTGCGCATCGTCGAGCACGGTGGCGCCGGCATAGGCCGCATCGGCGAAGCGCGAGGCCACACCGGCTCCCGCCTGCAGGCGCAGCTGTGCGCCCAGCTTCGCCAGTTTCGGCAGCACCGTCGGCACCATCGCCACGCGGCGCTCGCCGGTTTGCTGTTCCTTCACTACCGCTACGGTGAACGCCATGAGCCAGTGCCTGTCGGTAAGTACAGACACGGTGCGCGTGCGCGCCACCGCCGACATTGATTGCGATCAATTGCGGCCGACGTATTGGCCTGCGGTACAGGCGCTGGACGAGGCGGCGGCGGCGCCTGTCGGCGCTATCGGGCTGGCAACCGACCGACGCGAGCGACAGATCGGCTTGCCGCCGCACGCCGGCAGGCGATTTCAGAGTGAGGCGGTACGTGCGTTGTTTGCCTTCGGCGTGGCGACGTCGACTGCGCGTTGATCGCGGCTCGGCGAACGCGCGCGCATCGCCGATCGCGGCGGATGCCACGCGACGCGTCGGCCCATGCCCGGCAGGCGGCCGGGCACGGCTCTATTGAAGGGCGCCAGGCTGCGCGCGCAGCGCAACGGCCGGCACCGCGGCTGGGTGAGGATGGCCGGTGTCGGCGGTCGCCATAGGATGGCGCGCGTCCTCTGCGAGTTGCTGCCAACGCGCGTCAACGATCGTCGCCAAGCCGGCCGGACGCTGGTCGAAATGGTGGCCGCCGTGCAGCGCGACGATCTGCGCGCCGCTGTCGCGCAGCTCCGGGCACAGCGTGTCCTTTTCCTGGTCGCCGTACACGCACAGCAGCTGCGCTGGGGCGATGCGCGCGATCTCCGGCAGCACCGGTTCGGCGTCGTCGGCATCGCCCAGGTCCAGCCAGTTGCGCACGCGGATCTGGAAATCGGCCTTGTGGTCGACGCCGAACAACGCCAGCAACCCGACCTGCGCGCGCTGCGCCGGCGGCAGCCGGTTGTACATGAACGGCAGCGCGGTGGCGCCGAAGGAATAGCCGACCAGCAGGATCTTTTGCGGGTGCCAGCGTTGCTGGTAGTAGTCGATGACCCGCCGCAGATCGGCGCTGGACTGCGCCGGCGGCTTGGCGTGCCAGAAATAGCGCAGGCTGTCCCAGCCCACCACCGCGATCCCGCGTTGCTGCAGGGCCTCGGCCATGCCCTTGTCGATATCGCGCCAGCCGCCATCGCCGGACAGCACGATCGCCAGCGGTGCGCCCGGCGTGCGCACCGGCAGCTCGGTCAACGGCAGGTCCTCGAGCGCGCCGCCGCTGGCCGGCGCGTGCAGGTGCGCGGCCACGCGTGCGGCCAGCGCCGCGTCCGCTGCGGCGGCGGGTGCCGGCGCGATATCGACGAAGCCTTGTGCGGCGTTGGCTTGCACGGTGCCGGCGCAGACCTCGGTCGGCGCCGGCGCCACGCCGATCGCGCCGCCCAGGGTCGCCGCCGGCGCGGCGCCGACGATGCGCTCGGCCAGCGTCGCCGCGCGTCCGCTGCCGGCCAGCATCGGCAGGAAATAGCGCTCCCCGTGCAGGTCGCGCTGCAGGCGCCGGCTCAGCTGCTCGGCATCGTGCCAGGCATGGCTGCAGCCGCGGCCGGCGCGTTGCAGCCGGGCCTGGTAGCGATCGCCGTTGACCGTTGCCACCAGCGCGCCGGTGGCGGCGATGCGCGCGGTCGCCGCCCGCCGCTGCGCCGGCGTGCCGCTGGCGAGCAGGATCACCATGCCCTGCACCGGCCCCGGCGGCTTGGTCAGGACGATGCGGCCATAGCCGCAGCAATGCACGATGCCGGGCGCGAAATAGGCACGCGCGACGGCATAGCCGGCCAGGCCCAGCAGCACGCTGCCCAGCAACCACAACCGCGGGAATTTCATCGACGCACATCCATGTCGGCACAGCCGAACGGCAGGAATCACGGAAAGGACGAGCGAGGACTACCGCACACGAACGGACGCAGGTGAACGACACGGACCAGGCCCGGATCGACGTTGCGCGGTGCTGGCTCCCTCGGTGGACGCGGGTCGGCCGGGCGGCGTCGACGCCGCGCATGGCTCACCCGGAACGGATCCTGCGCTCGCAACGGGCCGCAAGCAGCGGCACCGCGACGTGGCATCGACGCGGATTGTGCGCAGCGCCGACACACGCCGCAATCGGTTGCCACCTTGATGCTTGCTTGCGGTTAAGCCAGTGCGCGCCGGTCGAAGGCGCCGGCATTCGGGCAGGCCGCGCGCCGCGCTCGCGCGGGCGCGAATGGCCGGGCGCAGTCGCTAGTAGCCGTGCACCGGACGGTGCGCCTTGACCGCCATCACCAGGCCCAGGCCGGCCAGCAGCGACACCGCGGAGGTGCCGCCGTAGCTCATCAGCGGCATCGGTACCCCGACCACCGGCAGCAGCCCGGAGATCATGCCGCCGTTGACCAGCACGTAGACGAAGAACGCCAGCCCGGTGGCGCCGGCGAGCAGCCGCGAGAACGTATCGCGCGCCTGCACGGCGATCCACAGGCAGCGCCCGATCACCACCAGGTACAGGGTCAGCACCGTGGCCACGCCGATCCAGCCGAATTCCTCGCTGAGCACGGAGAACGCGAAGTCGGTGGTCTGCTCGGGGATGAAGTTCAGGTGCGACTGCGAGCCCAGGCCCCAGCCCTTGCCGTGCAGGCCGCCGGAGCCGATCGCGATCTTGGACTGGATGATGTTCCAGCCCGCGCCGAGCGCATCGTTCTCCGGATTGAGGAACATCATGATCCGGTCCTTCTGGTAGGGCCGCAGCAGCCACAGCCAGGCCACCGGCGCGGCCGCGGCGACGCCGCCCACCGCGATGCCCACCCACCACCACGGCAGCCCGGCCAGCAGCAGCACGAAGCCGCCGCTGGCGGCGATCAGCACGCCGGTGCCGAAGTCCGGCTGCAGCATGATCAGCGCGGTCGGCAGGCCGATGATCACCGCGCTGACCAGCACCGTGGGCAGGCGCGGCGGCAGCGGCACGCGGTGCAGGTACCAGGCCACCATCATCGGCATGCTGATCTTCAGCAGCTCGGCCGGCTGCAGGTAGAACACCTTCAGGTCCAGCCACTGCCGGCCGTACTTGCCGGTGCCCAGCGCGAACACCGCCAGCAGCGGCAGCATCGACAACGCGTAGATCAGCGGCGTCCAGGCGCGCAGGCGCAGCGCCGAGACCCGCGACAGGCCCCACATCGCCGCCGCGCCGACCGCGAAGCGGATGCCCTGCGCCAGCATCAGGTGGTTGCCGCCGGACTGGCCGCCGGCGCTCTTGAGCACCGCCAGGCCGATCACCATCAGCGCGCCCAGGGCCAGGCACAGCGGCCAGTCCAGGGTGCGGGCGAAGCGGCCGCCGAGATCGGCCAGCCAGCGCAGGAAATCCTTCATCGTTCGTCCGGAATCTCGTCGGGGATCGGCGGCGGCGCGGCCGGCACCGCCACACTGGCGGCATCCACCGCGACCGGGCCGACCAGCACCGGCAGCTCGCCGGCGGCCAGCGCCACCGCGTCGGCGGCAGCGCGCGAGCCCGGATCCTCGGCGTAGTACAGCTCGCTGCCGAACGCGGTGGCGCCGCGCAGGCTGTCCAGCGGCTCGATGCCCGCGGGCAGGCGGCCGAGCAGCCAGGCATCGAAGATCTTGCGCGCGATCGGCGCGGCGGTGCTGGCGCCGTAGCCGCCGCCCTCCACCGCGATGGCCAGCGCGATGGTCGGCTGCTCGGCCGGGGCGAAGCCCTCGAACAGCGAGCGGTGGCGCAGGTGCATCGGCAGGCTGCGCGGATCCACCGCGGCGGTGCCCTTGCGGCTGACCACCTGCGCGGTGCCGGTCTTGCCGGCCATCTGGTACGGCGCGCTGACCGCGATCGCATGGCCGCTGCCGCCCGGACGCATGGTGTCCATCATCCCTTCGCGCACCGCCTGCAGGTTGCCGGGATTGTCGCTGATCGGCTTGCCTGTGCCGAGCGGCACCGGCGTCCACGGCTGGTCGAACGCGCCGCGCCGCGCCATCACCAGGTGCGGCGTGCGCAGCTGGCCGTCGGCGATGCCCGCCACCGCGCGCACCAGTTGCAGCGGCGTCACCTTCCAGTCGCCCTGGCCGATGGCGATGTTGACCGTGTCGCCGGGGTACCACGCTTCCTTGCGGCTCTTCGCCTTGTACGCCGGCGACGGCACGATGCCGCCGCTCTCGCCGATCAGGTCGATGCCGGTGGGCGCGCCGAAGCCGTAGCGGGTCATGTACTGGTCGACCTTGCCGATGCCCATGTCGATGGCCAGCTTGTAGTAGTAGGTGTTGACCGACTGCGAGATCGACTTGCGCAGGTCGGTCCAGCCGTGCCCGCCGCGGTGCGAGTCGCCCCAGCCGCGGCTGACCCCGGGCAGGTAGAACATGCCGGTGGACAGGATCTTGTCTTCCGGGCGGCGCGTGCCGCTGTCCAGCCCGGCCAGGCCCATGAACGGCTTGATGGTCGAGCCGGGCGCCACCCCGCCCAGCACCAGCCGGTTGAACTGCGGCCGCGACAGGTCGCTGTTGAGCGCCTGGAAATCGGCATGCGAGATGCCGTTGACGAACAGGTTGGGGTCGTACGACGGCAGGCTGACCATCGCCAGGATCTCGCCGGTGCGCGGGTCGATCGCCACCGCCGAGCCCTGGTAGTCGCCGAACGCGGCGACCATCGCACGCTGCAGGTCGGCGTCGATGGACAGGCGCAGGTCGGCGCCGGACTGCGCCGGCACCCGGCCGACGGTGCGGATCGCGCGGCCCTGCACGTTGGTCTCGACCTGCTCGTAGCCGACCTTGCCGCGCAGCGCCTCTTCGTAATAGCGCTCCAGCCCGGACTTGCCGATGTGGGTCAGCGCCGCGTTGCCCTCGCCCAGCGTCTCCAGGTCCTTCTCGTCGATGCGGCCGACGTAGCCGATGATGTGCGCGAACAGCTCGCCGTAGGGATAGTGGCGGGTCAGGTACGGCTCCAGCTCCACGCCCGGGAAGCGCCAGCGGTCGACCGCGAAGCGTGCGCGCTCCTCCTCGCTGACCCGCAGCTTCAGGGTGATCGGGCGGAAGCTGCGGCTGGCCTTGCGCGCGGCCTGGAAGCGTTCGATGTCCTCCGGCGCCAGCGCGATCACCTTGCCCAGCTCGGCCAGCAGCGCGTCCATGTCGTCGACCTTGTCCGGCGTCACGTCGAGCCGGAACGCGGGCACGTTCTCGGCCAGCAGGCGGCCGTTGCGGTCGTAGATCATGCCGCGCCCCGGCACCACCGGCCGCGGCTTGATCCGGTTGGCGTCCGAGCGCGTGGCGTAGACGTCGTGGTCCAGCACCTGCAGCTTGAAGTACCAGGCGCCCAGCCCGACCAGCGCGACCAGCACGCCGAGGAAGCCCAGCGCCGCGCGGCGCCGGAACTGCTCGGCCTCGGCGTGCGGGTTCTTCTGCGTGCGGCGGGTGGTCAGGGCCACGCTACTTCTTGCTCCGCCGGCCCAGCCGCAGCGCGTCCAGCAGCACGAACAGCGGCGGCCACAGCGCCATGCCCAGCAGCGGCGCCCACCAGTAGTTCCACGGCAACGGCGGCTCGCCCACCGCCAGGTGCACGGCTGCGGCGACGATGCGGTCGTTGACCAGCAGCCCGCCGATCGCCAGCGCCTGCTGCGACATCGGGAAGAAGCGGATGCGCGCGCGGAAGCGCTGCAGGATGAAGCCCAGGATCACCAGCCGCAGCGCCTGTTCGCCCAGCACCCCGCCGTACAGCAGGTCGGCGACCACGCCGATGGCGAAGGCGAAGCCCAGCCCGACCGTGTCCGGCGTCTCGATCACCCAGTACGCCACCACCAGCGCCAGGAAATACGGGCGCAGCGGCTGCAGCACCAGCGGCAACGGCAGCAGGCCCAGCACCAGCGCCAGGACCACGCTGGCCGGGAGCACCCAGCCTTTGCTGCGGGGGCGGCTCATTACTGCGTCTCCTGCGGAGACGCCGGGATTGGGGATTCGGGATTCGGGATTGGGGAAGAGCGCGGCTCCTGCGCAGCCGCCGGGACTGGGGACCGGGGACCGGGGACCCGGTCAGGAGCGGAGGTCCGATCGGGTACCGAGCCGGCCGTCGGCGCAGCAGCTGGCGCAGAACCGTGCCCTTGAGCCGCTCCATGCGTCGCATTGCTGTTGCCGTTGCTGCTACCGGGTCCCCGGTCCCCGGTCCCCGGTCCCGCTGCCGCGACCGAAGGGCGCAGCAACAAAACGTCCCGCCCCCGGTCCAGCTTCGCTGCCGGCTTCAGGTCGCCGACCAGGAAGGCGTGGGTGTCGTCCGGGCGCAGCGCCGACACGGTGCCGACCGGGAAGCCGGCCGGGAAGCGGCCGCCGAGGCCGGAGGTGACGATCTCGTCGCCGACCTCGACCCCGGCGCTGAGCGGCACGTCGCGCAGCTGCAGGGTGTCGCCGCGGCCGTAGACGATCAGGCGCACGCCGTTGCGCGCCACGGTCACCGGCACCGCGTGGTCGGGGTCGGTCAGCAGCAGCACGGTGGAATGCAGCGGGGTCACCTCGATCACCTGGCCCATCAGGCCGCCGGCGTCGATCACCGCCTGGCCGACGTGCACGCCGTCGCGGCCGCCGGCGTCGAGCACCAGGCGCTGCCGGGTCGGGTCCAGGTCGATGTCCAGGATCGGCGCCAGCTGCACGTCCAGGCCGCGGCGCTCGGCTACGCCGAGCAGCTCGCGCAGCTGCGCGTTGTCCAGCGCCGCGGTCTGCAGCCGGGTCAGGCGCGCCTTGGCGATCAGCAGCTCGTTGCGCAGCGCGCGGTTTTCCCGGACCAGCTGCGCATGGCTGGCGGCGTTCTCCTGCACCTGCGAGCCGAGCCGGCCCGGCAGCCCGGCCAGCGCCCACAGCGGCTGCACCAGCAGGTTGGTCTGGCTGCGCACCTGCTTCAGCCAGCCGGCCTGCGCATCGAGCACGATCAGCACCACCGCCAGGGCCAGGTACGCGAGCAGGCGTGGCGTGCTGGCGGCTTCGCCCGGGCGGGCAGTGACGGGGGGACCGGCGTAGGGAGGCACAGATCAGGGCCGGGAAGGGGGAATCGGGAAGGGGGAATCGGACAACAACAGCGCGATCCCGGCTCGATCGGGCCGGGGCGCAGGCACGGTGGCGGACGCGGAGCCGGCAATATCGGTGCGGATGGGGGGTTCGATTCCCCATTCCCCATTCCCGATTCCCGGCCTCACCATCACTCCGGCGCGAAGAACTCGTTGCCGTGCATGTCCACCAGCTCCAGCGCACGGCCGCCGCCGCGGGCCACGCAGGTCAACGGGTCGTCGGCGACCTGCACGTGCAGGCCGGTCTCCTCGGAGATCAGCCGGTCCAGGTCGCGCAGCAGCGCGCCGCCGCCGGTCAGCACGATGCCGCGCTCGGCGACGTCGGCGCATAGTTCCGGCGGGGTCTGCTCCAGCGCCAGCTTGACCGCCGAGACGATGCCCGACAGCGGCTCGTGCAGCGCCTCGAGCACCTCGTTGGAGTTGATCTTGATCATCTTCGGCACGCCCTCGGCGAGGTTGCGGCCGGAGATCTCCATCTCCTGCACCTCTTCCTGCGGATAGGCGCAGCCGATCTGCAGCTTGATGCGCTCGGCGGTGGCCTCGCCGATCAGCATGCCGTGGTTGCGGCGCACGTAGTTGGTGATCGACTCGTCGAAGCGATCGCCGCCGATGCGCACCGACTGCGAGTAGACGATGCCGTTCAGCGAGATCACCGCCACCTCGGTGGTGCCGCCGCCGATGTCGATGACCATCGAGCCGCGCGCCTCGGTGACCGGCATGCCGGCGCCGATCGCCGCGGCCATCGGTTCCTCGATCAGGTACACGTCGCGCGCGCCGGCCTCTTCGGCCGATTCCTTGATCGCGCGGCGCTCGACCTGGGTCGAGCCGGCCGGCACGCACACCAGCACGCGCGGACTCGGGCGCAGGAAGCGCGACTTGTGCACCTTCTTGATGAAGTGCTTCAGCATCGCCTCGGTGTAGGTGAAGTCGGCGATGACGCCGTCCTTCATCGGGCGGATGGTGGTGATGTGGCCCGGGGTGCGGCCGAGCATCTGCTTGGCCTCGGCGCCGACCGCGGCCACCGAACGGGTGCCGCCGATCGCCCGGTCCTGGCGCACCGCGACCACCGACGGTTCGTTCAGCACGATGCCCTGGCCACGCACGTAGATGAGGGTGTTGGCCGTGCCCAGATCGATGGACAGGTCGTTGGAGAACATGCCGCGGAGTTTCTTGAACATCGGGGAATTGAGTCCTGGGGAGTCGCGTGCCGTCGCCGAATGGCGAAAAAATGGGCAGAAACGAAGTCTGCTAGCGTAACAACCCACCTGGGTGCGGGCAAGGAAAATTCTCGCTAAAACCGCGCCTTGCGCGCCCCTCGCAGAGGCGTCGTGCATCGTGCTTCTGGCCCTGCCCGGCCGCAGCCGTTACCCTTTGCGCCGCGGCGACCCCGCACGTCGCCCGCCTGAATGCGGGCTCATCCCTCCGCCAAGGCCTGCCCGATGTCCGTACTGATCTGTGGTTCCCTCGCTTTCGACACCATCATGGTGTTCCCGGACCAGTTCAAGAACCACATCCTGCCGGACAAGGTGCACATCCTGAACGTGTCGTTCCTGGTGCCGCGGATGCGCCGCGAGTTCGGCGGCTGCGCCGGCAACATCGCCTACAACCTGCACCTGCTGGGCGGCGACCCGATCCCGATGGGCACGGTGGGCCAGGACTTCGGCCCGTACCGCGAGCACTTCGAGACGCTCGGCATCGACCTGTCGCGGGTCAAGGTGATCGAGGACCTGTTCACCCCGCAGGCGTTCATCACCACCGACCACGACAACAACCAGATCACCGCGTTCCACCCGGGCGCGATGATGCGCAGCTACGAAAACCATGTGCGCGACGTGCCGGGCGTGACCCTGGGCCTGGTCGGCCCGGACGGGCGCGAGGGCATGATCCAGAACGCCGAGGAATTCGCCGCCGCCGGCATCCCGTTCATCTTCGACCCCGGCCAGGCGATGCCGCTGTTCAGCGGCCCGGAACTGCGCACCTTCATCGAGCAGGCCGACTACGTGGTGGTCAACGACTACGAGTCCAACCTGCTGCAGGAGCGCACCGGTTGGAACGAGCAGGACATCGTCTCGCGGGTGCAGGCCTACATCACCACCCAGGGCCCGAAGGGCGCGCTGGTCTACACCCCCGAGAAGACCTACGACATCCCGCCGGCGCACGAGCGCCGCGTGGTCGACCCGACCGGCTGCGGCGACGCGTTCCGCGCCGGCCTGATCTTCGGTATCCAGCGCGGCTGCGACTGGCTGACGATCGGGCGGATGGGCAACCTGATGGGCGCGCTGAAGGTGGAGCACCCGGGCACCCAGAACCAGCGCTTCGATTTCGACGAGTTCAACGACCAGTTCAAGCAGCAGTTCGGGTATGCGTTGTAAGGCCGGGATTGGGGATTGGGGATTCGTAAAAGCCGGTCCTGGCGCTTGATTTTCACTAGAACCGCGCATTTGCGCGGTTTTTTTTGTTTGGATGGCCCGGACCGACCCGCCGCGGGCCACCCGCCCTTGCCAATCCCCAATCCCGAATCCCCAATCCCGGCTTTTGCTGCACTGCGGTTTGAGCATGGGACGGGTTTGTGCGTCACTGGCCGCCTGATCCGGGGTCGGATCGAGGGGCGCACGTGTCGGAGTTGACTGTAGCCAACCTCCTGCAGGCCGCAGCCAAGGCGTCGTCCGTCGCCGAGGCGGAGCCGGCATTGCTGGCGCGGATGCGCCATTTCCGCCAGATCGAACCGCTGCCGCCGGCACTGGCACGGTCCTGGCAACGCTGCCTGGACGAGTACGGGCTGAACCCGGACGCCACGCCTTCGCCGATGGTCCACGACGGCAGCGGGCTGCGCGAGCGCCAGCAACGGCTGGAGGAAGTGCTGCGCATCGCCAAGGTGGAGATGGAGAACCTCTACGAGCAGATCGCCGGCGGCGGCTACGCGGTGGTGGTCGCCGACGCCGAGGCCACCGTGCTGCACAGCGTGCAGGACCCGGCGCTGCTGCGCGAGTTCCGCCAGACCGGGCTGTTCTGCGGCGCCAGCTGGGCCGAGCGCTACCAGGGCACCAACGGCATCGGCACCTGCGCGGTGGAACGCAGCGCGCTGGGCGTGCACCGCGGCGAACACTACCTGGTCCGGCACCTGCCGCTGTCGTGCAGCGGTGCGCCGATCCTGGACCCGCACGGCGACCTGCTGGCGGTGCTGGACGCCTCCACCCCGGACGCGCGCGACACCAAGCTGGTGCAGCGCCATACCAGCGCGCTGGTGCGCATGTCGGCGGCGCAGATCGCGCGTTCGTATTTCCTGGAGCAGTACCGGCACGCGTGGATCCTGCGCTTCCACAGTCGTCCGGAATTCGCCGGCCTGCTGCACGAGGCGCTGATGGCGATCGGCGAGGACGGCCGCGTGCTGGCGGTCAACGAAGCGGCGCTGGAACAGCTCGGCAAGGGCGAGCGCGGCCTGCTGGTCGGGCGCGACATCTCGCAGGTGATGCAGCTGGACTTCGACACGGTGGAGCAGCGCGCGCGCAACGAGGCCAGCACGCTGTGGTCGATCCGCTGCGCCTGCCACGGGCGCCGCTTCTTCGCCCTGGCGCAGCCGCCGCGCCGCGACGCTGCCGCTGGGCGCGCGCACGCCGCCAGCGCCGACAGCGGCGAGGCCGCCTATGCGCGCGAGCACGTCGGCTCCGATCCGCGCATGCGCCACAACCTGGACAACGCGCTGAAGCTGGCCGCGCATCGCGTGTCGATCCTGCTGTGCGGCGCCACCGGCACCGGCAAGGAAGAATTCGCCAAGGCGGTGCACCGCAGCTCGCCGTGGGCGGCGCGGCCGTTCGTGGCGGTGAACTGCGCGGCGATCCCGGAAGCGCTGATCGAGAGCGAGCTGTTCGGCTACGCCCGCGGCGCCTTCACCGATGCCGCGCGCGAGGGCCGCCACGGCAAGCTGCTGCAGGCCAGTGGCGGCACCCTGTTCCTGGACGAGATCGGCGACATGCCGCTGCCGCTGCAGACGCGGCTGCTGCGCGTGCTGGAAGAACAGAGCGTGACCCCGCTGGGCAGTGACCGGGCGATGCCGCTGGAACTGCACGTGATCAGCGCCAGCCACCGCGACCTGGGGCAGATGGTGGCCGTGGGCGAGTTCCGCGAGGACCTGTACTACCGCCTCAACGGCGTGGTGCTGCACCTGCCGCCGTTGCGCGAACGCAGCGACAAGGCCGAACTGATCCGCACCCTGCTGCGCGAGGAGAGCGGCGAGCGCCACGTGCGGATCAGCGAGGACGCGCTGCACAAGCTGCTCAGCTATGCCTGGCCGGGCAACCTGCGGCAGCTGCGCAACGTGCTGCGCACCGCCGCGGTGCTGTGCGCGGACGGCATGATCCGCATCTCCAACCTGCCGCAGGAAATCGTCGACGCCGACAGCGGCCCGTGCCTGGTCAACGGCGACGCGGTCGCCGCCGACGACATGCCCGGCCGCGCCGCCCTGGACAGCGCCGAACGCAGCGTGCTGCAGCAGCAATTGGAACGGCACCGCTGGAACGTCAGCCGCACCGCCGACGCGCTCGGCATCAGCCGCAACACCCTGTACCGCAAGCTGCGCAAGCATGGGTTGGCGACGGTCTGAGTTCCAAGCGCAACAGCCGATCGGTCATGCCATCCCTGTAGGAGCGGCTTCAGCCGCGACCCCGAAGTCGGGTGCCCTCCGGCTTCGGTGTCGCGGCTGAAGCCGCTCCTACAGAAAAAGCCGTCCCCCGATGCAGGGATGAAAGAGCCAGCACTTTGTACGGCGATGTCCATCCGCCGTTTGCGACACCCAACCCGCACTGTTTTTTCAGGAGGGCTTCAGTCCCGACTGTCACCGAAGCCGAAGGCTATCCGGCTTCGATGTCGCGACTGAAGTCGCTCCCACAACAGCCGTGGCATGACGATGCGCGTCCGCGGTCCGCGGAATCGCCCGCCCCGTCCTAGAGAACCGCCAGCGCAAGCCAACTTGGCATAGGCGATCAAAGAGCCGGCGCTCGCTGCGACGATGTCATCCGAACCGTTGGCGATCTCTATCCGCTCCGCTTTTTGTGGGACTTCAGTCCCGACGGCTACAGAAGGCGGGCGCATTCCGCTTCGATGTCGCGACTGAAGTCGCTCCCACAACAGCCGTGGCATGACGATGCGCGTCGCGGGACGCGGAACCGCCCGTCCCTGCCTAGCACCACCATCGCAAGCCGCCACCAGTCCTGGCAATCAAGGAGCCGGCGCTCGGTACGGCAATGCCCATCCGCCGTTGGCGATATCCAACCGCACCGTTTTTTGTGGGAGGGACTTCAGTCCCGACTGCCACCGAAGGCGGGTGTGCTGTCTGGCTTCGATGTCGCGGCTGAAGCCGCTCCTACAAAAAATCTAGCCTGGCGGGTGGCAGGCAGCGCGGCGGTTCACCGGTCGCGGCTTCACTCTCCTGCTCCACAGCGCCGCGGCAGGCAGCGCGCGCGCCCGATCATGATGACCACGATGGTGGCGATCCTGGCCGCGGTGCGCCGCCTAGAACCGCCAGCGCAAGCCCACCTGGTACTGGCGTGGTGCGCCGGGGGCGACGAAGCGCGAGGGGCCGTCCTCGACCGCGGCGTCCTGCGGGCGCGCCAGCGCGCCGTCGGGGAACAGGTCCTCGGCGATCGCCGCATAGGTCTCGTAGCGGCGGTCGAACAGGTTGTTGACGCGCAGGTACAGCGACAGGCCCTCGGCGATCTGCCAGGTCCCGTGTACGTCGATCAACGCGTAGCCGCCGGTGGACAGGTCGTGGCGCGCCGCATCCTCGCCGTCCTCGGCATTCTCTGCCAGGCCGTCCTCGTTGCCGCTGGCCACGCGCCGCGAGAACGCGCGCAGATCCGCGCCCAGCGCCAGTTGCTCCAGCGCCTGCCATTCCAGGCCCAGCTTCAGCGTGTTGCGCGGCAGGCCGGCGATGCGCATGCCCGGATGCAGGTCGATGGTGCGTTCGCCCGATTGCAACTCGCCGTCGCTGCGGTAGGTCGCATCCAGGTAGCTGTAGCCGGCGAACCAGCGCAGCGCGCCGCTACTGGCGCGGTAGCTCAGGTCCGCGCCCTGGTAGCGGGTGCGGTCGACGTTGTCGAAGTAGCCCAGCTGGGTGTTCGGCGCGCGCAGGAACAGGATGTCGTCGCGGTTGTCGGCGCGGTACAGCGAGGCGTTGAAGGCCTGGTCCGGCGACGGGTTCCAGCGCAGTCCCACTTCGTAGGTGCGCGAGACGATCTGCTCCAGGCGCGGATCGGCCTGCAGCCCGGTCGGCAGCCGGCAGGGTTGTTCCGGATCGGCGCAGCCCAGTTCGATCGCGGTCGGCGCGCGGCTGTTCTGCGAGGCCGAGGCGAAGGCGGTGAAGCCGCCGCCCAGGCGCTGGGTGATGCCCAGCGACGGGTTGGCCTTGGCGAACACGAAGCGCTCGCGCGGCAGCGCGCCGTCCTCGGCGGTGGACAGCACGTTGCTGACCTCGACCCGGTTCCAGCGCAACGCCGCGGTCACGTGCGTGGCCTCGGCGACTTCCCAGGTATCGGCGGCGAACACGCCCAGCGTGCTGCTGCGGCCGCTGACCCCGGAAAAGAATTCGCGCTCCTCGTCGGGATCGGCGGCGACGGAGCGGTCGTCCTGCACGAACCCCTCCTGCTCGTACTGCCGGTAACGCACCCGGTTGCGGTCGTAGGTGGCGCCGACGCTGAGCGCATGCGCGCCGGCCTGGTGGCTGAAGTTCAGCGCCACGCCTTCGGCGCGCTGGCGCATCTGCGTGGTGTTGAGCACGCCGCTGTGCAGGGCGTCGGACTCGGCGCGCGGCACCTCGCAGTCGTCGTCCAATGGGGTGCCGTCGGCGGCGTAGCCGTCGGCGCACTCCTCGACGAATTCCTCGTAGTCCTCATTGATGTCGCCGTTGACCGTGTTGCGGCGGCCTTCGCGGTAATACGCCAGCAGGTGCAGCGCGGTGTCCGCGTCGAAGCGATGGTCCATCTGCGCGGTCAGCAGCGTGTTGCGGTTGCGGGTCAGGTCCGGCGAGGTGTAGACCGCCTCGCGGTCGGCTTCGTACAGGCCGGGCTCGACACCCTCGTCGGTGTAGCGGCCGCTGGGCAGCAGGCCGTTGCCGATCAGGCGGCTGCGCCCGTGCAGCAGCGACACGTCCCAGTCGGTGCGCTCGCCCTGCCGTCCCACTTTGCCGAACACGGTGCCCAGGCGGCCTTCGGAGGCGTCGCGCCAGCCGTCCTCGTCGAAGCCGGTGACCGCGACGAAGGCATGCAGGCCGTCGCCGCCGGCGTAACCGTAGGAGGCGTCCAAACGCTTGCGCGCGCCGCTGCCGAACGACAGGTCCGCGCGCAGCCCGGGCGCGGTCAGGCCCGACTGGGTGGTGAACGCCAGCGCGCCGCCGAGCGTGTTCGGCCCGAACAATGGATTGGAACCGGGCATCAGCGCGACGCTACGGATCGCCGCCTCCGGCATCATGTCCCAGCTGACGATGTCGGCGAACGGCTCGTTCATGCGCACCCCGTCCAGGTACACCGACACGCCCTGCGAGGCACCCGGCAGCGCGGAGGCGCGGAAGCCGCGGAAGGTGAGATCGGTCTGGAACGGACTGCCCTGCACTTCGTTGGTGTCCACGCCGTTCATCTGCCGCAGCATGAAATCGGTGAGGTTGCCGGCGTGGCTGCGCGCGATGTCGTCGGCGTTGGCGGTCTGCACCGTGTACGGCAGGTGGTCGGCGTCGATCAGCGTGCCGGGGATCGGCGTGGCGGTGACCTCGATCCGGTCCAGCGCGGTGATCTGCGCATCGCCGGCGTTGACCGTGGTCTGCGCGCCGGCCGGCGCAGTGGCCAGGGCGACCGCGGCGGCGACGGCCAATGCGAGCGCGCTCGCCTGCGGGGTGGTGCGTCCGTTGTGTCTGCGCATGCCTGCTCCTTGGTTTCAGTAAAGTACGACCGACTTGATGCCCCGGCCCTCGCGGATCGCATCGAAGGCGCGGTTGATGTCCTGCAGCGGCAGCGTCTCGCTGATCAGCTCGTCGATACGGATCTCGCCGGCCAGGTAGCGCTCGACGTAGGCCGGCAGTTCGCTGCGACCCTTGACCCCGCCGAACGCGCTGCCGCGCCAGGCGCGGCCGGTGACCAGCTGCAGCGGCCGCGTGCTGATCTCCTGCGCGCTCGGCGCCACCCCCAGGATGATGCTCTCGCCCCAGCCCTTGTGGCAGCACTCCAGCGCCGCGCGCATCGCGCGCACGTCGCCCACGCATTCGAAACTGTGATCGGCGCCGCCGTCGGTGAGGTCGACGATCACCTGCTGCACCGGCGCGCCGAAATCCTTCGGGTCCAGGCAATCGGTGGCGCCCAGCGCGCGCGCCAGCTCGAACTTGTCGCGGTTGATGTCGACCACGATGATGCGCCCGGCGCGCGCCATCACCGCGCCCTGCACCACCGACAGGCCGATGCCGCCGAGCCCGAACACCGCCACGCTGTCGCCGGGCCGCACCCGCGCGGTGTTGAGCACCGCGCCGATGCCGGTGGTGACCGTGCAGCCGAGCAGGCACACCTTGTCCAGCGGCGCGGACGGATGGATCTTGGCCACCGCGATTTCCGGCAGCACGGTGTACTCGGCGAAGGTGCTAGTGCCCATGTAGTGCAGGATCGGCCGCCCGCGATGCGAGAAGCGGCTGCTGCCGTCGGGCATCAGCCCGCGGTCCTGGCTGGCGCGGATCGCCTGGCACAGGTTGGTGCGGCCGGACCGGCAGAACTTGCACACCCCGCATTCGGGCATGTACAGCGGGATCACGTGATCGCCGGGGCGCACGCTGCTCACGCCGATGCCGACCTCCTCGACCACGCCGGCGCCCTCCTGGCCCAGGATCACCGGGAACGCGGCGTCCGGATCGGCGCCGGACAGGGTGCTGGCGTCGCTGTGGCAGACGCCGCTGGCGACCATGCGCACCAGCACCTCGCCGGCCTTGGGCGGCTGCAGGTCCACTTCCTCGATGGCCAGCGGCTGGTTCGCCGCCCAGGCGACCGCGGCTCGCGTCTTCATTCAGCTCTCCCCGACATCCTGCTGCCGCGCCGCATGCGTCCCTCGCCTCACCGCGCGATGACCACACCCCAGGGCATCTCGCCCACTGCGATCTGCTTGATCTCCTTCATCGTCGTCGTGTCGATGACGCTCACGCTGTTGGAGCGGCCATTGGCCACGTACAGCTTCTTGCCGTCGGCGGTGAGCGCCGGATTCCACGGCCGCTGCCCGACCGGGATCTCGGCCAGGGTGCTGCGCGCCGCCGGATCGATCACGCTGACCGTGCCGGCACCGCCATTGGACGCGTAGACGCGGCTGCCGTCGTGCGAGATGGTCACCCCGGCGGTGCGTTGCCCGGCCGGAATGCTGGCCACGCGCCGCCGCGCGACCAGGTCGACCACGTCGACCACGTGGGCCGACTCCTGCGCCACGTACACGGTGTTGCCGTCCGGCGCGAACGCCATGCCGCGCGGATGGCCGCTGGTGGCGATGACGCCGGTGGACTTGCCGGCCTTCAGGTCGATCACGTCGAGGTCGTCGGAGCCTTCGTTGCTGGTCAGCAGCAGCGCGCCGTCGGGGCTGTACACGCAATGTTCCGGCGCCTGCCCCTGGGTGGCGATGCGCGCGCCGATCGCGAAACTGGCCGGATCGATCAGCATCACCTGATTCTGCCCTTCCACGCACACCGCGAACTGCTCGCCGTTCGGCGACACGGCGATGCCCTCGGCGTTCTCGCCGATGTCCACGCTGCGCAGGATGCGGTCCTGCGCGGTATCCAGTTCCAGCAACCGGTGGCCCTGCGCGTCGATCACGTACAGGTGCCCGGCCGGCCCGGGCAGGATCTGCTGCAGGCGCTTGCCGAGCTGGCCCTGCGCGGACAGCGTGCGCAGCACCACGTCGGTGCCGGTGTCGATCACCGAGATGGTGCCGGCGCGCTGGTTCGGCACGTAGGCCAGCGCGGCCGCGGGTGGTGCGGGCGGCTTGGCCGCGGCGCTGTCGGCGGCGGGCGCCGGCGCGCGCTGGCAGGCCGCCAGCAGCAGCGCCAGCGCAGCGATGCCCAGCGTACGTCGCGCGCCTTGGGTCATGGAGCCGCGCCCGCGGTCTTGTTGATCGAGTGGATGAAGGCCAGCAGCTTTTCGGTGTCGCCCTCTTTGAGCACCGGCGCGAACGGCGGCATCTGCCCGACCACCTTCTCATGGCCGACCCGGACCTTGCCGTGCGCGGTCATGCCGGCGGTGCCTTCGTCGATCAGCGCGCGCAGCGTGTCGTCGTCGTGGCCGTAGACCCACACGTCGTTGGTCAGCGGCGGGCACATGCCGCCGCCGCCGGTGCCGCCGTGGCAGGCGCTGCAGCCGGCCGACATGAAGATCTTCTTGCCTTCGGCGGCCAGCTCCGGCGTCACCTTCACCGGCGGGCCCTTCGGAATCGGGGTGACTGCCGCCGGCGGCGGGGTCGCGGCGGCGGCCGCCGGCGCAGCGGCCGGGGCGGCGTTGGACGCAGGTGCGGCCGCGGGGGCGGCCGACGCAGCGGCAGGCGCAGCGGCGGCGGGCGCGGAAGGCGGGGCATCCTTGCCGCAGGCGGCCAGGACCAGGGTCAACGCGAACAGGGACAGGGACAGCAGCTTCGGCACGACGGAACGGCGGACGACGGCATTGCGCATGGGGAAAGAACCTTTGCGGGACGGACTGTGGGGACGTAAACGCCGCGGCTGCGGCGCGAGCAGGAAGAGCGTGGCGATCATTGCGTGCGTCGGTGTTCGGCCTCCGTCAGCAATTGCGCCAGCGACGCATCGCCGCGCTGCTGCGCCAGCGCCGCCGGGGTCTTGCCGTCGGCGTCGCGGGTCGCGGCATTGGCGCCGGCGGCGAGCAGGCGGCGGGTGGCGTCCTCGCGGCCGGCGGCGGCGGCCAGCATCAACGGGGTGACGCCGGCGCGGTTGGCCCGGTCGGCCTCGGCGCCGCGCGCCAGCAGGGCGTCGAGCATCTTGGGGTCGTTGCGCGCCACCGCGAACATCACCGGGGTGAACCCGGCCGGATTGCTGCGGCGCACGTTGGCGCCGGCGCCGAGCAAGGCCTGCACCAGTTCGACATCGGCGTAGGAAATCGCCAGGTCGAGCGCGGTCCAGCCGTCCTTGGACACCACGTCGACCTTGGCCCGGCGCGCCAGCAACTGTTCGGTGCTCTGCGCATCGTTGGACCAGGCCGCCTTCATCAACGGCGTCCACCCGTTGCCGTCGCGGGTCTCCACATTGGCGCCCGCGGCCAGCAACTCGCCGACCAGCGTCGGCGCCTGGTTGCGGATCGCCTGGTGCAGCGGCGGCTCGCCCAGCAGGTTGGGCCGGTCGGCGCTGGCCCCGTGGCGCAGCAGCCAGGCCACGCGCACGCCATCGCCGGCGTCGAGCGCATGCGCCAGTTCCTGATTGGGATCGGCGCCGTCGGCGATGCGCAGCTGCAGTTGCGCCAGCATCGCCGAGGAGGTCTGCGGGCTCGGTGCCGGGGCATCGGTGGCAGGCGTGGCGTAGCTGCCGTGCGAGCGCAGATCGCCGTTGACGACGCACTCGGCGCAGGCCACCAGCGGCACGTGGTACTCGCGCAGGATCGCGTCGATCTTGCCGGCGCTGCGTTGCATCGCCTCGTTCAGCGCGTCGCGCAGCGCCACGTTCTTGCGCGACACCGCCCACGCCATCGAATACTCGAGCACTTCGTCGTCGATGACGTTCAGCGGCACCATGCCCAGGCCGCCGCGCGCGGCGTAGTAGCCGGCGACCGGGCCCCAGGATTCGGCGGCGTCGAGTTGCCCGCCGGCGACGCGTTCGGCCAGCTTGCCGGGATGCTCTTCCGGCGCGGTCGACGAATCGTAGAACAGGTACTGCACGTCGCCGGTCACGCCGTGGTCGTACAGCGCCTGCCGCGCCGGCGAACTCTGGAACACGCCGATCTTCAGTTTCTTCAGCGCCGGATCGTCCAGCGACGTCGGCTGCAGCGCCAGGCCCTTGCGGGTCACCAGCACGTAGGTGGAGCGGTACAGCGGACGCGTGGGCAGGCCCATCTCGAAGTCGCTGTTCATGTCCATCAGCACGTCGCAACGCCCGGCGTTGATCGTGCTGCGCGCCAACCCACGTTGGTAGTAGGTGCGCCATTCGTATTGCAGGCGCCGGCCCATCGCCTCGGCGAGGACCTGCGCGATCTTGTTCTGGAAGCCTTCGCCTGCGCGATTGGACAACGGCATGTTGCCCGGATCGGCACAGACCCGCAGCACCGCCGCATCGGCGGCGATCGCGGTGGCGGGCGTTTCCGCCGCCGGCTTGGCGGCCGCGCTGGAGGCGGCCTCAGGAACGCGAGCCGTCGCGGACGACGGCTCGCGCGTGCAACCTACGGCGACGAGTCCGAGGCTGCAAAGCAGCAACACGGCGCGCGCGCCCTGGTGCAGGTGCCGCGAGACGCGTGCCTTGCGGCACGCGTTCGCAGCATGGGCGCGTGGCCGCCGACTCATCGCGCGGTCTTGGCCGCGGCGGCCGGCGCTCCGCCCGCCGCCGCGGTGGCGGGAGCGGTCGGGGTGATGGTCTTGCCGGTGCCGTCGATGCGGAAGGTATGCACCATGCCGCCCAACGGGATCTTGTCGAAGCCGTTGCTGAAGGCCAGCCCGGCCGCACCCAGTGCACCGTACGGATCGCCCGGGTCCAGGCCGCCGGCGATCGGCAGACCGATCCAGCCGCCGATGCCGGAGAACACCGCCACGTACTGGTGGCCGTTGGCCTTGTAGGCGATCGGATTGCCGATGATGCCGGAAGGCAACTTCATCTCCCACAGCTTCTTGCCGGTGTCCTTGTCCACCGCGCGGAACCAGCCGTCGAGCGTGCCGTAGAACACCAGCCCGCCGTCGGTGACCAGGGTGCCGCTCCACACCGGGAACTTCTCCTTGATCTCCCATTTGGACTTGCCGTTGACCACGTCGAACGCCTTGACGATGCCCAGCGCGCCGGGCTCGTTCGGCTTCATCATCACGTTGGCGAACACGTACGGCAGGCCCATCATGGTGTTGCCGCGCTCCTGCGGCTCCAGCTCCATGTGCCAGTTGTTGGTGCCGCAGAAGAACACCGCCGAATCGGCCGGATCCACCGAGCACGGCTGCTGGTCCTTGCCGCCCATCGCTGACGGGAACGCCTGCACCTTCTTGCCGCGTTCCAGCGGCGAATGCGCGGCGACCTTGATCGGACGCCCGGTCTTCATGTCGATGCTCTCGGCCCAGTTGGCCGGCACGAACTTGTGCGCGCGCAGCAGGGTGCCGTCGCGGCGGTCGAGCACGTAGGCGAAGCCGTTGCGGTCGAACTGCACCACCGAGGGGACCTGCTTGCCGTCGATGGTCAGGTCGACCAGGATCGGCTCGTTGATGCCGTCGTAGTCCCACTGGTCGAACGGCGTCTTCTGGTAGCCCCACACCGCCTCGCCGGTATCGATCTTGCGCGCGAACAGGGTCATCGACCACTTGTTGTCGTGTTCGCCGTTGTTGCACTCTTCCTGCGTGGTCTTGCCGCAGCGGTACGACGGGCTCCACAGGCCGGGATTGCCGGTGCCGTAATAGACCAGCTTCAGCTTCGGATCGTAGCTGTACCAGCCCCACGCCGCGCCGCCGCCACGCTTCCATTCCTCGTTGGGGAAGGTCTTGATGCCCAGGTCGCCGAGCTGGCCGTGCTGCGGATTGGCCTTGTTGAAGTCCGCGCCCAGGCAGATCGCCTTGTCGCTGCCGGCGGCGTCGCACGACCACACCTGCTTGCCATCGGCCAGCGAGTACGCGGCGACGCGACCGAGCACGCCGAACTCGTTGCCGCTGATGCCGGCGACGACCTTGCCGTCGGCGATGATCGGCGCCATGGTGATGGTCTCGCCCTTGTCCGGGTGCGCCATCTTCTGCTTCCACACTTCCTTGCCGGTCTTGGCATCGAGCGCGATCACGTCGCCGCTGAGGCTGCCGAACACCAGCTTGCCGTCGGCATAGGACGCGCCACGGTTGACCGTGTCGCAGCACGCCACCGCCACCGAGCGCTCGTCCTGCTGCGGGGTGTATTTCCACAGCACCTTGCCGCCGTCTTCCTGCGCCGCCAGGTCGATCGCGAACACGTTGTTCGGATACGCGCTGACCATGTACATGATGTTGCCGATCACCAGCGGCTGGCCTTCGTGGCCGCGGGTGGCGTCGGTCTTCATTTCCCACGACATCTTCAGGTTCTTGACGTTGTCGCGGTTGATCTCGGCCAGCGGGCTGTGCCGGGTCAGCGCGAAATCGCGACCGATGCCGCCCCAGTTATCGGGATTGCTGGCGTTGTTGGCGAACTCGGTGTCGGTGTCGACCGCCGCAGCGGGCGCGGCCGCGGCCGGTTGCTGTGCTGCGGGCGCGGCGGGCGCCGCAGCCTCTTCCTGCTTCTTGCAACCGGCCAGCACCAGCACGGTGGCCAGCGCGAGCAGCGTCCAGGTGCGGGTACGACATGGATGACTGTGCATCGTTCTACTCCCCTCGTTGAAGTGCCGTGGCGCTTGCCGTCAAACGGCTGGCGCGGCGGGATGCGGAAACATCGAGAGAGACAGAGCAATCGACGTGCCATCGCGTTGTTGCACTGCGCCATCCTTGCGCCTCAAGCATCGGCTACGGCGCCAGCGCAGGCGCACCCTTGCGCCATGGTCGCGCTGTATCGAGAACGGCACACTCTGTGCCACGGGCTTGTATCGCCGTTGGCGCAGCCGGGAGCAGAGCGCCCCGCAAAGCGACAGCGACCGGCGTGACTGGAAGAAGCCAGGCCAGGCGCCGAACCGATCGGTCACCGGGCTACCGGTGCGCATGGCGCGACGGCTACGTGCTGTCCGACGTGCCGTTCAACCAGCACAGCGGCCATGGCGGCAACAGCGAGTCCGAGTCTCCAGCGCTGGAGGCGCAGTATCTGGCCGACCTAGGCCTGCACTCGCAACCGCTGGCGGCGAGCCAGCATCCGTTCCGGTGGCGCACGTGCGCCGCTACACGCAACTGGTGTTCAACATCAGCGCCTATGCGCGGTACCGATGCGCCTCTGGCGCCATGCAGGATTTGAGCAACACTATTGCACCACGAAGATTGCTGGATCTGCAGCGTCGCAGAATCCCAACGCAGGACGGCAACCGCCGCGTCCGCAGCCGCAGGCTGTTGCTGTTGCTGTTGCTCTTGCTGTTGCTGTTGCTCTTGCTGTTGCTCTTGCTGTTGCTCTTGCTGTTGCTCTTGCTGTTGCTCTTGCTGTTGCTCTTGCTCTTGCTGTTGCTGTTGCTGTTGCTTTGGACTTTTCGGGGTCCCTTACGCAGCGGCGAATAGGCCGGGAAAAACCTCGAAGGGGCGGCGCACAAGGATGTGCGCCGTTCGCGGCAGGGGCAGGATGCCCCTTCCGCGAATCCCGGCCTATTCGCGGACCCGGAGCACGCAGTGCGGAGGGCGCGGAGGCGGGGTGTGCTTTCTTTTGGTTACTTTTCTTTGCACAAGCAAAGAAAAGTAACTCGCCAAAGGCGAAAGCTTTTGCCTTGCCTTTGCTTTGCTTCCCCTCTTACTGCCAGGAGGATGCACAGATTGCCAATCGCCAGGCGACGCATTGGTCCGGGGAGGCTGGTCTGCACAACGGTCGCGTCGGGACTGAAGTCCCTCCCACAGAGAAGACGCCCTACGCGGCAGCGTCCTGCCACCACGCCAGCAGCGCAGCGCAATCGGCGAAATGCAGATCGGCCAGCGCCGGCCATGGATTGTCCGGATGCAGCAGCACCGTCGTCGCCCCTGCGGCGCGACCGCACTGCAGGTCGTACGCATGATCGCCGACCATCGCCAGCGTGTGCGGCGCCACGCCCCAGTGCGCGGCCAGCTGCTGCAGGCCGCCCGGATGCGGCTTGGGCGGCGCTTCGTCGCGGCCCAGGACGGCTACGTCCTCGAACAAGTGGTCGACGCCGATTTCCTGAAGGGTCAGGTGCGCCAGTTCCTGCGCGTTGCGGGTCAGCACCGCCAGTCGGCATCCGGCAGCGTGCAGCGCCTGCAGCAACGCCGGCGCGCCGGGTGCGGCGATCGCGGCAGTGGCCAGCGCGCGCTCGTGCTCCAGCAGCCAGGCATGCTTGGACGCGCGCTGCGCGGCCGGCAATGCCTCCAGGTGCTGCAGGATGTCGGCTTGCGCCGGAATCTGCAGCTCGCGGCGGATCAGCGCGAAATCGTGCACGGCCAGCGTCAGCGTGCCGTCCATGTCGAACACCCAGTGCCGCACCTGGCGCAGCGCCGCGGCGTGCGCGGCGGCGCCCTCGCCCATCGCGCTCAGTCCCATCCCGGCATCTGCGAACCGTCCAGGCCGCCGGTCTCGAACACCGCGGTGCGGGTGCCGCCGGCCTTCACCGGGAATTCGATCTGCAGCACCGTGGTCTTGCGCGCCAGCTTCCACAGCGCCTTGTGGTCGGTGATGAACATCGCGATCGCCTCGTCGGTGTTCGGGCGCCACGCCGCGGCCGCGCGCGGCGCCGCGTCGTCGGCCTTCAGCTGCACCTTGCAGCCGCCGGCGCAACGGAAATCGCCGGCCTGCAGCACCAGGTAGGCGCTGCGCTTCCACTCCGGATGATCGCGGAACACCAGTTGCACCGGCTTGGGACCGCTGCCGTCCACGTCGACCTTGTCGCGGCTGTACAGCATCGCCGAGCGCTGCGTGCCCTTGCCGGCCGGCACCTGCGAATATTCCCAGGCGGCCTGCATGCGCCGCAGTTCGCGCGCCGCCTCGCCCTTGGCCTTGACCTCGGCGTAGCCGGGCTGGATGCGCTCGGCCGCGTCCGAACCGGGATATTGCTCCAGCAGCGCCGCGCCATGGATCCGCGCCAGGTCCCAGTTGCCGGACTTCACCGCGGCGTCGTACTGCTTGGCCAGGTCGTCGGCGGCCTGTTGCCTGGCCTGCGCCTCGGCCGCGGCCTGCGCCTTGCGCTCGGCCTCGTGGTCGCCGCAACCGGCCAGGGCGACGGCGCACAGCGCGCCGAGCAGAATGCGTTTCATCGGGGGGCTCCTCGTTGGATCAGGTCATCGATCGCCTGCGCGACCTCGGTCGGTTTCTCGACGATGGACATGTGGCCGCTGCCGTCGAGCAACACCTGCAGCGCCTGCGGCACGCGCTCGGCGTACAGCGCCAGCGCGCTAGCGTCGATCACCGCGTCCTGCACGCAGTTCAGCAGCAGCGCCGGCTGGCGGATCTGCGCTGCTTCGTCGAACGGCAGGAAGGCTTCGTCGCTGCGGCCGATCCGCGCCAGCACCTGCTGTTCGAAGCCGGCCTCGCTGCGCCGCCAGGCGACGATCGAGGACACCGTCCAGGACGGGATGCGCGGCTTGCTCGGCTCCAACAGGAACACCGTGTCGATGTAGCGATGCAGCGAGTCGGCGTCGTACACCGCGAACGGGTTGTCGCCGTCCAGCACCGCCTGGCCGAAGGCGTTGTCGGAAAAGCGCACGCCGGCGGCGTTGAGCAGGCCGACGCGCTCGAACAGCTCGGGATGGCGCGCGGCGGCGAGCGCGGCGATGCCGCCGCCCATCGAATGCCCGACCAGCACGCATTCGCTGCCCGCACGGCGCACGCAGTGCGCAGCGAACGCGGCCACGCGCTCGGCCTGCGCGGCGAAGCCATAGTCCTCGCCGTCGATGCGCTGGCTTTCGCCCCAGCCGGGCAGATCGGGAACGAACAGGTGATAGCGATCACCGAGCGCACGCGCCAGCGGCAGCCAGTTCTCCTTGCTGCCGGTGAAGCCATGCACCAGCAGCAGCGTCGGCGCGGCGGGATCGGCCGCGGCGCGGTGCAGATAGGTCCAGCGATGCCCGGCAACCTGCGCCTGGTGGCGCTGCAGGCCGCTGCCGCTGCGCAGGCGCAGGCTTTCCAGGCGCACCAGCAGGAACGGATCGCGGCGCACCGCGAACAGCGCGCACAGCAGCAATGCCAGCAGTACGGTCGCGGCGAGCGCCAGCAACAGCAGCAACACCATCATCAGCAACATGCAAGAGCCGGGAACCGTAAACGTGCCATGCGCCTACCTTCGCATGCGACCCGGCCTGCGCCAAGTCCCGCATGGGACGGCCTGCTAAGCGGACTCCGGGTGTC
This sequence comes from Xanthomonas sp. WHRI 7945, assembly GCF_035026585.1. Lineage (NCBI taxonomy): Bacteria > Pseudomonadati > Pseudomonadota > Gammaproteobacteria > Lysobacterales > Lysobacteraceae > Xanthomonas > Xanthomonas sp. WHRI 7945. The sequence goes on from NZ_JAYIQP010000027.1 coordinate 33,882, forward strand.
TCTAACAAATGTGGGAGCGACTTCAGTCGCGACGGGCTTTCCCGGGAAAGCCGTCGCGACT
>NZ_JAYIQP010000028.1:0-33901 GCF_035026585.1 Xanthomonas sp. WHRI 7945
GACTTCGGTCCCGACCGCTTCTCAGGATCGCCCAGTCCGCGACTGCGTTCGTCGCGGCTGAAGCCGCTCCTACAGGGGCCTCCCCGCCACGTGCGTATTGCTGCTTCCTGTAGGAGGGACTTCGGTCCCGACCGCTTCTCAGGATCGCCCAGTCCGCGACTGCGTTCGTCGCGGCTGAAGCCGCTCCTACAGGGCTGGGGCATTGCGTCCGGCGGCGCCTGGGCGCGCTAGGCGTCGAACAGCGCGCGCTGCGGGTCCGGCGGCGGCAGCTCGGCGTACAGGCGCTGCAGGTCGTCCCGGCGTGCACGCAGCGGATCGTGCATCAGGAACCCGGCCAGGCGCGCATGCCAGGCCGGCCAGCGCGTGGCCAGCGCGTCCATGTCGCCGTCGGCGGCGCGGCCCTCGCCGCTGCGCGCGACGTAGGCGGTTTCGCACAGCACGTTGCGCCAGCCGAGTCCGGCCATGCGCAGCGACAGGTCGGTCAGCGCCGCGTACCAGGAGCTGTAGCTGCTCGCGTCCAGGCCGCCGGCGCGTTGCCGCGCCGCGCCGCGCAGGGCCACCGCATGGCACACCGCCGCCGGCAGCTCCGGATGCAGCGGCGGCAGCGCCGCACACGCGCGGGCCAGGCGTTCGCCGTCCTCGGGCACCGGATTGATCTCGCCCAGCCGCGGCCAGGCGCAGGCTTCGCCGGCGTTGCTCCACGGCGTGGCGCTGGCGATGGCGGCATCGCGCGCCAGGCATGCGCTCAGTTGCTGTAGCCAACCGGGCAGCGGCTGCGCGTCGGCGGCCAGCACCACCACGTCGGCACCGGCGCAGGCGCGCAGCATCTCGTCCAAATGCGCGACCTCGCCGAGCATGCGCGGGCGCCGGGTGTAGTCGGCCTGCAGCCGGGTGCGCGCCAACCAGGCCTCGACCACGCGCTGGCCACGCGGCCCGGACTGCGCGTCGTCGGCCAGCCATACGCGGGTGCCGGCCGGGGTATGCGCTTCGAGTGCGCCCAGGCACGCGTCCAGCGCGGCGTCGTCGACACCGACCGGCAGCAGCACGATGGGCAGGGTCACCGGTGCTTACTTCTTGTCCGACGCCGGCAGCGGCTCCATCGCCTTGAACTTCTGTCCGTACTCGTCGGTGAGATTGCGCGCTTCCTGCGGGTTGCGCACGATCGTCGGGGTCAGCAGCACGATCACTTCGTTGCGGGTCTTTTCCTGCGACTTCTGCCCGAACAGCGCGCCGACCACCGGCAGCTTGCTCAGCAGCGGCACGCCGGCGCTGCCGTCGCTGGTGCTGTCGTTGATCAGGCCCGCCAGCATGATGGTGTCTCCGCTCTGCACCGCGGCCTCGGTCTTGACCCGGCGCGTGTTGATGTCCACGTTGCAGGCCGAGCTGTTGACCACGCTGGTCGTTCCCTCGGTGCACGCAGCCGGACGCGACCCCGGCGTACTGACTTCCTGCACGATGTCCAGGAACACCATGCCGTCCTTGGTCACGCGCGGGCGCACCTTCAGGATCACGCCGGTGTCGATGTACTGCACCGAGGAGTAGCTGGTATCGGTGCCGATGCCGGTGTTGATCGAGGTCGAGTTGATCGGAATGCGCGTGCCCACGTTGAGGGTGGCCTCGGCGTTGTTGCGCACGAACACCGACGGGGTCTGCAGCAGCTTGAGATTGGTGACCTTGTCCAGCGCACTGATCACCGCGGCGGCATTCTTGCCGAGGAAAGTCCAGCCGAGGCCGGTGGTGCCGGTGACCTTGCCGGCGATGTCGCCCCAGATGCTGCGTCCCGCGGCGCTGGGTAGGTTGGCGCCGCCGCCGATGCCGATGTTGGTGGCATCGGCGGCGGCGCTCACCGCGTTCTCGAAGAACCAGTTCACGCCGTAACGCAGATCGCCGGTCAGGCTGACCTCGGCCACCTGCGCCTCGATGTGCACCTGCATCGGCATCACGTCGAGCTTCTCGACCACGTCGCGGATCGAGCGCCACGACTGCGGCGTGGCGCGCACCAGCAAGGTGTTGGTCTCCTCCACCGCCGACACGCCGACCTTGTCGCCCTGCACTTCCAGGGTCACGCTGCCGTTGCCGGGGGTGCGCTGCGACAGCTGCAGGCTGCCGTTGCCCAGTCCGCCGCTGCTGGACGAGGAAGAACCGCTGCTGCCCGAGGAGAAGCTGTCGCCGCCGCTGCCGTTCAGGCTGCCGCTCCCGCCCAGGCCGCCGTCGCTGCTGCCGTTGAAGCCGCCGCCGCTCATCTGGCTCAACTGCGTGCCCGGCATCAGCGAGGCGTTGGAATCGCCGCGGTTGCCGCCGGCGCCGAACACCTCGGCCAGGCGGTCGGCCAGGTCCTTGGCCTTGATGTATTTCAGTTCGTAGGAGAACAGGCGGCTGCCGCCGCCGGCGCTGTCGATGCGGTCCAGCCATTCCTGGATCTGGTCCAGGTAGCGCGCCTGCGGAGTGATCACCAGCACCGCGTTGGCGTTCTCCAGCGGCATGAAGCGGAACATGCCGGCGCTGGGGGTCTTGCTGTTCTCGCCGAACACCTTCTCCAGGTCGGCGGCGACCTGCTCGGCCTTGCCCGACTGGATCGGGAACACGCCCACCGACATGCCCGACAGCCAGTCCACGTCGAAGATCTGCACCGTGCGCAGGTAGTTTTCCAGCTCGGCGCGGGTGCCGCCGAGGGTGATGACGTTGCGCGAGCCGTCGATGCCGACGATCGCGTTGGGCCGCGCGTACGGCTCCAGCACCTTCTTCATCTCGCTGGCGGAAATGAACTTCAACGGCACCACCCGTACCTCGAAGCCGCGCGCGCTGGCCGGCGAGGCGGTGCTCGGCGCGACCGTGCCGGCCAGGGCCTGGTCGGCGGGCACGATGTTGTAGCGGCCGCCGCTGTAGACCATGCGCGCGTTGTTCCAGCCCAGCACCATCTCCAGCAGGTTCAGCGCCTGCGCCGGCGACACCGGCTTGGGCGTGGCCAGGGTCACCGTGCCCTGCACGCCCGGCGCGATCACGTAGTTCTGCCCGAGCATGTCGCCGAGGATCGCCTTGACCACCGCGTGCACCGACTCGCCTTCGAAGTTGAAGGTGGCGCTGCCGCTGCTGGCGTTGGCCAGCGACGGCGCCGGGGCGGCGGCCGCGCCGGAATTGATCATGGTGCCGCTGCCGCGGCGGATCACCGGGGCGACGCGCTCCGGCAGGTCGTTGGGATCGGCCGTGCCGGCCGGCCCGCCGGGCGTGCTGCTGGTGCTGCCGGCGGCGCCGACGGCGGGATTGATCGCGGCGCCGCGGCGGACGTCCGGCGAGGGCGTGGTGGCGCAGCCGGCCACCAGGCCGATCGCGAGGAACAGGGAAAACAAGCGCGGCGTCATGCGATCACTCTAAGGGTTCTGGCCGGGGGGAGTGCCGTTCTGGCGTTGTTGCTGCAACTGCCGGCGGCGGGCTTCGATACGTTCGCGGATGGCTTGCAACTGTTGCGACGACGGCGCCGGCGCGGCGGCCGGTTCGCTCGGCGGCGGCGCATTGCCCGCTGCGTTCGACGGCGGCGGTGGCACGGCGGTATTGATCGCGGCATTGCTGACAGGCGCGTTGACGGTGGGCGCGGCCACCGGCGGCGGCAGCGGCGGCATGCCCGGCGGACGCGCGCCCTGGCCGAGCACGGTCGGCGGCTGCCCGCCCTTGCCGTCGAACACCTGCAGCTCCAGCGTCTGCGTGCCGCTGCCGCCGCTGACCACCGCGCGGCGCGGTTCCAGCGACAGCAATCGCCAGCCTTTCACCGGATCGCTGCCTTGCTGCAGGCGCAGCGATTCGCCCTGCTCGGTGGTCAGCGTGGCCATTTTGAAGGTGTCGGTGAGCAGCACGCCGGTCAGGCGCACGCTGGGCGCGGCGGCCTGGCCGTTGTCGGCGCTGAGGAAGAACGGATGCGGCCGGCGGTCTTCGGCGAACACCGGGCGCGCGGCGATCTCGGCATAGCGCGAATACTCGCCCAGGCGCTCGCCGGCCGCCGCCGGCAAGGCCGGCAGGCGCTGGGTCATGGCCGGATCGTCGGGCAGCGGCTCGATCCGCTGGCCAAGGCCAGCCACGCCCAGCACCCACACCAGCAGGCCCCACAGCGCCAGCGTCGCCAGCCACACGCTGCGCAGGCCGATCGCTTCAATGCGCATGCGCGCCCCCCTCTTGCTGCGGCTGCGCGGCGGCGTCCGGCATGGGCGACGGCGCTGCCGCAGGCGCCGGCTCGCTCGGCCCGGGGCCGGCGGGCGTGCCGGCATCCATCACCGGCGCACCCGGCGGCGGCGCAGGATTGCCCGGCGATGCCGCCGCGGGCGACGGTGACGTGCCCGCTGCCGCGGGCGGCGCCGGCATCGCGTTCGGGCGCAGATAGCCGGCCAGTTCGAAGGCCACGTCCAGACCGTTGCCGCTCTCGCCCGGCGACAGCTGGTAGCGCTGCGCCATTACGTTGAGGTTGTCGACGAACAGCGCCGGGGTGCCGCTTTCCAGCGCATGCAGCACCGCCGCCAGTTCCGGCGTGCCGCAGCGCAGCCGCACCTGCACCGCGACACGGGTGAAACGGTCGCGGCGGTTGTCGGCGGCCAGCGGCGAGCGGTTGCTGATCGCGCAGCTGCGGTTGCCGGGACTGGCGGTGGCCACCGCGCTTTCCAGGCGCTGCACCAGGCCGGCCGAGGCCAGTTCGGCCGAGGGCTCGCGCAGGAAGCCCGGGCGCTCGGCCAGCTCGCGTTGCGCCTGTTGCAGCCGCTGCGCCACCTGCGGCGCCTGCTGCAACTGCATGCGCACGCGCAGTTCGCGCTGGCGCAGTTCCTGGATCTGCGCCTCCACCTCGCGCATCGGCAGCGTCCACCACGGATGCACCAGCACCAGATAGCCCAGCCCCAGCACCGCCAGCAGCAGGCCCAGCGCCAGCCAGCGGTCGCGCTTATCGACCTGCACCGGCATCGGCGGCCTCCTTGCGCTTGGTCCCGGCCAGTTCGGCGGTCAGGGTGAAACGGTCGCGATGGCTGCCCGGATCGGCCTGCAGCACGCCGGTCAGCGACGGCGTGCGCCACAGCGGCGAGCCTTCCAGGCGCCCGACCAGCGAGGACGCTTCGCTGCTGAGTCCGATCAGCTGCAACTGGTCGCCCTCCACCGAGAACTTCTCCAGGTAGGTACCCTCGGGCAGGCGCTTGCTCAGCTCGTTCCAGATTTCCAGCGAGGTCGGGCGCTCGGCGCGCAGCTGGTCGAAGAACGCTGCGCCTTCGACCAGGTCGACCAGTTGCTGGCGCTGCGCGGACACGCCGCGCGCGCGCTGCGCGCCGTTGTCCACCTGCGCGCGCAGCTGCTCGAGCGCGTCGCGGCGGTTGTCCAGCAACTGCCAGCCGGCGGCGAACAGCGCCAGCAGCGCGGTCGCGGCAAGGATCGCGTTCCAGCGCCGCATTGGATCGGCGCGGCGATGGCGCTGCTCCGGCGGCAGCAGGTTCACGCCCAGCGGCGCGCCGTCGGCGCCGGCCACGTCGACCCCGGCCAGGGTCGGACGCAGCGCACCGGCGCTGGCGTGCAGGTCCTCCAGCACGCGGCGCGGCGCCACCACCAGTTCGGCGTCGAGTTGCGCATCGTCGCGGCGCGCGCCAAGGCGCACGTCGTAGACCACCTGGTCGGCCTGGAACGGCGTCTGCCGGTCGATCTCGAACCTGACCACGTCGCGCAGGTGATCGGCGGCGGCGGCCGGCAGGCGCAGCGTGCGCTGCAGCGCCGAGTGCGCCGGCAGCAGCCAGGCCCGCGGCAACGCCGCCAGGCGCGGGCCGAGCACGGCATCCAGGTCCGCCGGCGACAGCGGCCACGGCAATGCCAGCGGCGCGCCCAGTTCGGCCCCGAGCTGGCGGGCGACCAGCAGCTGCTCGCCGTCGCGCCACAGCAGCAGCCGCGCCTGCGACCAGCCCAGCTGCAGCTGCCAGCGCGGCGGCAGCCACGCCATCAGCGACCGCTGCCACCAGGCCAGCAGGCCGCCGGCACCGGGCGTCATGCGCACGCCGAACTTCTCCATTGTGTCGCGCCACGCAGTCATCGAACGGTCGATCCTTCTTCCCATCGCAGCACAGTGTAGGCGGAGCCTGGTAGCGCCGACGAGCCTGGGCGCACCACTGCGCGCAGCACGGCCTCGCGTCCGGCCGCCAATCGCGCGCGGCTTTCGATGCTGTAGGTGCCGCCGCCCCCGCCGATCGGCGCGGCCTGCGCCGGGTCGTTGCGCTCGCGTTGCGCCAGCACCTGCTGCGCGTCCAGGCCGAGCGCGGTCAGCACCGGTGCCGGCGCGAAATCCGGCGCCGGGCGCGAGATGCCGCTGTACAGGGTCAGGTTCGGCAGCAGCTTGGCGTACAGGTCGGCATCCATGCCCAGCACCAGCTGCAGTTCGGCCAGGCTCTCGAACGGCGCGTCCTTGGCCCCGTATGGGCGGCCTTCGGCGGCGTAGTCCGGGTCCTCGGCGCCGCCGTTGGGCTGGCTGAGGTTGTCCGGATCGCGCCAGTCCACGATCGCCGCGGCGATGCGGTCGGCGCGCTGCGGATCGCCGCCGACCGCGCGCACCAGCGCCGCCAGCAGCGGCGCGTCGGCCAGGTTCAGGTCGACCTTGCCGCTCTCGTCGGTGATGCGCAGGTCGACCGTGGCGTCTTCGTACTGCCAGCGGTAGCGGCGCCCGTCCGCGCGCCAGCCCGGCTGCGTCGGCGTGCCGGCGAGCCGGGTCAGCGCGTATTCGAGTCCGGCGCGGGCGCGCTCCTGCGCCGCCGCGCCGTCGCCCAGCACCTTGCCCTGCAGGCCTTCGGTGCGCGCGGTCAGCGCGAACGCGCCGATCAGCGCGGTCAGCAGCGCGATCAGCCACAGCACCAGCACCAGCGCCGCGCCGCGCGCATGGTTCGGCGCCGCGCTCATTGCCGCGCCTCCGCGCTGCCGGCCTGGCGCAACGCCACCACCAGCGGCGGCCAGACCATGCCGTCGTCGCTGCTCAGCTCGATCGACACCAGCAGCGGCAACTGGTCGGTCTTCTCCCAGCGCTCCTGCCAGGGGCCGATGCTGCCGCGCTCCGGGTCGATGCCGCGGTAGCGGAAGCGCACCTGGCGCAGGCCCTCGGCCAGCGGCTCGGGCGGGCGCGGCTTTTCTTCGGCGATCTGCTTGCCGGCCTGCACCTGCACCAGCGCGATCGCCAGGCGCTGCTGGCCGCCGTCGCCGCTGACGCTGAGGTCGTGCAGGTAGGGGCCGCCGCGGCCCAGGTAGTCGGGAAGATCGGCGACGAACTGCATGCGCTGCGGCTCGCCGACGAAGCGCACCGGCTGCAGGGTGCGGCTGTCGATGTCCAGCGCCATCGCCTGCGCGCCGCTCAGGCGCCGGCGCAGGAAACCCTCGACCGCGCGCATGCGCTCGCTGCGCCCGGCGATGCTCTCGCCGCGGCCGCTGATCGCGGTGGCCGAGCGCAGCGTGGCGAAGGCCAGGGTCAGGCCGCCGACCAGCAGCACCGTGGCCAGCAGCACTTCGATCAGGGTGAAGCCGCGCGCGGCGGCGCGGCCCGGCGCGAGGCTCATTGCGGCACCCCGTTGTTCTGCGCGCTGACCAGGCGCAGCGTCTTCCACTGCAACGCCTGCGCCGGCGCATCGCCCCAGCGCACCTGCAGGTTCAGTTGCAGCAGCGTCGGCGCGCCGGGCGTCATGGTCGTGTCCGGCGGCCGCCGCGCATCGACGTACGGCGCCACGTCCAGGATCCAGCGGTAGCGGCCCTGCTCGAAACTGCCCTGCTCGCGGCCCGGCTGCAGCGGCTGCTCCACGCCCTGCGCGGCCAACAGCGACTGCGCGTACAGCGTGGCGCGGCTGAGCTGCTCGGCGCGCTTGACCTGGCGCGCGGCGCCGGACAGCGAGCCGAGCAGCAGGGTCAACGCCAGCGCCAGCAACGCGAACGCCACGATCACCTCGATCAGCGTGTAGCCGCGCTGCGCCTTCATGGCATGCCCTGCTGCGGCGGACGCCCGACCCTGACTTCGCCGGTCAGCCAGGCCACGTCGATGCGCCAGCTGGCGCTGCGCGCCTGCAGTTCGATGCGCCCGCCGGTGGCGGCGCCGTCCTCGAAGAACTGGATCGCGCCTTCGTCCTGCCGCCGCTGCGCCTCGCGCGCGCCGCTGAAGCGCACCGTCAGCGACGGCGGGATCTCGCCGTGGCGGCCGTTGGGCGCCTGCCACCGATGCGCTTGCGGATCGATCAGGAAGCGCTGCGGCTGGCCGGTGGCGATCGCCTGCGCCCGCGTGTAGCGCAGTTGCGAGGCGATCTCCTTGGCCGACGAACGCAGGCGCATGCCGTCGATGCCGCCGGTCAGGACCGACGCGGCCAGCACCGCGGCGATCGCGATCAGTCCCACCACCAGCAGCATCTCCAGCAGCGACACGCCGCGCATGCGCGCACGCGCCGCGACGGCGCGCGCTGGCGCACCGCGGCGGTGAGCGCGGGCATGGGTCTGGATCACGGCGCCGGGGTCACTCGTACTTGATGTCGGCGTCGTAGCTGCTGCCGCCGGGCTGGCCGTCCTTGCCCAGGCTGATCAGGTCGAACGGCTTGCCGTCGCCGGGCGCCTTGTACTCGATCGGGTGGCCCCACGGATCGTTCAGTTCGCTGGCCTTGGCGTACGGACCGAGCCAGCCGCTGACGCCGCCCGGCGCGGCGACCAGGTCGTCGAGCTTGGACGGCAGCTTGCCGGTGTCGAGCTGGTAGTTGTCGATCTTGCCGGCCATGGTCTGGATCTGCGACTTGGCCAGGTTGGCTTTGCCGCGATCGGCGCCGCCGAGCACGCGGCTGCCGACCAGGGTCAGCACCGCGCCGATCAGCACGATGACGATGATGATTTCCAGCAGGCTCATGCCCGACTGGCGTGCGGCGGAGGGGGAACGGGTCAGGGAGCGGATAGTTCGCATTGCATCGGATCCTTGCGGTGAAAAACCTTATGTAGCCGAACGCGGCGACGCTGGCGGTCGTGGCGTGCGGGTCGTGCAGCTGCGCTTCATGCGCGGAGATCTCGGCGTGACACGCGCCATGGTGCGCGGCGGCGATGCCACTGTCATGTCAGCGGCCTTGGCTGCGCAGCGGGGCTGCGGACCGACGTGACGTGCCGCCGGGCCGGGCGTTTCGGCGCGCCATGCGCCATGGCGCGGCGCACGAATGCTGCAGGCATCGTCGCTGCCGTCCATGGCGCGACATCGCCATGCCCTGACAGACCTGCCCGGCCATCCATGGCCGGGCGTTCGGCCATGCGCGAACCAATGGTTCGCAAACGCATGACCTCCTTCGATTCGACACTCCGCTGCGCCAAGGGTTCGCGCTGCCATCCATGGCGCAGCACCACGTGCGCCGGAACCGCCGGCCCGGCCATCCATGGCCGGGCGTTCGGCCATGCGCGAACCAGTGGTTCGCAAACGCATGGCCTCACCCAATCGCATTGGTGAGGTCGTACAGAGGGACGAGGACGGAGATGATCACCAGCCCGACCACCGAGGCCAGGACCAGGGTGATCAGCGGCACCAGCGCGGCGAGCAGGCGGTCGATCGCCTGCGCGGTTTCCTGCTCGAACGTGTCGGCGGTCTTCAGCAGCATCGTGTCCAGTGCGCCGGATTCCTCGCCGACCTGGATCATCTGCAGCGCCAGCCGCGGGAAGCGCTTGCCCTTGGACAGCGAGGCCGACAGGCCGTGGCCGTTCTTGACGTCGTCGGCGGCGGCGCCGACGTCGGCGGTCAGCGCCAGGTTCGACAGCACGTTGCGCGAGATGCCCAGCGCCGCCAGCAGCGGCACGCCGTTGCGCAGCAGCGTGCCCAGGGTGCGGGTCAGCCGCGCGGTTTCCAGCCGCGCGATCAGCACGCCGATGAAGCGCTGCTTGAGCAGCCAGGTGTCGAAACCGGCGCGGAACGCCGGGTCGCGGCGCTTGCGGTCCACCGCCAGCAGCGCCAGCCCGGGCACCACCAGCAACACGATCCACCAGTCGCGCACGAACAGGCCCACGCTCAGCACCGCCTGGGTGAACCACGGCAACTGCACGTCCAGGCTCTCGTACATCTGCGCGAACTGCGGCACCACGTAGCCGAGCAGGAACAGCAACGCGCAGCCGACCACGCTGACCAGGATCGCTGGATAGATCAACGCATTGATCACCCGGCCCTTCAGTTCGCGGCTGCGCTCCAGGTATTCGGCCAGGCGCTGCAGCGTGTCGTGCAGGCTGCCGCCGGCCTCGCCGGCGCGCACCATGTTGATGTACAGGCGCGAGAACAGGCCGTGCTGGCGCTCCAGCGCGACCGACAGTGGCGCGCCGCCGCGCACCGCGTCGCGGATATCGCCGACGGTGCGCTTGGAGCGCTCGTCCTCGGGCAGTTCGAGCAGGATCGACAGCGCGCGGTCCAAGGGTTGGCCGGCGCCGAGCAGGGTCGCCAATTGCTGGGTGAACTGCACCAGCGCCGCGCCGTCGAACGGCTTGGGCCGGAACAGGCCGCGCAGCGAGGTGCCGCCGCCCTGTGCGGCGAGCTTGGCCTCCATCGGCATATGCCCCTGCTCCTGCAGGCGCAGCGCCACCTCGGCGTCGCTGGCGGCTTCCATCTGGCCTTCCAGGATCTCGCCGTGCGGGTCGAGCGCTTTGTAGCGGTACAGGGGCATTAGGGGCGGGACTCGGGACTCGGGACTCGGGACTCGGAAAGCGTGGCGTGCCTGCTCCGCGCATGCCGGCGCGAGCGCGGCACGACTGCGCCGACGCGGCGTGCCGCGCGCATCAGGTTTCCTCCGTGACGCGCAGCACTTCCTCGATCGTGGTCTGGCCGCTGAGCGCCTTGCCCAGGCCGTCCTCGTACATCGTGCGCATGCCGGCCTCGCGCGCCAGCTGCTCGATTTCGCCCATGCCGGCGTGGCGCATCACCGCGCGCCGCAGCGCGTCGTTCATCACCAGGAATTCCATGATCGTGGTGCGGCCCAGGTAGCCGGTCGGCGCGATCGCCGAAGGCCGCGGGCGGAACAGGAAAATCTCGCCCTCCGGCTGCAGCCGGCGCAGTTCAAACTTCTCGATCTCCTCTGGCGAGGCCGCATAGCGCTCGGCATGGGTCGGCTCCAGCCGCCGCACCAGGCGCTGCGCCAGGATGCCGTTGATGGTGGAGGTCAGCAGGTAGTCCTCCACGCCCATGTCGAGCAGGCGGGTGATGCCGCCGGCAGCGTTGTTGGTGTGCAGCGTGGACAGCACCAGGTGGCCGGTCAGCGCCGACTGGATCGCGATGCGCGCGGTTTCCAGGTCGCGCATTTCGCCGATCATGATGATGTCCGGATCCTGGCGCACGATGCTGCGCAACGCATGCGCGAAATCCAGCCCGATCTGCGGCTTGGCCTGGATCTGGTTGATGCCTTCGATCTGGTATTCGACCGGGTCCTCGACGGTGATGATCTTGACGTCGGAGGTGTTGAGCTGGCTCAGCGCGGTGTACAGCGTGGTGGTCTTGCCCGAGCCGGTGGGGCCGGTGACCAGCAGGATGCCGTGCGGCTGCTCCAGCACCTTGCGGAACTGCGGCAGGAACGCGTCGGTGAAGCCGAGCCGGTGGAAGTCGAACACCACCGTCTCGCGGTCGAGCAGGCGCATCACCACGCTCTCGCCGTGCGCGGTGGGCATGGTGCTCACGCGCAGGTCCAGTTCCTTGCCCTGCACGCGCAGCATGATGCGCCCGTCCTGCGGCAGGCGGCGTTCGGCGATGTTGAGCTTGGCCATGATCTTGACCCGGCTGATCACCGCCGCGGTCAGGTTGGCCGGCGGGCTTTCGCCGTCGATCAGCACGCCGTCGACGCGGTAGCGCACCTTCAGCCGGTTCTCGAACGGTTCGATGTGGATGTCCGAGGCGCGCAGTTCCACCGCGCGCTGGATCACCAGGTTCACCAGCCGGATCACCGGCGCTTCGGAGGCCAGGTCGCGCAGGTGCTCGATGTCGTCGGTGGCGGTGCTGTCGCCGTCGGCGGTTTCCACGATCGCGCCCATCGCGCTGCGGCCCTGGCCGAACCAGCGCTCGATCAGGTCGTCGATCTCCGAGCGTAGGCCGACCCGCGGCAGCACCACGAACCCGGTGGCCAGGCGCACCGCGTCGGCAGCGTAGGTCTCGTGCGGATCGGACATCCACAGTTCCAGCGCGCCGTCGCGCTCGCCCAGCGGGCATACGTGGAACTGCTTGAGGAAGCGCAGCGACAACGGCTGCGCCTCGGGCAGGTTCTCCGGCGCGGTGGCCGGCAATTGCTTGGCGTCGAGCAGCGGCAGGCCCAGCACTTCGGCGCTGACCTCGGCATGGTCGCGTTCGGAGACCAGCCCCAGGCGCGCCAGCAACGACAGCAGGCCGCCGCCGGATTCGCGCTGCAGCTGGCGCGCGCGCAGCAGGTCGCCTTCCTTGAGCCGGCCCTTGGCCAGCAACGCATCGACGATGCGCGCTTCGGGCGTATCGGCAGCGGCAGCAGTGTCCTTGACGAGCGCGTTCACACAATCCCTCCAGAGCGTGCGGCGACTTTAGCAGTTCGGCGCGACCTGCCGCCCGCCCGCGCAGCGTCGGCCGGTGCGACTGTCTACGAGGCCGCGGCAGCGCCGCATGCGGTCATCGGCATGACATGGGCGACGCGCATCGTGGCCGGCTGCCGCGGTCGCGCGGTCGCGCGGTCGCGGCGGCGCCGGTCGTCGCGGTAGTGCGCAGGGTTGGCAAGACGAGCGCGCGGCGCCCGCAGTGCCGAAGCCGGATCGCGCATGCCTGCGCGCGCCGGCCGGCCAGCCGCCAGCGACATCCGCCGCTTGACCACGCGTTTCGCCGTCCTGACGCAGGAAACCCGGCCGAAGCCGGGTTTCCTGGTTCCTCCGGCGCCGTTTCCGGCGCCGTGCGTCGCACCCTTACTGGCGGGCGACCAGGCTGACGCCGCTGTAGCTCGACGTGCCGACCAGCTTGATGTAGTAGGTGCCGGCCTTCGGCGCAGTGAAGCGCACCGTCTCGTTGTTGCCGGGACGGGCCGACTTGGCGTCGTAGCTGCTGCTGGTGGGCTCCTTGTCGAAGCTCACGTACAGCGACACGTTGCCGCTGCCGCCGTAGGTGAGGAAGCTCAGCACCGCGCCGGCCTCGGCGTCGAAGCTGTACAGCACCTCGTTGCCCGCCGCGCCGGTCAAGCCGGACACCGCGACCTTGTTGGTCAACGCCGTCGCCGGCGGTGCGCATTCCTCGGTTTCCGGATCGCACGGCACTTCCAGCGCCTTGTCCAGTGCGGCCTTGGCGTCGACGATGCCGGTGCCGATCGGGGTGCTGGTCGGGATCGACACCGGGAACGGACGCGCGGTCTGCTTCAGCAGGGTCTCCAGCGCGGCCGGGGTCAGCGGCGCGTTGCCGGCGGCGATCACCGCGCTCTGCACCAGGGCCGCCACCGCCGCCACGTGCGGAGAAGCCATCGAGGTGCCACCCATGCCCATATAGGTGTAGGCGCCGGAGGTCGGCGTGGTCGCGCCGTTGTAGCCGTTCTGCCAGACGAAGCCGCCCGGGTTGCCGTCGACGCTGCCGCCGCCGCCCGGACCGGACAGATCCACCGCCGTGCCGTAGTTGGAGTAGTAGGCGATGCCGCCGGTGATGCGCGTGGCGCCGACCGCGATCACGTTGGCGCAGCTGGCCGGACGGAAGTTGGAGGCATTGCCGGCGCTGTTGCCGGCCGCCACCACCACCGTGGTGCCGCGCGCCACCGCGCCGTTGATCGCATCTTGGTACAGCGCGTCGCAGGTGCCGCTGCCGCCCAGGCTCATGTTGATGATCTCGGCCGGATTGGCGTTGGCCGGGATGCCGGTGACGGTGCCGCCGGACGCCCAGGTGATCGCGTCGGCGATGTCGGACAGATAGCCGCCGCACTTGCCGAGCACGCGCACCGGCAGCACCGTGGCTTCCGGCGCGACGCCGGCCATGCCGACGCCATTGTTGGTGGCCTCGGCGACCGTGCCGGCGACATGGCTGCCGTGCCAGGAGCTGTCCTCGGCCAGCGAACCGGCGTAGCACTCGTTGTCGTTCTCGACCCAGTCGCCGTAGTCCAGCGCGCCGGGCACGCGTGCGTCGGTCGGACGCCGCGAGGTCTCCGCATCGGAGATGAAGTCGTAGCCCTGCAGCAGGTTCACCGCCACGTCCGGATGGTTCGGCAGGATGCCGGTATCCAGCACCGCGACGACCACGCCGTCGCCCTTGGACACGTCCCACGCGGCCGGCGAATTGATGCCGCCGGTGGGATTGCTCAGGTGCCACTGGTACTGCGCGTAGAGCGGATCGTTGGGCACCAGCTGCGGCTGTTCCAGCTTCGCCCTGGGCAGTTCGACGGCCTGCTGCTTGACGTCTACTAGCGCGTACTTGACCGCCGGATCGGCGGCGATTTCCGCGACCACCTTGTCCACGTCGGCCTTGCTCAGCTTGCCCGACAGGCGGATCAGGTCGGCGCCCACGCCCAGGGTGCGCACGTATTCGGCGCGCACGCCGGCGGCCGCGGCGCGGGAGATGCCGTTGCCACCGCCGAGGCTGGCGCGGGTCACCGCCGATTGCACCGCCGACAGCTTGGCGCTGCGGTCGCTGGACGCGGCGCTGCCGGCGTTGTAGCGCACCACGATGCGGCTGGAAGTCTGCGCGTCGGCCGGAGCGGACTTGCTCGGCTCCTTGACCGGCAGCTGCGACGCGGCGCCAGCCGCGAACGCGCTGGAGGCCCCCATCGACATCATCAGCATGGCGGCGGCGATGGCATTGATACGAAGATTTTGCTTGTCGATCACGTTGACGTCCTCTTCAAAGTTTCATGGATCAGGCGACAGTTGCGGCCGTAAAAAACTCCTTTTTCCCGAATCCGTTGGCCGGCCCAGCCAAGGTCCTTTGGTCTGCCCCCTCAGGCCATGTCTTGGCGGACGGCGGCAGCTGCCGCCGTCCGCGATGGCTCACCAGCCGAAGCCGGCGCCGATGCCGACCGAGCTGTCGTCGCCGCTGAACGCGCCGCCGATGGTCACCGTGGCGCGATCGCTGAAGGCGCGCTGGTAGCCCACCGACAGTGCCGATTCGCCGTTCTGGAAACCGACGCCGGCACCGACCCGGTTCTGGGTGCGGATGCCCGCGGCGCTGGTGGCCATGTTGAGCATCGCCGCGCTCATCGCGCCCTGCCGGTCGATGCGGCGATCCTGGTCGCGCAACCGCGCATCGACGTCGCCGCGCAGCACGTCGAAGCTGTCGGCCATCGTGTTGAAGCGCGTGTCGGTGTACGACTTGGCCGTGGCCACGCCGCTGTCCAGCTGGCTCTTGTTGACCGCATCGGTGGCCTGGGTGCCTGCGGCGACGTTGGCGACCTGGCGCTCGTTGCCGGCGCTGCCCACCGACACCGTGTTGGCGCGGTCGGCGACCGAACCCTGGCCCAGCGCCACCGCCCCCTGCGCCGTGGCGCTGGCGCCCTGGCCCAGCGCGGTGCCCGAGGCCGCGGTGACGCTGGCGCCCTCGCCCATCGCCACCGCATTGGTCGCCACCGCGGCGATGTGGCTGTTGGCGCCCACCGCGGTGCTGCCGTCGGCGTTGACCTTGGCGTTGCTGCCGATCGCGGTGTCGTTGGGACCATGCGCATAGGCGCTGCCGCCGATCGCGGTGCCGGTGACGTCGTTGGCGCGCGCCGCCGTGCCGACCGCGGTGGCGCCGTTGCCGGCATCGGCCACGGTCGCCTCGCCGACCTGCGCGGTGGACGCGGTGCCGGATACCGCCGCCGGCTCGGACACCGCCTGCGCGGTGGCCTGCGCCGACTCCGGTTCGGCGACCGCCGCCACGCTGGCGACCCGCGCATTGCGCGACACGCTGGCGGTGCCGGCGCCGCGCGCATCCAGCTCGCTGACCTTGCCGTCCAGCGCCGCCAGCGCATCGCCGACGTTGCTGTAGCTGGCGCCCTGGATCACGTAGGTCGGCGCCACGAACAGGCCTTGCGCGCCGAGGCCGGCACCGCCGCCCAGGAACGTGGCCATGTTGCTCAGCGACTGGTACAGCTGGCTGCCGTTGATCGCCTCGGTGCTGCCCGCGGCGACGCTGCCCGCGGTCAGGTTGACGATGCGCCGGGTAGCCGGGCCGCCGCGGCCGTTGCCGCTGCCCAGCGACACCGTGTCGGCCTCGTAGACGCGCGAGCCGGCGCCGAGCGCGACCGCATTGTCGGCCGACACGCCGGCGTTGGCGCCGATCGCCACGCCGTTGCTGCCGCTGTTGCGGACGAAGCTGTTGTAGCCCAGCGCCACGCCGTTCTCGCCGATCGCATTGGTCTGCAGGCCGACCGCGGTGCTGCGCGCGCCGCTCGCCGAACTGCCGGCGCCCGCTGCGGTGGTGCCGGCGCCGCTGGCGACGCTGCCCACGCCCAACGCACTGCTGCGCAGGCCGCTGGCGACGGCCCCGGCCCCGGCCGCGGTGCTGTTCACGCCGCTGGCGCTGGCCACGCCGCTGCCCGAGCTCTGGAAGCTGGCGCTGGTCTCGCCGGCGGCCGCGGCCACCGCGTCGAGCTGGGTCTTGTTGACCGCATCGGTGGCGTTGATCGCCGCGCCGACGTTGGTGATGCGGCGCGTGGCCGGACCGCTGACGCCGTTGCCGCCGCCCACCGACACCACGTTGGCCTCGCTGGCGCGCGCACCGGCGCCCAGCGCGACGCTGTTGGCCCCGTTGGCCCAGGCGCTGGTGCCCAGCGCCGTGGCGTTGATGCCGCTGTAGGCGTAGGCGTCCTGGCCGATCGCAGTGCCGCCCTGCACGGTGGCCCAGGCGAACTGGCCCACCGCGGTGGTCTGCGCCGCCGTGGCCCAGGCCGAGGCGCCGAGCGCGGTGGCGTCCTCGCCGGTGGCGCGCGCGCTGTGGCCCAGCGCCGAGGCGTAGGCACCGGACGCGGTGCTGCCCCAGCCCAGCGCCGAGGCGTTGCTGCCCGACGCTTCGGCGCCATAGCCGAACGCGCTGGTGCGGGTGCCGCTGGCGCTGCTGAACGCGCCGACCGCGGTGCTGTAGTCGGTCGCGGCCTCGCTCTTGTAGCCGGTGGCGGTGGACTGCAGGCCGGCGGCCGTGGCCCCGGCGCCGCTGGCGCTGCTGAACGCTGCGGTGGCCTGCGCGCCCGCGCCGAGCGCGGTGGCGCCGACTTCGCTGGCGGTGGTGGTGCCGTCGAGCAGCACGTTGCCGGCGTCGTCGGTGTAGTACAGCGAACCGCCGATGGCGGTGCTGGACTCGCCGGTGGCGGTGGCGTTGTAGCCGGAGGCGGTGGCGTACTGCGCACCGGCCAGCGCGCCGCTGCCGTACGCCGAGGCGCCGGTGCCGTAGGCGTTGGCCGCTTCGCCGGCGGCGGTGGCGTAGGTGCCCTCGACATAGCTGCCGACGTCGTCGGCCGGGTCGTCGCCGCCGCTGGCCTTGAACTGCTTGCCGGTCGCATCGGCGGACTGCTTGACCTCGTCCAGCTGCGCGACGTTGACCGCGTCGGTGTCCTCGGTGCCCGCGGCCACGTTGGTGATCTGCCGCTCGCTGCCGGCGCTGCCGACCGACACGGTGTTGTCGCGCTCGGCCTCGGACAGTGCGCCCAGGGCCACGCTGTTGCTGCCGGAGGCGTAGGCGCCGTAGCCGAAGGCGCTGGAATCCTCCGCGCTGGCGTAGCTCAGGCTGCCGATGGCGGTGCTGAAGTCGGCGGTGGCGCCGGCGCCGGCGCCGAACGCGGCGGAATTGGCGCCCGAGGCTTCGGCCGGAATCAGCCCGAAGAACGAGGTGCCGCCGACGGCGACGCTTTCCTCGCCGGAGGCCACGCTGGACTCGCCCAGCGCCACGCTGCCGGTGCCCGAAGCGGCCGCGCCGACACCGACCGCGGTGCCGTAGTCGCCGCTGGCAAGCGCGCCGTAGCCCAGCGCCGACGACAGGTAGCCGGTGGCCTCGCTGTAGCCGCCGAGCGCGGTGGCGCCGATGTTGGAAGCGCTGCTGCGGAAACCGGTCGCGGTGGCCTGGTTGTCCGAGGCCACGGCTTCGCTGCCGCTGGCGGTGGAGTAGGTACCGCTGGCCTGCGCACCGGCGCCGCTCGCGGTGGCGCCGATCTCGCTGGCCAACGCGCCGTTGCCGATGGCGATGCTGTCCTGGCCCAGCGCCTGGCTGTCGCTGCCGAGCGCGACCGCATCGCTGCCGCTGGACACCGCATTGAAGCCGATCGCGGTGGCGCCGGCGGCCAGCGCATTGGCGCCGCCGCCCAAGGCGGTGCTGCCGTCGCCGATCGCATTGGCCGCCTCGCCGGCGGCCAGCGCGTTGTCGCCTTCCACCAGCGCACCGGCATCGCTGTCGTCGCTGCCGCTGGCCTGGAAGTACTTGCTGGTGGTTTCCGCCGCCTGCTTGACCGCGTCCAACTGCGCGACGTTGACCGCATCGGTGGCCTCGGTGCCGGCGGCGACGTTGGTGATCTGGCGCTCGTTGCCGGCGCTGCCCACCGACACGCTGTAGGCGCGATCGGCCACGGCCCCTGCGCCCAGCGCCACGGCGTTGGACGCGGTCGCCTCGCTGCCGGCGCCGATCGCCACCGCGCTTTCCGCGTCGGCCAGGGTGTTGGTGCCCAGGGCGATCGTGTTGACCTGGTTGCCCAGCGCCTGGAAGCCCATCGCCACGCTGTAGTTGCCGTAGCCGAACGCGCCCCGACCCACCGCGGTGGCGCTGAGGCCCGGTGCCCAGCTGTTGAAGCCAATCGAGGTGGCG
The DNA here is from genome assembly GCF_035026585.1 of Xanthomonas sp. WHRI 7945. Classification (NCBI taxonomy): domain Bacteria; kingdom Pseudomonadati; phylum Pseudomonadota; class Gammaproteobacteria; order Lysobacterales; family Lysobacteraceae; genus Xanthomonas; species Xanthomonas sp. WHRI 7945. The sequence continues at coordinate 18,716 of NZ_JAYIQP010000028.1, forward strand.
CCGTTGCCGCTGGCCCACGCGCCGGTGCCGAATGCCGAGGCATTGGTGCCGGTGGCCCAGGCCGAGGCGCCGAACGCCGAGGCGCCGTCCGCCGTGGCCCAGGCATAGGCGCCGCTGGCGGTGGCGTCGTCGCCGCTGGCCCAGGCGTTGTCGCCCTGCGCCAGGCTGTAGTCGCCGGTCGCGCGCGCCTTGAAACCGCCGGCGGTGCTGTGGTCGCCGGTGGCCTGCGCGCCGTAGCCGGTGGCGGTGGCCTGCGCCCCGGTGGCCTGCGCCCCGGCGCCGAGCGCGGTGGCGTTCTCGCCGGCGTTGGCGCCGATCATCTGCGCATTGCCGTCGGCATCGGTGATCGGCTGGTTGTACTGGTCGAACGCCTGGCCCTGGCCGCCGATGGCGGTGCTGCCGGCGCCGCCGGCGGCGCTGCCGTTACCCAGCGCGAGCGCGTCGTCGCCGATCGCCGCGGCGCCGCTGCCGTAGGCGGCCGCACCGCTGCCGTAGGCATTGGCCGCATCGCCCGCCGCGACCGCGCCCTCGCCGTCGGCATAGGCGCCGACCGTGCCGGTGCCGTCGGTGGTGAAGAACTTGGCGGTGGTCTCGGCGGTCGTGCGCACCGCATCCAGCTGCGCCACGTTGACCGCATCGGTGGCCTGGCTGCCGGCGGCGACGTTGACGATCTGCCGCTCGCTGCCGGCATCGCCGACCGAGACCGTGTTGGCGCGGCGCGCGACCGAGTTGGAACCCAGCGCCACGCTGTCGGCGGCGAGCGCGGTGCTGTAGTGGCCGAGCGCGGTGCTGTTGGCGCCGCTGGCCCAGGACTCGGCGCCGAGCGCGCTGGCGAAGGCGCCCGGCGCATAGGCGAAGTAGCCCAGCGCCGTGCTCTCCAGGCCGGAGGCCTCGCTGAGGCTGCCGTTGGCGACGCTGAAGTCGCCCGAGGCGATCGCGCCGGCGCCGAACGCCGCCGCGCTCTGCCCGCTGGCCTGGGTCTGCACGAACAGGCCCAGGCCCGGGATCAGGTCGGCCGGGCCGCCCACGGCGACGCTGCTGGTGCCGGTCGCCGCGCTCTGCGTGCCGACCGCGGTGGCGTAGTCGCCGGTGGCATTGGCCACCGCGCCGAACGCCGACGCCTGCGCGCCGCCGGCATAGGCGCCCACGCCCACCGCCGAGGCGGCGAAGCCGCCGGCATCGGCGCTGGCGCCCAGCGCGGTGCCGCCGACGCCGGCGCTGGTCGCGCCGGTGTCCACGGCCACGCCGCCGTTGGTGATCAGCGGATCGCCGTTCTCGTCCACCGCCACCCCGCCCACGGCCACGGCCGCCGGGCCGGTGGCCTGCGCATTGGTGCCGAACGCGGCGCTGTTCTGCCCTGCCGCCACGGCACCGCTGCCCACCGCGGTGGCGCCGCTGCTCACCGCAGCGGCACCGCCGCCGAGCGCGGTGCTGCCGTTGCCGATGGCATTGGCCGCCTCGCCCGCGGCCAGCGCATCGTCGCCTTCGACATAGGCGCCGGCGTCGCTGTTGCCACCGCTGGCCTGCAGGTACTTGCCCGCCTCCTGCAGCTGCGCGACGTTGACCGCATCGGTGGCTTCCGTGCCGGCGGCGACGCTGGTGATCTGCCGGGTCAGGCCGTTGCCGACGTCGCCGACCGAAACGCTGTTGTCGCGGTCCGCGTAGGAATACGCGCCGAGCGCGACCGCACTGGAGGCGGAGCGGTTCTGCGCGTCCTCGAGCCAGCTGCTGACCCGCGCGCCGTAGCCGATCGCGGTCGCGTCGGTGCCGTTGGCCGCGCTGTTGGCGCCGATCGCGGTGCTGCTGTCGTGGAACATCGAGGACACCGAGCCGGTGCCGAGAGCGACGCTGTTGGCGGTCCACGCGGTGGACTCGTGACCGATCGCCACCCCGCCCTCGCCCGCGGACAGCGCATAGCCGCCCAGCGAAACGGTATGCGGCGCGAACGAACCGGCGCTGTGGCCGATCGCCACCGAGTCGACGGCATCATTATCCAGGCTCGGGAACACGTTGGCGTTGTAGCCCAGCGCGATGGCGTAGTTGCCCTGGCTCTGCGCGCCCGCGCCCAGGGCGACGCCGCCGACGCCGGTCGCGGCGGCGATGCCGACGCTGTTGCCGGCGCTTTCGGCGGCCGTGCTGACGCCGCCGATGGCGACGCTGTCGGTGCCGCTGGCCAGCGCATTCATGCCCATCGCCACGGTGCTGGTCGCGGTCGCACGCGCCCCGATGCCGGTCGCGGTGGCATAGTCGCCCGCGGCGCGCGAACCGTAGCCCACCGCCGTGCCCAGCGCACCGGACACTTCGGACAGGCCGCCGACCGCAGTGGCGCCGTCCTGGAAGGTCTGCGCGTGGTAGCCCAGCGCGGTGCTCTGCACGCCGCTGGCGGAGCTGCCGGTGCCGACCGCGGTGCTCAGCGCGTCCAGCGCCTGCGCGCCGCCGCCGACCGCCGTGGCCGCGGTGCCCAGCGCCTGGGTGGTCTGCTCGCGGCTGCCGACGATGAAGCCGTCCTCGTCGTATTCGTAGACCGTGGCGACGCCGCCGATCGCGGTCGCCGACTCGCCGTCGGCGGTGGCGTTGGCGCCGAGCGCGCTGGCGTTCTGGCCGTTGGCCACCGCGCCGCTGCCGACCGCCGAGGCGGCGATGCCGCCGGCGAAACTGCTGGAACCGAGCGCGGTGGCGTAGTCGCCGTCGGCCGATGCGTTGGAACCGGAGGCGGTGGCCTCCTCGCCCTGCGCCAGCGCGCTGCCCTCGCCGTTGGCCGAGAACAGGCGCGCGGTGGTGTCGGCGACGTCGGCGACCGCAGCGAGCTGGTCCAGGTTCACCGCATCGGTGCCCTCGGTGCCGGCAGCGACATTGGCGATCTGGCGTTCGTTGCCGGCGCTGCCGACCGAGACCGTGTCGGCGCGATCGGCGGTGGAACCCTGGCCGAGCGCAACGCTGCCGGCGGCCCCTGCCTTGGCGCCGTAGCCCAGCGCGGTGGAGTCCTCGGCCTGCGCCCAGGAAGCGCCACCGAGCGCGGTGCTGGAGTCGCCATCGGCCGAACTCAGCCAGCCGATCGAGGTGGAGAACGCGCCATTGGCCCAGGCGCCGGCGCCGAACGCCGAACCACCTTCGCCCTGCGCCTCGGTGGTGAAAAAGCCGAGCACGCTGCCGCCGACCGCGGTGCTGGATTCGCCGCTGGCCAGGCTCGATTCGCCCACCGCCACGGCGCTGCCGCCGCTGGCATTGGCGCCGTAGCCGAAGGCGGAGGCGAAATCGCCGCCGGCCTGGCTGAAGCCGCCGTTCGCGGTGCTCGCCAGACCGCCAGCTTCGGCGGAGAAACCGGTCGCCGTGCTCTGCACGCCGTCGGCGCGCGCGGCGGTGCCCAGCGCGGTGGAGAACGCGCCATTGCCCTGCGCGCCGGCGCCGAACGCGCTGGCGCCCTGGGCGGTGGCGCTGGTGGTGCCTTCCAGCACCACCTCGCCGTCTTCGTCGACGATCGACAGCGCACCGCCGACCGCGGTCGCCGAAGCGCCCACGGCGGTGGCGTTGCTGCCGACCGCGGTGGCGTTGCCGCCCTGGGTGGTGGCGCCGCTGCCGAGCGCGCTGCTGCCGTTGCCGATCGCGTTGGCGCCTTCGCCGGCGGCCAGTGCGTTGTCGCCTTCGACATAGGCGCCGGCGTCGCTGTCGGCGCTGCCGCTGGACTGGAAATACTTGGCGGTGGTGTCGGCGGTCTGCTTGACCGCGTCCAGCTGCGCCACGTTGACCGCATCGGTGGCCTCGGTGCCGGCGGCGACGTTGGTGATCTGGCGCTCGTTGCCGGCGCTGCCGACCGAGACGCTGTTGTCGCGATCGGCGAGCGCGTCGGCGCCCAGCGCCACGCTGTTCTCGCCCTGCGCCACGGCGGCGTTGCCCAGCGCGGTGCTGTTGCGGCCGGTCGCGGTGGCGAAACCGCCGATGGCGGTGGCGTAGTCGGCGTCGGCGCTGGCGGCCAGGCCGACCGCCGCGGTGGCGACGCCGTTGGCGATGCTCTCGGCGCCGAGCGCGGTCGCGCCGGTACCGCTGGCGGTGCTGTAGTAGCCGAGCGCGGTGGATTCCAGGCCGGTCGCTTCGCTGAGCGTGCCGCTGGCCACGCTGCCGTCGCCGCTGGCGTTGCTGGCCGCGCCGGTCGCGGTGCTCTGTTCGCCGCTGGCGTTGCTCTCGGCGCCGACCGCGGTGGCGTAGTCGCCGCTGGCGCTGGCGCCGTCGCCGATCTGCAGCGCCTGCGCTTGCGCGGCCGAGGGCAGGACCGCGGTGCCGGCGCCCAGCGCCATGGCGATCGCGACCGACAGGGCCAGGCCCTGCGCGCGTCCTGCCCTGCCTTCGCGGACCAGCTGTCCGCGGGAATCGCCGCTGGCCAGTTCCGAGGCCACGGTCCACATCCCCAACGCCTTGTTCCAGACCTTGCGATAAATCCGATTCATCGACTGCTGCTCCTCAAATAGGCTGGTTTTTGGTCAAAAAGCCACCCTCGCCCGGCATTCCAGCCGGCCGACCCCCTGTCGGTATTTGGCGCCGCATGTCTCCCTGGTACCCCAGGGCGCGAAAGGCTTGCGCCCGTCGCAACTCGTTTTCGTTGATGAACTGAGATGAAATGCGGAACTGTCTGGAGTGTTAACCCCGTATCTTGAGTACGTCAAGTTTTTGACTTGAAACCACATAACACGGGATGGAAGTCCCACATTTGCGACTTAATTGTTAATTTTTAGATAAAATTCAATCAAAACAAGACATTCCGCCAAATTCTCGGCACAACACTTGCCATCCGTTGACACGCAGCGGTCATGCGAGCCGCTGCTGCGCCAAGGGTTTGACGTGGATCGACGTGCCGGCGAGCCCGCGGCCAGACGAGGGTGCTGCCGATGCCGATAGCCGCTTGCGTGCGGCCGTGCACAAGCGCAACTGCGCAGAACGCGGTCGTTGGACGGCGGCGGAGGGCGCTGGCGCCCCTCTCCCACCGGGAGAGGGGTTGGGGTGAGGGTCCGGCGCGAAGCGGCTCGCTGAGTCGGGTGCGCGAGGCTACGCCCGCACCCTCATCCGCCCCTGCGGGGCACCTTCTCCCAATGGGAGAAGGAACAGCCTTAGCCCCTCTCACCTCGGGAGAGGGGTTGGGGTGAGGGTCCGGGCGCGAAGCGACTCGCTGAGTTGGGTGCGCGAGGCTACGCCCGTACCCTCATCCGCCCCTGCGGGGCACCTTCTCCCGAGGGGAGAAGGGAACAGCCGCGCCTGCCTTTCCCGATGGAAGAAGGGAGCAGCCGTCAGCCCCTCTCCCACCGGGAGAGGGGTTGGGGTGAGGGTCCGGCGCGAAGCGGCTCGCTGACGTTGGGTGCGCGAGGCTTCGCCCGTACCCTCATCGCCCCTGCGGGGCACCTTCTCCCGAGGGGAGAAGGGAACAGCCGCGCCTGCCTTTCCCGAGGGGAGAAGGGAGCAGCCGTCAGCCCCTCTCCCACCGGGAGAGGGGTTGGGGTAAGGGTCCGGCGCGAAGCGGCTCGCTGAGTCGGGTGCGCGAGGCTTCGCCCGTACCCTCATCCGCCCCTGCGGGGCACCTTCTCCCGGTGGGAGAAGGGAACAGCCGTTAGCCCCTCTCCCATCGGGAGAGGGGTTGGGGTGAGGGTCCGGGCGCGAAACGGCTCGTGGAGGTGAGTGCACCGACGCCGATGCCGCTACGTTTTCCGGGTTGGTTCGTCGCGACTGAAGTCGCTCCCACAAGGGAGTCGCTCCCACAAGGTCTGAAATCAGCCGCCGGTCGACACGGCGCAGCGCGCGCGCCGCAACGGATCATGCGCCGGGTCGGCGCAAGGCGTGCCCGCTTGCAGCATGCCGCCGCGCCCGCCGACGGCGGACGCGGCAGGCGCGTGCTCAGCCCACCCACACCCGCGCGTTGCGGAACATGCGCAGCCACGGCGAATCGTCGGGCCAGCCCTCGGGGTGCCAGCTGAGGTTGAGCGTGCGCTGGGTACGCTCCGGATGCGGCATCAGGATCGTCACCCGGCCGTCGTCGCTGGTCAGGCCGGTGATGCCGTCGGGCGAGCCGTTCGGGTTCAGCGGATAGCGCTGCGCGACCTCGCCGTTGCCGTCGACGAAGCGCAGCGCCACGCGCGCGGCGGCCTGGTCGACGGCAGTGTCGAACTCGGCGCGGCCTTCGCCGTGCGCCACCGCCACCGGGATCCGTGACCCGGCCATGCCGCGCAGGAAGATCGACGGCGACTCCACCACTTCCAGCAGGCTGGTGCGCGCCTCGAACTGCTCGCTGCGGTTGCGCAGGAAGCGCGGCCAATGCTCGGCGCCGGGGATGATGTCCTTGAGCTGGCTCAGCATCTGGCAGCCGTTGCACACGCCCAGCGCGAAGCTGTCCGGGCGCGCGAAGAACGCCGCGAACGCATCGCGCAAGGCGGGCCGCTCCAGGATCGAGGTGGCCCAGCCGCGGCCAGCGCCGAGCACGTCGCCGTAGCTGAAGCCGCCGCAGGCGGCCAGGCCGACGAAATCGGCCAGGTCCACGCGGCCGGCGATCAGGTCGCTCATGTGCACGTCGAAGGCGCGGAAGCCGGCGCGTTCGAACGCGTTGGCCATCTCGATCTGGCCGTTGACGCCCTGCTCGCGCAGGATCGCCACCTTCGGCCGCTGGCCGCTGGCGACGAACGGCGCGCCCACGTCCTCGGCCGGGTCGAACGCCAGCTTCGGCTTCAGCCCAGGCGCGGCGAAATCGCGCGCCACGGCGCGTTCCTCGTCGGCGCTGTCGGGGTTGTCGCGCAGCTTCTGCAGGGCATGGCTCACCGACCACCACGCATCGAACAATTCCTCCCAGCGCCATTCGACCAGGGTCTTGCCGGCCAGCCCCACGCGCACCACCGCGGCGGTGCTGGGACGGGCGATGCGCTGCGCGCATTCGGTCAGCGCGTGGCGCTCGACCAGGTCGGCGAACGCGGCGCGGTCTTCCTTGGCGATCTGCACCACCGCGCCCAGTTCCTCGTTGAACAGACTGCGGAACGGATCGTCGCCCCAGGCGTCGAGGTTGATCTCCAGGCCCTGGCGCGAGGCGAAGGCCATTTCGCACAGGGTGGCGAAGGCACCGCCGTCGCTGCGGTCGTGGTACGCCAGCAGCAGCCCAGCCGCGCGCGCATCGCGGATCAGTTCGAAGAACGCGCGCAACCGCTGCGCATCGTCCAGGTCCGGCACCGGCCCGCCGAACGCCGGCAAGCCGCCTTCGGCATGCACCTGCGCCAGCACCGACCCGCCCAGGCGCTGCTTGCCGCCGCCCAGCCCGATCAGCCACAACTCGCTGTCGGCCTCGCGCGCCAGCAACGGCGTCAGCTGGGTACGCGCATCGGCCACCGGGGCGAACGCGGAGACGATGAGGGAGACGGGGGAAACGCTTTTGTGCGTGGTGGAGCCGGGACCGGGGACCGGGGACCAGGGACCCGGAACAGCGGCAGGATCGGCGACGGCGGGATCGCGGGCATCCTGCTCTTGCTCCTCCCCGGTCCCCGGTCCCCGGTCCCCGGTCCCGACCACTCGGTCGCGAGTCCCGGCCACATTCCACTGCGCCTGCATCGACAACGAATCCTTGCCGACCGGAATGCTCAGCTCCAGCTGCGGGCACAGTTCCATGCCCACGGCTTTGACCGCGGCGTACAGCCGCGCGTCCTCGCCGGCGTGGTTGGCCGCGGCCATCCAGTTCGCCGACAGCTTGACCTGGGCCAGCGCCTCGACCGGCGCCGCGCACAGGTTGGTGATCGCTTCGCCGACCGCCATGCGCGCCGCGGCGGCGGCATCGAGCAGCGCCAGCGGGGTGCGCTCGCCGATCGCCATCGCTTCGCCGGCATAGGTATCGAACCCGGCCAGGGTGATCGCGCAATCGGCCAGCGGCAGCTGCCACGGACCAACCATCTGCTCGCGCGCGGTCAGCCCGCCGACGCTGCGGTCGCCGATGGTGACCAGGAAGCTCTTGGCCGCCACCGCCGGATGCGCCAGCACGCGCAACCCGGCTTCGCGCAGGTCCAGCGTGTCGGTGTCCAGCTCCGGCCAGCGCGGCGCTGGCGGCTGCCGCGCATCGCGGTGCATCTTCGGGGCTTTGCCGAACAGCACGTCCATCGGCAGGTCGATCGGGTGCCGGGATTGGGGATTGGGGATTGGGGATTCGTTGGAAGCGGCCAGCGCAGCGCTGTTGCCAGTCTCTACTCCCGAATCCCTAATCCCGGCATCCAGGACGCCATATCCCACCACCAGCCGTTCTTCGGCAGTGGCCACGCCGACCGCGGCGAACGGGCAGCGCTCGCGTTCGCAGATCGCGGCGAATTCGGCCAGGCGCGCCTGCGGAACGCCGAGCACGTAGCGTTCCTGCGATTCGTTGCACCACAGCTGCATCGGCGACAGCGACGGGTCGTCGCTGGGCACGCGGTCCAGGTCGATGATGCCGCCCACGCTGGAGTCGTGCAGCAACTCGGGAATGGCGTTGGACAGCCCGCCGGCGCCGACGTCGTGGAACCAGCGGATCGGGTTGTCGGTGCCCAGCGCCACGCAGCGGTCGATGACCTCCTGCACGCGCCGCTCCATCTCCGGGTTGTCGCGCTGCACGCTGGCGAAATCCAGGTCCTCGGCGCTGTCGCCGGAGGCCACCGAACTGGCCGCGCCGCCGCCCAGGCCGATCAGCATCGCCGGGCCGCCGAGCACGATCACCGCATCGCCCGGCTGCAGGCGGATCTTCTCGACCTGGATGCGGTCGATCGCGCCGAGGCCGCCGGCGAGCATGATCGGCTTGTCGTAGGCGCGGGTCAGGTCCTGCGTCTCGGGCAGTTCGAAGCTGCGGAAATAGCCGAGCAGGTTGGGCCGGCCGAATTCGTTGTTGAACGCGGCGCCGCCGAGCGGGGCCTCGAGCATGATCTCCAGCGCCGGTGCCATGCGCGGGTTCAACGGGCGCTCGCCCTCCCACGGCTGCGGCAGCGTGGGGATGCGCAGGTGCGAGACGCTGAAACCGGTCAGGCCGGCCTTGGGCTTGCCGCCGCGGCCGGTGGCGCCCTCGTCGCGGATCTCGCCGCCGGCGCCGGTGGAGGCGCCCGGGAACGGCGCGATCGCGGTCGGGTGGTTGTGGGTCTCGACCTTGATGCAGAACGCCGACGGCGTCACCGGCTCGCTGCGGTATTCGCCGCTGGCCGGATCCGGGCGGTAGCGCGCGGCCGGATGCCCTTCCACCACCGCGGCGTTGTCGCTGTACGCGCTGAGCGTGTACTGCGGGGTCTGCTGGTGGGTGTGCTTGATCATCCGGAACAGCGAGCGTTCCTGCTCCTTGCCGTCGATGCTCCAGCTGGCGTTGAAGATCTTGTGCCGGCAGTGCTCGGAATTGGCCTGCGCGAACATCATCAGCTCGACGTCGGCCGGATCGCGGCCGAGTTCGCCGAAGCGCTGGCGCAGATAGTCGATCTCGTCCTGGGCCAGGGCCAGGCCCAGCCGCGCGTTGGCCGCTTCCAGCTGGTCCAGCGCGATGCGCTCGACGTCGCCGCGCGCCGGTGCCTGGAACAGCGCCTGCGCCTGGGTCGCGCTGTCCAGCAGCGACTGGGTCATCGGGTCGTGCAGCAGCTTGGCCAGCGCCGCCTGCTGGATCGCGTCCTGCGGCCAGCCGGCCAGGTCCAGGCGGGTGCCGCGCTCCACGCGGCGGATCGCCAGGCCGGCGCCGCGCACCAGCTCGGTGGCCTTGCTCGACCACGGCGAGCGCGTGCCCAGCCGCGGCACCACGTAGCGCGAGCAGGTGCCGGCCTCGGCCGCGATCGGCGCGTCCTGCGCCTGCAGGATGCGCTGCGCGGTGGCGGTATCCACCGCGGCGTCGGCGTCGCTGTCGATGAAGTAGACGTGCCAGGCGCCGGCGATGCGCAGACCGGGGACGACGGATTGCAGGCGGGTTTCGAGCCGAGCGCGGCGGAACGGCGAAAGGGCGGAAGCGCCCTCGAGGACGATCATGTCCGGGGAACCGTGTGAGGAAACGGGCTGGCTATTGTAGCCGGGACCGCGGGGACCGGGGACCGGGGACCGGGGACCGGGGACCGGGGACCGGGAAAGCATGAACCCCGCCGGCGGCAGGGTTCACGTAAAAAACAAACCGGGAGAGATAGCCGGCTTCACTGCATGGCACAGCAGACTCTCAGCCGCGGCACACCTGCTTTTCCGGGTCCCCGGTCCCCGGTCCCCAGTCCCGGCAGCCTCAGCGACTCCCGCCCGCCCGACCCGCCTCGGCCGCGCGCTTGTCCAACGCCTCGCGCAGCTGCGCCGGCGGCAGGTAGCCGCCGAGCTGGGTGCCGTCCGGGGCGAAGATCGCCGGGGTGCCGTTGACGCCCAGGCGCTGGCCCAGGTTGTACTGCATGGTGACGGGGTTCTTGCAGCTGGCCGCGCCGGGCACCTTGCCGCTGGCCTTGGCGTCGGTCAGCGCCTTCTTCTTGTCGGCCGCGCACCACACCGCGACCATGTCCTTGTAGTCCTGGCTGCCCAGGCCCATGCGCGGGAACGCCAGGTACTCCACCGCGATGCCCTGCTTGTTGAGTTCGGCGATCTCGCTGTGCAGCTTGCGGCAGTAGCCGCATTCGATATCGGTGAACACGCTGATGGTGTACTTCGGGTTGGCCGGCGCGAACACGATGCGCTCGGTGCGCGGCGCCGATTCCAGCAGCTTGCGGCGGTAGCTCAGCAGGCCTTCGCTGGAGGCGAACTGCTTTTCCTGGATGTCGAACGGCTGCGCCTGGAACAGGTAGCGGCCGTCGTCGGACACGTACAGCACCTGCCCGCCGACCACGACCTCGCGGAAGCCGGGGAACGGCGCGGTGCCGATGTAGTCGGGCTTGAAGTTCGGGTCCAGCTGCAGCAGCGCCGCACGCACGCGCTGTTCGCCCGGAGCACCGGCAGGAGCGGTCGCGGCGGCAGGCTTGGCGGCTGCGGCCGTGGCGCTCTTGGACGGTGGCGCGGCCGGCTGCGCGCAGGCGGAAAGGCTGGCGGCGCCCAACAGCGCGCTAAAGGCAATACGGAGCATTGGCTATCCATGGGAGCGACGAATCGGCCGGATTGTCGCATACCGCTCCGACCGCCTCGTGTAGACAGCCGCGCGCCGCTGGGCGCGCGCTCAGTCGGTGGAATGCTCCGGGTAGGCGCCGGCAGCGGCCGGATCGTGCAGCGCGGCCGGCAGCGCCCAGCGCAGCAGGCCGCGATCGGTCAGGGCCCACAGCGCCTGCCCGTTCCATGCGAACGCCAGCGTCGCCAGCCCGGCGCGCGCCGGCGCCGCCAGCGGCAGCGGGGGACGCGTCGCGGCGAGCGGCCACACCGCCACCTGGAGGCCGCCGCCGGGCGCGTCGCTGCCCAGCGCCAGCAGCCGGCCATGGGCCGAGCGCGCCGCGGCCTTGAGCGTCTCGGCCCGGCCGAGCAGCGCCGACAGCCGCACGCTGCCGTCGCGCAGGTCGACCACGTGCATGCCGACGAAGCGTTCGCCGCCGTCCGCCGCCGGCGCGAAGCGCGGCGGCGACGTGCCGTGCGGGTCCAGCAGCAGCACGAAGCCGGTGGCGATCCAGCCGCCCTGCAGCGAGCCCAGCGGCGTCGGCACCCACTGCGCCACGCCGCTGGCGTCGAACGGGTCCGGCACGCCGAAGCGTTGCGGCAGCGCGAACGCACGCAATACGCGGCCGCTGCCCGAATCCAGTTCGGCCAGCCCCTCGGCGTCCTCCACCCACAGCGCACGCGGATCGCGCAGCCGCACCGGCCACAGCTGTGCGTTGCCCTTGCTCGCGCCGTCCATCAGCGCCTGCCGCGGCGCGGCGAAGGCGCGCGCGAAGGTCCAGGGACCGTCGCTAGGTGGCGGCGTGGCCGGCGTACTCATCGTGAAGCGTCCGCTGCCGAACGCGCCGGCACCGGCGGCGTCGCTGTGGTGCGCGAAATAGGCCGGACGCTGCGCCGCATCCAGCTCCCAGCGGGGGTAGCCGCGGTCGTCCGCCGCGTCGCCGGCAACGGCATGGCGGCGCAGCTGACGCGTGCCGACGTCGTAGACGTGCAGCACCTCGTCCTCGTCGCCAGCGGCCTTGGCCCGGAACCACACGCTGCCGCCCTGCGCGTCCGCCATCAGCCGGCGCGCGCCCTCCTCGCCCTGCCAGACGAGCGCCGCCTGCCACTGCTCGCCGTCGCGGTGCAGCCGCCACAGCCGGGTGCCGCTGGCGGGGCCGCCCAGGACCTGCATGCTGAGCAGCAGGTCGCCGTCGGGCAGCGCCAGCAGGTCCTGCGGGTAGCGCGCGCCGTTCGTCGCCGCGGCCATGCCGGCGAGCGCGTCCCACGGCAGCGCCTCGACCGGGACCGGCGCAACGCCGTTGCCGGCCGCCACGAAGGCGACGGGCGGCGCGGGCGGCAATGGCGCAGCCGGCAATGTCCACGCCAGCGGCGAGGCGGCGACATGCAGCGCCGCCTGTGGCGCGCTCGCCGCGATCGCCGCGCGCACGCCCTGGAACAACGCCGCCGGCACCACGCGCTGGCGCAACTGGCGCGGCGGCGGCGACGGGCCGAACGGATCGATGTGGGAGAGCGTCTTGAACACGCTGTGCTCGGGATTGGCGTAGGTGTCGGTGCGCTCGATGCGCAGCGCGGTGGCCGCGGTGCCGAACGCAGCGGAGACGTCGAACACGCACAGCGTGGTCTCCAGGCCGCCACCACGGCCCTGGCGTTCGCTGCGCGTGGCGCAGTATTGCGGATAGTGCGCAACGCGGAACGCGGCCAGCGCATGCCGATCCTGCGGCGCCCACTGCGTGCGCCGGTGCGCCCGCTGCAGCCGCAGCTGCGCCTCGCCCGCGGTCAGCGCGCCCTGCGCGACCGCCGCCTCCAGCATCGGCGCGGTGACCTGCGCGACCAACAGCGCACGCAGGTCGGCGCGCCGTGACAGCAGGACCTCGTCCCACTCGTCCGGCAGGTACGACAGTTCGGACGCGGCGCTGCGTTCCTCGACCCCGTCCTGCGCCTGCAGCGTCGCCCGCACCGCCGCCTGCACCTGCGCGTACGGCGCCTCGACCAGCAGGTGCACGACCGCGGCCGGTTCGCGCCGGCCATCGGCCAGCGACCAGAACAGCAGGTCCTCGCGGCGGCGCACCGCCGGCGCCTGCGCGTCGAGCGCGGAGGATGCCGCGGCCAGTTGCCAGGGGCTGTCGCCGGATGCGACCGGCGCGGCGACAGCGCTGCTCGCGACGAGCAGGAACAGGACGGGCCAGGCGCTGGAGCGGGCCTGCGACGCGATGGCAGCAAGGAGGTTCAAATCGATCCGATCCGGCAGGAGTGAGGTCATGGCCGCGGCGTGGCGGCGGCGCAACGCGCCACGCGGCTCAGCCGCGCGGATGGTGCTTGCTGTGCAGTTTCTGCAGGTGTTCGCGCGCGACCAGGGTGTAGATCTGAGTGGTCGAAAGCGAACTGTGGCCGAGCAGCATCTGCAACGCACGCAGGTCGGCGCCGCGGTTGAGCAGGTGGGTGGCGAAGCTGTGGCGCAGGCCGTGCGGGCTGACCAGCACCGGATCGATGCCGGCCAGCGCCGCGTAGCGCTTGACCAGGCCCCAGAACTGCTGCCGGCTCAGCGGGCGCCGCGCCGCATCGATGAACATCGGCACGATGCCGTCGCTGGCCGGCACCGCCTGCGCCGCCGCCAGCGCCGGCCGCGCCGTGTCCAGATAGCGCTGCAGCCAGTGCTGCGATTCCTCGCCCAGCGGCACCAGGCGCTCCTTGCTGCCCTTGCCGGTGACGCGCAGCACGCCCTGGCGCAGGTTCACCGCGTTCGCCGGCAGGTTGACCAACTCGCTGACGCGCAACCCGGCCGCGTACATCAGTTCGAGCATCGCGCGGTCGCGCAGCCCGGCCGGGTCGGCGTCGTCCGGCGTCGCCAGCAGCGCCTCGATCTGGCTCTCGGCAAGCGCCTTGGGCAGCGAGCGCGGCAGCTTGGGCGGATCCAGCAGTGCGGTCGGATCGTCGCTGCGCTCGCCGCGGCGCAGGCGCAAGGCGAAGAACGCGCGCAGCGACGACAGCCAGCGCGCGTTGCTGCGCTGCGAGTAGCCCATCCGGGCGCGCCAGGCCAGGTAGTCGAACAAAGCCTGGCGATCGGCCCCCGCCAGTCCGCCGCCGGCCCCGTCTCGCCAGCGCGCGAAGCCCTCCAGGTCGCGCCGGTAGCTGTCCAGGCTCTGCCGCGCCAGGCCCTGCTCGGCCCAGGCCACGTCCAGGAACTGCTGGATCGCGACGGCATCGGCATCGCACAGCGGGGCGAGCCGTTGTGCCTGTTGGCGGCGTTCGGCGGGGGTGTGGAGGTCGGGCATTGGGAGAGCTTACGGGACTGGGGACTCGGGACTGGGGACTGGGGACTGGGGACTGGGGACCGGGGACCGGGGACCGGGGACCGGGGACCGGGAACAGCCTAGCGCCGACTTCGTGCGGCGCAAGGCGGCGACTGCGCCGATCCCGGTACCAGCCGGTGACGCGCCGGTGGCGCTGCCGCTAAGCTGTGGCGATGACCGCCGCCGCGTCCACCGCCACCGCTTCCCGTCCCCGTGCGCTGCTGCCGTGGCGGCTGCTGGCGCTGTTCTACGATGCGTGGCCGGTGATGGCGCTGTGGTTCGTGATCTCGGCGCTGTTCACCCTGGGCTACACGCTCGAAGGGCATGCGCCGCGCGAGAACATCGCGCCGTTCAGCGCCCTGCAGTGGCTGCTGTGGCTGTGCTGCTGGCTGGTGGCCGGCTTGTACGCCACGCTGAGCTGGCGCCGCGGCGGCCAGACCCTGGGCATGCGCCCGTGGCGGCTGCGCCTGCACGGCGCCGATGGCGGCACGCCGTCCTGGGGCGCGTTGTGGCGGCGCTATCTGGTCGGCACGCTGTCGCTGCTGCTGGGCGGGCTGGGATTCTGGTGGGCGCTGGTGGATCGGGAACGGTTGACGTGGCATGACCGCGCCAGCGACACGCGGCTGGATCGGCTTCCGAAGCAAAAAAAGCCCTGACCGCAACGCGTGGGCGCGCGGCGGCGCGGCGAACGCCACTGACGCTTCAAGGCCACTGCGGCGCGGCACGACCGCGCCAGCGGCACGCGGCTGGATCGGCTTCCGAAGCAAAACAAGCCCTGACCGCAACGCGTGGGCGCGCGGCGGCGCGGCGAACGCCACTGACGCTTCAAGGCCACTGCGGCGCGGCA
>NZ_JAYIQP010000029.1:0-33835 GCF_035026585.1 Xanthomonas sp. WHRI 7945
AGGTGGCCGCACCGTCGGCGCCGGCGTGGTCGCCAAGATCATCAAGTAATGCCCGCTCCGGCGACTTCGGTCGCCGGGCGCGTCTGACGATGATGTGCCGGCCGCCCTCGATGGGGCATCCGGCCAACAATGACCGCGGCTTCGGCTGGCGGTCGCAACGAAGGGTCGGCATCTGCCGGCCTTTCGTCGTTTGTGACTGGTGGTTTTTGCGGACAAATACGGATCGTGCAATTCGTGGCTGCGGGATGTTGCGGGCGGGTGAAACAGTCGCTATAATGCGCGGCTCGGCGTTCCTGGGTAGGGCGCCGGATACACCGCGAAAAGAGAGGCAGGACGCCCCTCGTGTTCGCAGACCGGGAAGGTCGCGTTGCATGGAGCACTCAACGGCCTCGCGCTGTTGACGGTGCTGTAGCTGCGCATTATACTTTTCCGTCTGGGCAGGCCGGGTAACTGGTCTGCCTCAGTTTTTGGGCGGAGGAATGGCCCTCGCCAGCTGGATGCTCGGCGGTATACACATCAGGAAATAATCGGGGCAGGTATCCCAGAGGCCTTGCCCGTCGCTCTTTTAACGAAGGAACCCACCGCCATGGCGGAGCAAAAGACCGGTCAGAAAGCGGATCAGAAGATCCGGATTCGGCTGAAGGCGTTCGATCATCGTCTGATCGACCGTTCGGCCAGCGAGATCGTTGAGACGGCGAAGCGGACCGGCGCGCAAGTGCGCGGCCCGATCCCGCTGCCGACCAAGATCGAACGCTACACCATTCTCGTTTCTCCGCACGTCGACAAGGACGCGCGCGACCAGTACGAGACCCGCACGCACAAGCGCGTGCTCGACATCATCGGCCCTAACGACAAGACCGTGGACGCGCTCATGAAGCTCGAGCTCGCGGCGGGCGTCGATGTCCAGATCAAGTTGACCTGAGGACTACGACCATGACGAAGAAATATTCGTTGGGCTTCGTGGGCCGCAAGGCCGGCATGAGCCGCGTCTTCACCGAAGACGGCCGCTCCATTCCGGTCACCCTGATCGAAGCGACCCCGAACCGCATCACCCAGCTCAAGACCGTCGAAAGCGACGGCTACAGCGCCGTGCAGATCACCGTGGGCGCCCGTCGCGCCGCGCTGGTCAACAAGCCTGCCTCCGGCCACTACGCCAAGGCGAAGGTCGAAGCCGGTCGCGGCCTGTGGGAGTTCCGCGTTGAAGACGCGCAGCTGAGCGATTACGCCATCGGCGGCGAGATCAAGGCGGACATCTTCGAAGTCGGCCAGAAGGTCGACGTCCAGGGCGTCACCAAGGGCAAGGGTTTCCAGGGCACCATCAAGCGGTACAACTTCCGCATGGGCGATGCCACCCACGGTAACTCGCTGTCGCATCGCGCGCCGGGTTCGCTGGGTCAGCGCCAGACCCCGGGTCGCGTTTTCCCGGGCAAGAAGATGTCCGGCCACATGGGCGCGGTGCAGCAGAGCACGCAGAATCTGGAAGTGGTCAAGGTCGACGTCGAGCGTGGCCTCATCGCCATTCGCGGCGCTGTGCCTGGCGCTGCCGGTGGCGACGTGATCGTGCGTCCGGCTAGCAAGGCATAAGGAGAGATGACGATGGAACTCGTTATCACGGGTAGCAACAACAAGGTCTCGGTCTCCGACGCCGTGTTCGGTCGCGATTTCAGCGAGGATCTGGTTCACCAGGTCGTCGTCGCCTATCGCAACGCGGGCCGCGCCGGCACCAAGGCGCAGAAGACGCGTTCGGAAGTCAACGGCACCACCAAGAAGTCGAAGAAGCAGAAGGGCGGTGGCGCTCGCCACGGCGCGCTGACCGCTCCGATCTTCGTCGGCGGCGGCGTGACCTTCGCGGCCAAGCCGCGCAGCTTCGAGCAGAAGGTGAACCGCAAGATGTATCGCGCCGCGATCTGCGCGATCCTTTCGGAGCTCAACCGCCAGGGTCGCCTGATGGTCGTCGACGCGTTCGACGTCGAGGCCAGCAAGACCAAGGATCTGATCGAGAAGCTGAAGGGTCTGGAAGTGGGCAAGCGCCCGCTGATCGTGACCGAAGAGGCGTCCGAGCATCTGTACCTGTCGGCGCGCAACCTTCCCTACGTGGAAGTGCGTGACGTGCAGGGCCTGGATCCGGTGTCGCTGGTCGGGGCCGATACGGTCGTGATCACCGCCGATGCGGTCAAGAAGGTCGAGGAGTGGCTGGCATGAGCAGCAACGAAAAAATCTTCAGCGTGCTGCGTGCCCCGCGTGTCTCCGAAAAGACCGCGCGCCTGCAGGAACTCTCCAATCAGTACGTCTTCGAGATCTCGAGCGAAGCCACCAAGGCCGATGTCAAGGCCGCGGTCGAGCAGCTGTTCGACGTCAAGGTCGAGTCGGTCAACGTGTTGAACGTCAAGGGCAAGAACAAGTCCTTCCGTTCGCGCAGCGGTCGTCGCGGCGATTGGCGCAAGGCGTACGTGCGTCTGGCCGAAGGCCAGTCCATCGACGTAACGGCCAAGGCCTGAGGTCCATCCCATGCCATTGATGAAATTCAAACCCACTTCTCCCGGCCGTCGTTCGGCCGTGCGCGTGGTCACGCCCGATCTGCACAAGGGCGCGCCGCATGCAGCGCTGCTGGAGCCGCAGAGCAAGTCCGGTGGTCGTAACCACCATGGCCGCATCACCACCCGTCACGTCGGCGGTGGCCACAAGCAGCATTACCGCCTGATCGACTTCAAGCGCAACAAGGAAGGCATTCCGGCGCGCGTGGAGCGGATCGAATACGATCCGAACCGCACCGCCCATATCGCCCTGCTGTGCTACGCCGACGGCGAGCGCCGCTACATCATCGCGCCGAAGGGCCTGAAGGCCGGCGACCAGGTGATCGCGGGTTCGGATGCGCCGATCAAGACCGGCAACACCCTGCCGCTGCGCAACATCCCGGTCGGTACGACGGTGCACGGCATCGAGCTGAAGCCGGGCAAGGGCGCGCAGATCGCGCGTGCTGCCGGCGCCGCGGTGCAGCTGGTCGCGCGTGAAGGCATCTACGCCACCCTGCGTCTTCGCTCCGGCGAAATGCGCAAGGTGCCGGTCGAGTGCCGCGCCACCATCGGCGAAGTCGGCAACGACGAGCACAACCTCGAGAAGCTGGGCAAGGCGGGCGCCAAGCGCTGGCGCGGCGTTCGCCCGACCGTTCGCGGTGCGGCCATGAACCCCGTCGACCACCCGCACGGTGGTGGTGAGGCGAAGGCCGGTCAGGGTAATCCGCATCCGGTCACCCCGTGGGGCGTGCCGACCAAGGGTTACAAGACGCGCCATAACAAGCGCACCGAACAATTCATCGTCCGCGATCGTAGGGGCTAATCGACCATGGCACGTTCACTCAAGAAAGGCCCGTTCGTCGATCACCACCTCGTCAAGAAGGTGGAGGCCGCGGCCGGCAGCAAGCGTCCGATCAAGACCTGGTCGCGTCGCTCGATGATCCTGCCGGAGATGGTGGGCTTCACCATCGCCGTGCATAACGGCAAGAACCACGTTCCGGTGCTGGTCAACGAGAACATGGTCGGCCACAAGCTCGGCGAATTTGCCGTCACCCGGACCTTCAAGGGTCACGGTGGCGACAAGAAGTCGAGCCGGTAAGGAGAGATGACGATGGAAGCGAAAGCAATCCTGCGCACTGCGCGCATCTCCCCGCAGAAGGCCCGCCTGGTCGCCGACCAGGTGCGCGGTCTTTCCGCCGAGCGGGCGGTCAACCTGCTGAAGTTCTCGGATAAGAAGGCTGCCCACCTGATCAAGAAGGTGGTGGAGTCGGCGATCGCCAATGCCGAGAACAACCAGGGCGCGGATGTTGACGAGCTGAAGGTCAAGACCATCATGGTTGATGAAGGTCCGACCCTGAAGCGTTTCATGGCGCGGGCGAAAGGCCGCGGTACCCGCATCCTCAAGCGCACCAGCCACATCACTGTGGTTGTGGGCGCCGCCAAGTAAAGCGGAAAGGAAAAGACGATGGGTCATAAAGTTCATCCGATTGGAATCCGCTTGGGTGTCTCCAAGGACTGGAATTCCAAGTGGTACGCCAACAAGGGCGAGTTCGCCGGTTACCTGGCAGCCGACCTCAAGGTTCGCGAAATGCTGCGCAAGAAGTTGGCGCAGGCGGGCATCAGCAAGATCCTGATCGAGCGTCCGGCCAAGACCGCGCGCGTGACGATCCACACCGCCCGTCCGGGCGTGGTGATCGGCAAGCGCGGTGAGGACATCGAGAAGCTGCGCAAGGAAGTGAGCGAGATGATGGGCGTCCCCGCCCACATCAACGTCACCGAAGTGCGCAAGCCGGAGCTGGATGCGCAGCTGGTCGCCGAGTCGATCGCGCAGCAGCTGGAGCGTCGCATCATGTTCCGCCGCGCGATGAAGCGCTCGGTCGGCAACGCGATGCGCCTGGGTGCCCTGGGCATCAAGGTCAACGTCGCTGGCCGCTTGAACGGTGCGGAAATCGCCCGTTCCGAGTGGTACCGCGAGGGCCGCGTGCCGCTGCATACGCTGCGTGCCGACATCGACTATGGCTTCGCTGAAGCCAAGACGACCTACGGCATCATCGGCATCAAGGTATGGATCTACAAGGGCGAGATCTTCGATTTCTCCCAGGTTGGCCAGGAAAAGCAGGACGATTCCCCGCGCAACGATCGTAACGATCGCGGCGACCGTGGTGACCGTCCGTCGCGTCCGGCTCGTGAAGCGAGGTAACGGCAATGTTGCAACCCAAGCGAACCAAATACCGCAAGATGCACAAGGGCCGTAACGACGGCCTGGCATGGAGCGGCAACGCCGTCAGCTTCGGCGAGTACGGGCTGAAGGCCACCGCGCACGGTCAGCTGACCGCGCGCCAGATCGAAGCGGCGCGCCGCTCGATCAGCCGCTACGTCAAGCGCGGCGGCAAAATGTGGATCCGCGTGTTCCCGGACAAGCCGATCACCAAGAAGCCGATCGAAGTGCGAATGGGCTCCGGTAAGGGCAACGTCGAGTACTGGGTCGCCCAGATCCAGCCCGGTCGCATGATCTATGAAATCGAAGGCGTCGGCGAAGATGTCGCGCGCGAGGCGTTCCGCCTGGCCGCTGCCAAGCTTTCGGTGACCACCACCTTCGTGACCCGGACGGTACGCTGATGGACATCAAACAACTCCGCGAGAAGTCGGCTGACGATCTGAAGTCCCACCTGACCGATCTGCGCAAGGAGCAGTTCGCCCTGCGCATGCAGCAGGTCACCGGGCAGCTGCCGAAGACCCACGAAACCCGCCGGGTGCGCCGCGAGATTGCTCGCGTGAAGTACCTGATCGGCAGCACGAAGTAAGGATGGCCGCCATGAGCGACACTAACGAAAGCAAGACGCTGCGCACGGTCGAAGGCCGCGTCGTCAGCAACAAGATGGACAAGACCGTCACCGTGCTGGTGGAGCGTCAGGTCAAGCATGCGCTGTACGGCAAGTACATCAAGCGCTCGACCAAGCTCCACGCCCACGACGCCGACAACGCCTGCAACGAAGGCGATTTGGTGCGGGTGACCGAGATTGCGCCGATGTCCAAGACCAAGAACTGGCGGGTGGTCGAAATCGTCACCCGTTCGGCCGAATAAGGGAGATCTGAATCATGATCCAGATGCAGAGCTACCTCGACGTCGCCGACAATTCCGGTGCCAAGGAAGTGATGTGCATCAAGGTGCTCGGCGGCTCCAAGCGCCGCTACGCGCACATTGGCGACATCATCAAGGTCACCGTCAAGGACGCGATCCCGCGCGGCAAGGTCAAGAAGGGCGAAGTCTACGACGCCGTCGTGGTGCGTACCCGCAAGGGTGTGCGTCGTCCCGACGGTTCGCTGATCCGCTTCGACGGCAACGCTGCGGTGTTGCTCAACAACAAGCAGGAGCCGATCGGCACGCGTATCTTCGGGCCTGTTACCCGCGAGCTGCGTTCCGAGAAGTTCATGAAGATCGTCTCGCTCGCTCCTGAAGTGCTGTGAGCGGAGGACATACACATGGCTAACCGTATCAAGAAGGGCGACCAGGTCGTCGTCACTACCGGCAAGGACAAGGGCAAGCAGGGCGAAATCGTCCGCGTCGACGGCGATCGCGTGATCGTCTCCAACGCGAACATCGTCAAGCGCCACACCAAGCCGAACCCGCAGGCAGGCGTTGCCGGCGGCGTGGTCGAGCGTGAAGCGTCGATCCATATTTCCAACGTGGCGATCGTCAACCCGGCAACGGGCAAGGGCGAGCGCGTTGGCTTCAAGGTGCTGGAGGATGGACGCAAACTGCGTGTGTTCCGCTCCAGCGGTGAGGCGCTCGACGCCTGAGGAATGACACAATGAATTCCCGTCTCGAAAAGATCTACAAGGAAGAAGTGGTACCGGCTCTGATGAAGAAGTTCGGTTACACCAATCCGATGCAAGTGCCGAAGCTGGTCAAGGTCACGCTGAACATGGGCGTGGGCGAGGCGGCGACGAACAAGAAGATCCTGGAAAACGCCGTGGCCGACATGGCCAAGGTCTCCGGCCAGAAGCCGGTCGTCACCAAGTCGCGTATCTCGGTGGCGTCGTTCAAGATCCGCGATGGTTGGCCGATCGGCTGCAAGACCACGCTGCGTCGCGCCAAGATGTACGAGTTCCTGGATCGCCTGATCAACATCTCGCTGCCGCGCGTGCGCGACTTCCGCGGTGTCTCGGGTCGTTCGTTCGACGGTCGCGGCAACTTCAACATGGGTGTGAAGGAACAGATCATCTTCCCGGAAATCGACTTCGACGCCGTCGATGCGATCCGCGGCATGGATATCGCCATCACCACCACCGCCAAGACCGACGCCGAAGCGAAGGCGTTGCTCGAAGCGTTCAAGTTCCCGTTCCGTAACTGATTGACAACCGGGATTCGGGATTCGGGATTCGGGATTGGCAGGGCGTCGCCCTCCAAGCCCCGGCTCCTGAGAATCTCCAATCCCCAATCTCGAATCCCGAGGATTTACAGATGGCAAAGACCTCCATGGTCAACCGCGACATCAAGCGCAAGAAGCTGGCGAAGAAGTTCGCCGACAAGCGCGATGCGCTGAAGAAGATCATCGCCGCCGACAGCTCGTCCTACGACGAGAAGGCCGACGCGGTGGTCAAGCTGCAGAAGCTGCCGCGCGATTCGTCGCCGAGCCGCCAGCGCACCCGTTGCGAACTGTCCGGTCGTCCGCGCGCCGTGTACCGCAAGTTCGGCCTCGGCCGCAACATGCTGCGCAAGGCGACGATGAACGGCGACGTGCCGGGCCTGCGCAAGGCCAGCTGGTAACAACCGGCGGTCCCGGCTCCGTTCGCGGAGCCCGGGGCAGGGCGGTCGCGCGCCCGCTTGCTGTTCAGTCAACGAGTCCGACGCAAGTCGGACTTTTTGTCGTATAATCCCGCTCCTTGCCTGCGCCCAGCGGGTGACGGCGGGACCAGGCCCTGGCCTTCTCCAGGATGCTTCACGCTGCACATCACTGCGTCATTCCACAGCTACACATCACAAGATTTTCGCGAAAGCGGATATCGGTGCACTCAAAGGTAGACACCATGAGCATGACTGATCCCATCGCCGACCTGCTGGTCCGCATCAAGAATGCGGCCGCGGTTGGCAAACCGACGGTGAAAATGCCGTCCTCCAAGATCAAGGTTGCGATCGCAGAAGTGCTGAAGGCCGAAGGCTACATCAGCGACCTGCGCGTCAACGCGATCGAGAACAACAAGTCCGAGCTGGAAATCGTGCTGAAGTATTTCGAGGGCCGTCCGGTCATCGATACGCTCAAGCGCGTGTCCCGTTCGGGTCTGCGCCAGTATCGCGGTAAGGCCGAGCTGCCGAAGGTTCTCGGCGGCCTGGGCGTTGCCATCATTTCCACGTCCAAGGGCATCATGACCGATGCGCAGGCCCGTCAGGCCGGCGTCGGTGGCGAAGTCCTGTGCTTCGTGGCCTAAGGGAAGGAGCAAGTAAATGTCCCGCGTAGCCAAGAAGCCGATCTCCCTCCCGAAGGGCGTCGAACTGAATGTCCAGCCCGAGCTGGTGAGCGTCAAGGGCCCGAAGGGCACCCTGTCGCTGCCGAAGCCGGCTGGCGTTGAAATCCAGCAGGAAAACGGTGTCGCCACGCTGTCGGCGAACGACCCGTCGCAGATCGCCATCACCGGCACCGTCCGCGCGATCCTGGCGAACATGGTGCACGGCGTGTCCGAAGGCTTCGAGCGCAAGCTCGAGCTGGTCGGCGTCGGTTACCGTGCCACGATGCAGGGCAAGGACCTGAGCCTGGCGCTCGGTTTCTCGCATCCGGTCGTGTTCAAGGCGCCGGAAGGCATCACCCTGACCGCCCCGACTCAGACTGAGATCGTGGTACAGGGCGCCGACAAGCAGCGCGTCGGCGAAGTCGCCGCCAAGATCCGCGGTTTCCGTCCGCCGGAGCCCTATAAGGGCAAGGGTGTGAAGTACGCCGGTGAAGTCATCATTCGCAAGGAAGCCAAGAAGGCATAAGGCAGGTTGCTCTGCTAGGAACCCGGCCATTCATGGCCGGGAATCCGACAGGTCTCTCGCCCAAAGTCGATCCGCTTCCGTAGGACACATATCATGACCATCAACAAGAACATCGCCCGCCTGCGCCGCGCCAAGTCGACCCGTGCGCACATCCGCGAACTCGGCGTCGCCCGCCTGTCGGTGCTGCGCACCGGCCAGCACCTGTACGCGCAGGTCTTCACTGCCGACGGCTCCAAGGTGATCGCTGCGGCGAACACCCTGCAGGCCGACGTCAAGGACGGCCTGAAGAGCGGCAAGAACAGCGAGGCGGCCGTCAAGGTCGGCAAGCTGATCGCCGAGCGCGCCAAGGCCGCGGGCATCGAGAAGGTCGCCTTCGACCGCTCGGGCTACCGCTACCACGGCCGCATCAAGGCGCTGGCCGACGCCGCGCGCGAAGGCGGCCTGCAGTTCTGATCCTTGCGGGTGCGGCGTCCACGCCGCGCCCGACCTGCCGATGCGGGCCGCATCGGACCTTGGCGCGCCTTCTGCGCGCGTCCGGGGAACACGGTTCCAGTCAACAACTACAAGCGGCATGCAAGCCGTAAATCTTTCAACTACCAAGGAATACACAATGGCTGAAGAACAGCGTGCACCGCGGGGTCGTGATCGCGACCGCAACCGCGAAGAGAAAGTCGACGATGGCATGATCGAAAAGCTGGTCGCGGTCAACCGCGTCAGCAAGACGGTCAAGGGCGGTCGCCAGTTCACCTTCACCGCGCTGACCGTGGTCGGCGACGGCAACGGCAAGATCGGTTTCGGTTACGGCAAGGCGCGCGAAGTGCCGGTCGCGATCCAGAAGTCGATGGAATATGCGCGCAAGGGCATGCTCAACATCGACCTGAACAACGGCACCCTGTGGCACCCGGTGAAGTCCGGCCACGGCGCGGCGCGCGTGTTCATGATGCCCGCCTCGGAAGGTACCGGCGTCATCGCCGGCGGCGCGATGCGCGCCGTGCTGGAAGCGGTCGGCGTCAAGAACGTGCTGGCCAAGGCGGTCGGTTCGCGCAACCCGATCAACCTGGTGCGCGCCACGCTGCGCGGCCTGGAAGACATGCAGTCGCCGTCGCGCATCGCGGCCAAGCGCGGCAAGAAGGTGGAGGAACTCAACCATGGCTAATGAGTCCAACAAGACGGTGAAGGTGCGCCTGGTGCGCGGCCTTCGTGGTACCCAGTCGCGTCACCGCCTGTCGGTGCGTGCGCTGGGCCTGAACAAGCTCAACGATGTGCGTGAACTGAAGGACAGCCCGCAGGTACGCGGCCTGATCAACAAGGTTCAGTACCTCGTCCAGGTTGAGGAGTAAGCGACCATGACTTTGCATCTGAATGATCTGAAGCCCGCCGAAGGCGCGCGTACCGAGCGCACCCGCGTCGGCCGCGGCATCGGTTCGGGCCTGGGCAAGACCTGCGGCCGCGGCCACAAGGGTTCGTTCGCGCGTAAGGGCGGCGGCAAGATCAAGGCCGGCTTCGAAGGCGGCCAGACCCCCATGCAGCGCCGTCTGCCGAAGATCGGCTTCCGTTCCAAGATGGCCAAGGACACTGCCGAAGTGCTGTCCTACCAGCTGGACAACCTGCCGGAAGGCGAGATCGATTTCGCCGCGCTGCGCGCTGCGAAGCTGGTCCCGAGCACCGCGAAGAAGGCCAAGGTCGTCCTCAAGGGCGAGCTG
Source organism: Xanthomonas sp. WHRI 7945 (assembly GCF_035026585.1). NCBI lineage: Bacteria > Pseudomonadati > Pseudomonadota > Gammaproteobacteria > Lysobacterales > Lysobacteraceae > Xanthomonas > Xanthomonas sp. WHRI 7945. The sequence continues at coordinate 10,191 of NZ_JAYIQP010000029.1, forward strand.
AGCAAGAAGTTCGTGCTCAAGGGTATCGCCGCGACCGCCGGTGCCAAGGCGGCAATCGAAGCTGCCGGCGGCAGCGTGCAGGAGTAACACGCAGATGGCGCAGGCTGGCATGGGTAACCTCGGCGGCGGGCTCGGCAAGTTCACGGAACTTCGCCAGCGCCTGTTGTTCGTTCTCGGCGCATTGATCGTCTACCGCATCGGCTGCTACGTGCCGGTGCCGGGCGTCAATCCCGAAGCCATGCTTGCGCTGATGCAGGCGCAGGGCGGCGGCATCGTGGACATGTTCAACATGTTCTCGGGCGGCGCCCTGCACCGTTTCAGCATCTTCGCGCTGAACGTGATGCCGTACATCTCGGCATCGATCGTGATCCAGTTGGCCACGCACATCTTCCCGTCGCTGAAGGCGATGCAGAAGGAAGGCGAATCCGGCCGACGCAAGATCACCCAGTATTCGCGCATCGGCGCGGTGTTGCTGGCGGTGGTGCAGGGCGGCAGTATCGCGCTGGCGCTGCAGAACCAGACCGCACCGGGCGGCGCACCGGTCGTGTACGCGCCGGGCATGGGCTTCGTGCTCACCGCGGTGATCGCGTTGACCGCCGGCACCATCTTCCTGATGTGGGTCGGCGAGCAGGTCACCGAGCGCGGCATCGGCAACGGCGTGTCGCTGATCATCTTCGCCGGCATCGTCGCCGGCCTGCCGGCGGCGGCGATCCAGACGCTGGAGGCCTACAGCAATGGCGACCTGCAGTTCATCTCGCTGCTGCTGATCGTGCTGACCATCCTCGCCTTCACCTTGTTCGTGGTGTTCGTCGAGCGCGGGCAGCGACGAATCACGGTGAATTACGCGCGCCGCCAGGGCGGCCGCAACGCGTACATGAACCAGACCTCGTTCCTGCCGCTGAAGCTGAACATGGCCGGCGTGATTCCGCCGATCTTCGCCTCGAGCATCCTCGCCTTCCCGGCGACGCTGTCGATGTGGTCGGGCCAGGCCGCCTCCAACAGCACCTTCGGCAGCTGGCTGCAGCGCATCGCCAATGCGCTGGGCCCGGGCGAGCCGGTGCACATGATCGTGTTCGCCGCGCTGATCATCGGCTTCGCGTTCTTCTATACCGCGCTGGTGTTCAACTCGCAGGAAACCGCGGACAACCTGAAGAAGTCCGGCGCGCTGATCCCGGGCATCCGTCCGGGCAAGGCCACCGCCGACTACGTCGACGGCGTGCTGACCCGGTTGACCGCGGCCGGCTCGCTGTACCTGGTGATCGTGTGCCTGCTGCCGGAAATCATGCGCGCGCAGCTCGGCACCTCGTTCCATTTCGGCGGCACTTCGCTGCTGATCGCGGTCGTGGTGGTGATGGACTTCATCGCGCAGATCCAGGCGCACCTGATGTCGCACCAGTACGAAAGCCTGTTGAAGAAGGCCAACCTCAAGGGTGGCTCGCGCGGCGGCGGTTTCGCCCGCGGTTGATTGCTATAATTTGACTTCCTTCCGCGAAGACGCCCCGGTTCCCGGGCGCAGTCTTCCGACTTGAAGGGCGGCCCATGCAGCGGTCTCGTGCGTGGGTGCGACGTGGTGGTCCTGCGCTGGAGTAGCGCGGGCGGCCGAGGTGGATCCTCACCCTGGCCAACGACGTCCGGCGCCGGAGCATGGGCACACTCCCCATGCCGGGCCTGCGGAACCGAAAGGTTCCACGGGCTTCCATGTAACCCGAGACCTTGCTAGACTTACAAGTTCACTTTTTGATCCATCCTGCCGGATGGCGCCGCAGTGCGCCGTCGGGCCATCACTCAGTTGGAGAACCGCGTCATGGCGCGTATTGCAGGCGTCAACCTGCCAGCCCAGAAGCACGTCTGGGTCGGGTTGCAAAGCATTTTCGGCATCGGCCGTACCCGTTCGAAGAAGGTCTGCGAAGCCGCAGGCGTGACCTCGACCACCAAGATCCGTGACCTGTCCGAACCGGAAATCGAGCGCCTGCGCCTCGAAGTCGGCAAGTACATCGTCGAAGGCGACCTGCGTCGCGAAGTGGGCATCGCCATCAAGCGACTGATGGACCTGGGCTGCTACCGCGGCCTGCGTCATCGTCGTGGCCTGCCGCTGCGTGGTCAGCGCACCCGCACCAACGCCCGCACCCGCAAGGGCCCGCGCAAGGCGATCAGGAAGTAAGGGACAGACATGGCTAAGCCCGCAGCAGCAAAGACCAAGAAGAAGATCAAGCGCGTCGTCACCGACGGCGTCGCCCACGTCCACGCTTCGTTCAACAACACCATCGTGACCATCACCGACCGTCAGGGCAATGCGTTGTCCTGGGCGACCTCCGGTGGCGCTGGTTTCCGCGGTTCGCGCAAGTCCACGCCGTTCGCGGCGCAGGTTGCCGCCGAGAAGGCCGGGCGCGCTGCGCTCGACTACGGCGTGAAGTCGCTGGAAGTGCGCATCAAGGGCCCGGGTCCGGGTCGCGAGTCCGCCGTCCGTTCGTTGAACAACGTCGGATACAAGATCACCAACATCATCGACGTGACGCCTATCCCGCACAACGGGTGCCGTCCGCCGAAGAAGCGTCGCGTCTAAAGGAGCGATAAGAAATGGCTCGTTATATCGGTCCTACCTGTAAGCTCGCGCGCCGTGAAGGCGCCGATCTTTCCCTCAAGAGCCCGGCGCGTGCGCTGGACTCCAAGTGCAAGCTGGAGCAGAAGCCCGGCCAGCACGGCGCGACCGCCCGCAAGGGCAAGCTGTCCGACTACGCCACCCAGCTTCGCGAGAAGCAGAAGGTCAAGCGTATCTACGGTCTGCTGGAGCGTCAGTTCCGCAACTACTACAAGAAGGCCTCGACCAAGAAGGGCAACACCGGCGAGAACCTGCTGCAGCTGCTGGAAACCCGCCTGGACAACGTCGTCTACCGCATGGGCTTCGCCGTCACCCGCCCGGCCGCGCGCCAGCTGGTGTCGCACCGTGGCGTGCTGGTCAACGGCAAGTCGGTGAACCTGGCCTCTTACCAGGTCAAGGCCGGCGACGCGATCGCCCTGTCGGAAAAGGCCCAGAAGCAGCTTCGCGTGCAGGAAGCGCTGACCGTTGCCGAAACGCACGACCTGAACCCGTCCTGGGTCGAGGTCGATTCGAAGAAGTTCAGCGGCATCTTCAAGGCCGTGCCGGATCGTGCGGACCTGCCTGCTGACATCAACGAAGCGCTGATCGTCGAGTTGTATTCGAAGTAATCACATTGGAGAGCCTCCGGCAACGGAGGCTCGTCAGGAGAACCCGCAACATGACGGTTACCGCCAACCAGGTTCTGCGCCCCCGTGGGCCGCAGATCGAACGCCTTACCGACAACCGCGCCAAGGTCGTAATCGAGCCCTTGGAGCGTGGTTATGGGCACACGCTGGGCAATGCCCTGCGTCGCGTGCTGCTGTCCTCGATCCCCGGCTTCGCGATCACCGAAGTCGAGATCGACGGCGTGCTGCACGAGTACACCACGGTCGAAGGGCTGCAGGAAGATGTGCTTGAAGTCCTGCTCAACCTCAAGGACGTGGCCATCCGCATGCACACCGGCGACAGCGCCACGCTGTCGCTGTCCAAGCAGGGTCCGGGCGTCGTGACCGCTGCCGACATCAAGGTCGACCACAACGTCGAGATCCTCAACAACGATCATGTCATCTGCCACCTGACCAAGGATACGGCGATCAACATGCGTCTGAAGATCGAGCGTGGCTTCGGCTACCAGCCGGCCGCCGCGCGTCGCCGTCCGGACGAGGAAACCCGCACCATCGGCCGCCTGGTCCTGGATGCGTCGTTCTCGCCGGTGCGCCGCGTCGCCTACGCGGTCGAATCCGCGCGCGTCGAGCAGCGGACCGACCTGGACAAGCTGGTCCTGGACATCGAGACCAACGGCACCATCGATGCCGAGGAAGCCGTGCGCACCGCCGCCGACATCCTCAGCGACCAGCTGTCGGTGTTCGGCGACTTCACCCATCGCGACCGTGGCGCGGCCAAGCCGGCCAGCAACGGCGTGGATCCGGTGCTGCTGCGTCCGATCGACGACCTGGAACTGACCGTGCGTTCGGCCAACTGCCTGAAGGCCGAGAGCATCTACTACATCGGCGATCTGATCCAGAAGACCGAAGTGGAGCTGCTCAAGACCCCGAACCTCGGCAAGAAGTCGCTGACCGAGATCAAGGAAGTGCTGGCCCAGCGTGGCCTGTCGCTCGGCATGAAGCTGGAGAACTGGCCGCCGGCCGGCGTCGCCCAGCATGGCATGCTCGGCTAAGCAGCTGCACCTGGCCGATGCCGCACCGGCATCGGCCACGGACGCTGCAGGTCCGGTCATGGATGGCCGGGCAGGGCTCCACGGAGCCCGGGTAAGACCGCCAGGGATGGAAGCAGGGGCGCCTTCGCGGCGCCTCGCGCCGCATCAGTTGCACAACTACGCCGACGGGTCTTCAAGCCCGCGGCGTTGTCCGGTCAGGGACGGCCGGCTCGGACCATCCGCAGTCCATTGTTCAACGCCAGGACGGCGACAGCGATCTCCAGCAGTTTCAATTTTCCATAGGAATCAAGACCATGCGTCACCAGAAATCCGGCCGCAAGTTCAACCGCACCAGCGCCCATCGCCAGGCGATGTTCTCCAACATGGCGGCCTCGCTGTTCAAGCACGAGCTGATCAAGACCACCCTGCCGAAGGCCAAGGAGCTGCGTCGCGTCGCCGAGCCGCTGATCACCATCGCCAAGGTCGATGGTGTCGCCAATCGCCGTCTGGCCTTCTCGCGCCTGCGCGACAAGGAAGCAGTGGGCAAGCTGTTCGTCGAGCTGGGCCCGCGTTACCAGTCGCGTCCGGGCGGCTACCTGCGCATCCTGAAGTGCGGCTTCCGCGCCGGCGACAACGCGCCGATGGCGTACGTCGAGCTGGTCGATCGCCCGACCGCGATCGCCGAGGAAGTGGCCGAGTAAGTCCGGCCCGCACCGCGTCAGCAGAAAGCCCGGCATGTCCGGGCTTTTTTGCGTCTGGGCAGTGGGTTTTTGCGCGAAGGGCGCCGCGGCGGCACGCCGCACCTGTGGACGCACGGCACATGGTGGCGAGGCGGGCGATGGCGGATAATGCCGGATCGTTCATGTGAGCCCGACCCGATGAACCCGTTACGCTGGAGTTTCCGCGCGCAGTTCCTGCTCGGCTTTCTGATCTGCGCCGCGCTGCTGGGCTACGCGATCTATGTGCAGGTGCAGCTCGGCATCGAGCCCTGTCCGCTGTGCATCTTCCAGCGCATCGCGTTCGCCGCGCTGGGCCTGCTGTTCCTGCTCGGCGCCTTGCACGGTCCGGCGCGCAGCGGCGGGCGCAAGATCTATGCGGTGCTGACGTTCCTGGCCGCGGCGATCGGCGCCGGCATCTCCACCAAGCACGTGTCGGTGCAGCTGTTCCCCGATCCGATGGCCTCCTGCGGGCCGCCGCTGAGCTTCCTGCGCGAGACGCTGGGGCCGTTCGAGGTGCTGCGCCGAGTGCTGACCGGGACCGGCGACTGCGGCACTATCGACTGGCGCTTCCTCGGCCTGTCGATGCCGATGTGGTGCCTGATCTGCTTCGTGCTGCTGGCGGTGTTCGCGCTGTACGCCGGGTTCAAGACCAGGCGGCGTTCGCTGCACTGAGCGGTGCGCGGCGTGCTGTGCCGCGAGTGCGTAGCACAGGGCCTGTCGGTCGCAGTCGGCGGTCGCGTTCCTGTGGGAGCGACTTCAGTCGCGACAGGCGTCACCGGTAGAGCCCGTCGCGACTGAAGTCGCTCCTACAGGGGATCGCTGGCTGCAACCGGCGCATCCAGGCCGGCCCGTGTGTCCCCGGGCGCGGCCTGTCCCATCCCGCCTCAGAAGTCCTGCTGCAGGCTCAGGTAGACGCCGCGGCGCGGCGCCCATTGCGGGGCGAAGACGCCGATGCCGCCGCCGTCGCGCAGCTGGTAGGCGCGATCGAGCACGTTGAGCACCGCCACTTGCGCGTGCAGCGGATGAGCGCTGAGCGCGAAGTCGTGGCCGGCGCTGAGGTTCAGCTGGAAGTACGAGGGCAGCTCGGCGCCGTTGGGCACGGTGTCGGTATCGGTGCGCAGGCCGCTGCCGAACAGGTAGTTGGCGCCGACCCGGCTGGCGTCGTCGATCGCGTAGCTGATGCCGCCGGACGAGGTGAACTTCTGGTCGTGGTCCAGGTGGATCCAGTTGTCGTAGGCGTAGGCCAGCGCGTCCGGGTCGAAGTTGTACAGGCTGGTCATGACCCGCTTGCCCATCGCCTTGCTGTAGGCGGCGTTGAAGTAGGCGGTGACCGGCCCGTTGCTGTAGTCGGCGCTGAATTCGGCGCCGCGGATGCGGCCATAGCGGTAGTTGAAGGTGGAATAGACGTAGGCGGCGCCGAACTGACCTTCGTCCTGCAGCCGGTCGGCCCTGCGGTAATACGTGTCCAGGCCCAGGGTCAGGTGCTCGGTGACCACCTGCGAGATGCCCAGGTCGTAGTAGTCGCTGCGCTCGCTCAGCGGCGTGGTCGCGCCGCCGGCGGTGGACTGCTGGTTGGTGGTGCCGTCGTACAGGGCGATGTCGCTGGTGGAGATCAGCTCGCTGGCCGGCGGGGTGAAGTAGCGCGCATAGCCGGCGTGCACGGTGGTGTCGGCGCTGGCTTGCCAGACCACGCCCAGGCGCGGGCTGAGCTGGCCTTCGGTAGTGCCGAACGCCTTGTAGCGGTCGCCGCGCACGCCGTAGTTCACGGTCCAGTCGTTACCGATCTTCCACTCGTCCTGCAGATACAGCGCGTAGGTGCTGGCGTGGAAACGGCTGGCGTCGGGAATGAACAGCGGTGCGTTGGCGGCCTGGTTGCCGTCGGCATCGGCCGGGAACACGTAGGAATTGTTGCTGGCGATGGCGTGTTCGAAGTTGCCGTACAGGCCGTAGCGCAGCGTGTGCGCGTCGCCGAGCGGGGTGGAGAAGTCGGCCTGCACGGTGTTGGCGCGGTTGCTGCGGTCCACCTGCGAGGCGACGCCGTTGAAGATCAGGTCGCCGGCGATGTCGGGCGAGAACGCCACGCTGCTGTAGCGCTGCCCGGCCGACAGCTGGTAGCTGGTGGCGCCGAGCGAGCCTTGCAGCACCAAGGTGCCGAAGCGGGTGTTCTCGCGCTGGTTCTCGTCGAGCCTGGACGAATCGAAATCGGTGGTGCCCAGGTAGTCGAACGCGGGCGTCTGCCCGGGATTGTTCGGGATCTGGAAGCGGTTGTTGGCGAAGCCGACCAGCAGGCTGAGCCGGGTGTTCTCGTCGAGCAGGTAGCTGAGGTCGGCGAAGCCCTTGCCCTGGTGCGATTTGTCGTGCTCGGGACTGCGGCTGTCGACCGGGTTCTCCAGGCCGTTCTTGTTCTGCTCGTAGTCGCCGGTGACGAACCAGCTCCAGCGGCCGCTGCTGCCCCACCAGGAGGCGTTCGGATTGAGCGTGCCGTAGGAGCCGCCGGTGAGGCCGACGCTGCCGCCGTTGCCCAGTTCCACGCCGCTCTTGGTGGTGATGTCCACCACCGCCGCGGTACGGTCGCCGAACTGCGCCGGCAGCGCGCCGTCGAGCAGCTTGATGCTCTTGATCGTGCGCGGGTCCAGGCTCTGGCCGAAGCCGGAGATCGATTCGGGGATCAGCACGCCGTTGATGCGGTACTGCAGGTTGGCGTGGTCGCCGCGCACATGGATGCCGCCGTAGGAGTCCTGGACCACGCCCGGCGCCTGCAGCAGCACCTGGTTGAGCGGGGTGGAGGCGCCCAGCGGCAGCCGCTCGATGTCCTCGGCGCTGATCGTGTACTGGCTGCTGCCGATGTCCGGCGACAGCGCGTTGCGCGCGGCTTCGAGCTTGGCGGTGACGCTGACCGCATCCAGGTCGGTGGTGCGCTCGGGGCCGGTATCGGCAATGGCCGCATCGGCGGCGAGCGCGAGGCCGGGGGCGGCCAGCAGGATCAGGGCGATGGCGGCGGAGAGGGGGCGAGGAGTCATGGCAGTGCGGACCGGGAGGAGTGGGGGAATGTTTTGTTATTAAGTAACAGTCTGCTTCCGCAGCGACCCTGGCGTAGGCCGGAAGTCATGGCGGCATGCCGGTGTTGCTTGCCGTTCATGTCTGCGGCACCGGCGCTGCGATGGCGGCGCCGGCGACGCGCGAGTGCTTTGCGTCGCGGCCAGGCTCTGCGAACATCGCAGGTTGCCTAGGAGTCCTTTCATGAACCTGTCCGTCCCCGCCGCCGCGCCCGAATCCGTCCCGCCGCTCTGGACGCCCGCCAGCTGGCGCGGCAAACCCGCGCTGCAGATGCCGGTGTATCCGGACGCGCAGGCGCTGGAAGCGACGCTGGGCGAATTGCGCCATCTGCCGCCGCTGGTTACCTCGTGGGAGATCTTCGCGCTGAAGAAGCAGCTGGCCGAGGCCCAGGAGGGCAAGCGCTTCCTGCTGCAGGGCGGCGATTGCGCGGAGAACTTCAGCGATTGCGAGTCGGGCACCATCTCCAACCGGCTCAAGGTGCTGCTGCAGATGAGCCTGGTGCTGGTGCATGGGCTGCGCCTGCCGGTGGTGCGGGTCGGCCGTTACGCCGGCCAGTACGCCAAGCCGCGCTCGGCCGATACCGAGACCCGAGACGGCGTGACCCTGCCCAGCTACCGCGGCGACGTGGTCAACGGCCCGGAATTCACCGCGCAGGCGCGCGTGCCCGACCCGCAGCGGATGATCACCGCGCACTCGCGTTCGGCGATGACGATGAATTTCGTGCGCGCGCTGATCGATGGCGGTTTCGCCGACCTGCACCATCCCGAATACTGGAACCTGAGCTGGGTCGGCTACTCGCCGCTGGCCGAGGACTACCAGAAGATGGTGGCCTCGATCGGCGACGCGGTGCGCTTCATGGAGACGCTGTCCGGCGCGCAGCTGTACAACCTCAACCGGGTCGATTTCTACACCTCGCACGAAGCGCTGCTGCTGCCGTACGAGGAGGCGTTGACCCGCGAGGTGCCGCGGCAGTGGGGCTGGTTCAACCTCAGCACGCACTATCCGTGGATCGGCATGCGCACCGCCGCGCTGGACGGCGCGCACGTGGAATATTTCCGCGGCATCCGCAATCCGATCGCGATCAAGGTCGGGCCGTCGGCGCAGCCGGACCAGTTGCTGCGCCTGATCGATGTGCTCAATCCCGAGGACGAGCCGGGCCGGCTGACCTTCATCCACCGCATGGGCGCGGCGCAGATCGCGCAGAAGCTGCCGCCGCTGCTGGACGCGGTGAAGCGCGACGGCCGCCGCGTGCTGTGGGTGTGCGATGCGATGCACGGCAATACCGAGAGCACCAGCAACGGCTACAAGACGCGGCGCTACGACAACGTGCTGGGCGAGGTGGAGCAGTCGTTCGACATCCATGCCGCGGCCGGCACGCGGCTGGGCGGCGTGCACCTGGAACTGACCGGCGAAGACGTCACCGAATGCACCGGCGGCGCGCGCGAGCTGACCGAACGCGACCTGGAGCGGGCCTACCGCTCCAGCGTGGATCCGCGCCTGAACTACGAGCAGTCGCTGGAGATCGCGCTGGCGATCGTGCGCAAGCAGAACGGGCGCAGCGTGCCGCTGACGACGGACTGACGGCACGCGCTCTCGGTCGCCGCAGCGCGCTTGCCGGTGCGCTGCGCGCGCCTGACGCCGATGTGGTGGCGATGGGCCTCGTTGACGCGCTTGCAGTCGTCGATGCCCGGCACCGCGAAATGCGGGCCTGCAGTGCGCAGGTATCGCGGCCCGCGACGGGGGCTGCGTGTGCCGGTTGGCGATGTCGGCGCATCGGGTCTCGGCAGGCGCCGCGTCTGCTGCGTAGAGCTTCGGATGTAACTGAAGACGCATCGTCTGCAGCGGCTGCTGCGGGGCCATGTGCGAGTTGCTTGCCGCCGGGCAGGAGCCGCGCATGGCGCGATCGCGCACATCGGTCATGGAGTGCCCCAGGCCGACGCGCTGCGCCTCCGCGATGAGCGAGCGCTGCATGCGCGCCGTGCCGCACGCCTCGCGATGACGCCACGCTTCGTACCGGGGCGCAGCGCTCGACACTGCGCTTATGCTTGCTTTGTCACACTGTCGCGACTCCTCCCCCCTTCAAGGAGCGCATCTTGACTCTGGACCTAGACTGGATCCCATGGCGGGCCTACACGTTGCCGATCGGCGCGGCGGTGGTGCTCGGCTTCCTCGCCTGGTGGTTGCTGCTGCGCATCGCGCAGCGCATGCGCGGGCGCGACTATCGGCGTGCCCGCATCATCGGCGTGATCAGCGTGCCGATGGCGTTCCTACTGCCGATGCTGATGCTCAGCTTCGCGCTGGAGTCCACGCCGCTGGACGATCGCGCGCTGGCCGACCTGCAACACCTGCTGCACATCGGCATGATCGGCTGCGTGACCTGGCTGCTGGTGCGCGGCGTCGCCGCGCTGGAGCGGGCGATCCTGCGCAGCTATCCGATCGAGGTGGCCGACAACCTGACCGCGCGCCGCGTCCAGACCCAGACCCGGGTGCTGGCGCGTGTGGCGATGGGCACGATCATCCTGCTCGGCACTTCGGTGGTGCTGCTGACCTTTCCCGCGGTGCGGCAGATCGGCACCACGCTGCTGGCCTCGGCCGGCATCATCGGCCTGGTCGCCGGTATCGCCGCCAAGCCGGTGTTCGGCAACCTGATCGCCGGTCTGCAGATCGCCTTGACCCAGCCGATCCGGCTTGACGATGTGGTCATCGTCGAAGGCGAATGGGGCCGCATCGAGGAGATCGGCAGTTCCTACGTGGTGGTGCGCATCTGGGACGAGCGGCGCATGGTGGTGCCGTTGACCTGGTTCATCGAGAACCCGTTCCAGAACTGGACGCGCAGTAGCGCCAATCTGCTCGGTACCGCGTTCCTGTGGCTGGACTACCGCACGCCGATGGCGCAGTTGCGCGCGGAACTGGAGCGGATCTGCAAGAGCGAGCCGTTGTGGGACGGACGCGTCTGCGTGACCCAGGTGACCGAGACCAGCGAGAGCACGATCCAGGTGCGCCTGCTGGTCAGTGCGCGCAACTCCGGCGATGCGTTCGACCTGCGCTGCATCGTGCGCGAACGCATGATCGACTTCCTGACCCGCGAGCATCCCTACGCCTTGCCGACGCTGCGTGCGCAGATCGCGTCAGAGCCGGCGCGTGCGCCGCGGACGCCGGCTGTCCCCAGCGACTCGGCGGCAATGCGTTCGCCGGGCGCCGAGGACGGCGCGCCGGCGGCGACAGTGGCGCCTGATGCGGGCGAGCAGAAGCCGGATACTGCTTAGCCTGGAGGTGTGGCACTGTCGTCGCGTCGCATGCGTTGTTGCTGGCGCTTGGGCTGCAGCGTGTTCTCTCATCTGCCGCAGGTAACGAATGTAGGAGCGGCTTCAGCCGCGACCGGGGCTTTGCCGGTAACGCCCGGTCGCGGCTGAAGCCGCTCCTACAAAAGTGCTCTTCGCCAATTGTCTCTTCCGCGCTCTTGTGGCGTTGTCCGCGTCACCGATCATCCGTCGCTTGCGCAGATTGCGCCTGGGCCGGCAGCGTCGGCAGGAAGGTCGGCGGCGTGCGTGCGCGGCTGTGCTGCTCGTAGGCGTAGCCAAGTTCGATCAGGCGCGGCTCGCTCCAGGCGCCGCCGATGAACACCAGGCCCAGCGGCAGGCCGTCGCTGCTGCCCATCGGCACGGTCAGGCTCGGATAGCCGGCCACCGCGGCTGCGCCGTAGTTGGCGCCGGGGAAGTCGTCGCCGCCGACCGGGTCGGTCTTCCAGGCGCGGCCGGTGGTCGGCGCGATCAGTGCGTCCAGCCGCTGCGCGCGCAGCGCCGCATCGATGCCGTCCGGACCGGCCAGGCGTTTCGCCTTCTCCCGCGCTTGCAGGTAGGCCGGGTCGTCGAGGCCGCGCGTGGCCTGCGCCTGCTCGAACAGCGCCTGGTCGAACGCGGCCAGTTCGCGCGCGGCATGCGCGCGATTGAACTCGATCAGTTGCGCCAGCGTACGCAGCGGCGCCTTGCGTGAATCGAGGTAGCGCTCCAGCCCGGCCTTGAACTCGGTCAGCAGGACGGTCAGTTCGGCGTCGTCCCATTGCCCGGCGGTGGGGATCTGCGCATCGACCACGATGGCGCCGGCCGCACGCAGCGTGGCGACCGCGCGCGCCTGCGCCGCGGCGATGTCCGGGGTCTGGGTCAGCGGCGATGGCAGCAGGCCGATGCGCGCGCCGCGCAGCGCGTCGCGGCGCAGGTGCGCGGCGTAGTCGTAGCCGGGTGCGCGCGGTGCCGCGGCGGTGGCCGGGTCGGCGGGGTCGGGCGCGGCCAGCACGCTCAGCAGCGCCGCGGCATCGGCGACGCTGCGGGTCATCGGCCCGGCGGTGTCCTGGCTGGCCGAGATCGGGATGATGCCGTCGCGGCTGACCAGGCCCACGGTCGGCTTCAAGCCGACCAGGCCGTTCACCGCCGCCGGGCAGACGATGCTGCCGTCGGTCTCGGTGCCGATGCCTGCCGCGACCAGGTTCGCCGACACGGCCACGCCGGTGCCGGCGCTGGAGCCGCAGGGATTGCGGTCGAGCACGTAGGGATTGCGGGTCTGCCCGCCGCGCGCGCTCCAGCCGGAACTGGACTTGCTGGCGCGGAAGTTGGCCCATTCGCTGAGGTTGCTCTTGCCCAGGATCACCGCGCCGGCCTGGCGCAGCCGCTGCACCAGGAACGCGTCGTGCGGCGGATGGAACTCGGCCAGCGCCAACGAGCCGGCCGAGTTGGCCATCGGCCGCGCGTCGATGTTGTCCTTCAGCACGAGCGGGATGCCGTGCAGCGGGCCGCGCAGGTGCCCGGCGCGGCGCTCGGCATCCAGCCGCCGCGCGTCGTCCATGGCCTGCGGATTGCGTTCGATGATCGCGTGCAGCGCCGGCCCGCGCCGGTCCAGCGCATCGATCCGCTGCAGGTAGGCCGCGGTCAGGCCGGCGCTGTCGAGCGTGCCGCGCGCCATCTGCGCCTGCAGCGTGGCGATGTCGGCTTCGGCATGGGCGAACGGCGCTGGCGTGCGCTGCGGCGCGATGGCGGCGGTGTCGGGCAGGGCGGCGTGCCGGCAGCCGGCGAGGGCGCCGCACAGCATCAGGACGGGCAGCACGCGCATCGGCAGGTTCCCGGGGAATGGTTCTCCAGGAGGCTACGCAGCGCTACAGGGATTGGCAAACTGATCTGCGGGCGCGTGCCCGCATTGCGCTCAGAGCGCGGGACGGCGCCGGCGCCGGACCAGGTCGCGGGCCAGGATGCCGACCACGGCTAGATTGATCGCCAGCACCGCCCATGCGGCCCAGCCGGGATGGCGCACGATCGCGTAGATATCGAACGGCAGGTAGATGGCCGCGGACACGCAGCCCAGCATCGACGCCCAGGCCTTGGCGCGCCACAGGCCCCAGGCTTCGACGATGTGCAGCACGCCGTAGGCGAGCATGCCGGCGGCGGCCAGGTGCACCGCGCCGGGATTGATCATGGTGAGCAGCGACGGCAGCGCGCCGTGCTCGGGGTCCAGGCTGAAGCGGACGATCAGTCGGCCCACCGCCGCACGCAGCGGCAGCGGACCCATGATCTCCAGACCCGTTGCGGCCAGTACCGCGAGCAGGCCCTTGCTGGCCTCCAGCAGTGCGATCAGGTGCAAGCCCGGATGCGCATGCGGATCCGGGTTGTACGCCTTCTTGCTGGCCACGGGAGGCCTGCGGTCAGCCGCCGCGACCGGCGCGCTTGCGATCGCTTTCGGTCAGGAACTTCTTGCGCAGGCGGATTTCCTTCGGGGTGACTTCGACCAGCTCGTCGTCCTCGATGAAGTCCAGCGCCTGTTCCAGCGTGTATTTGATCGCCGGAGTCAGCTTGATCGCATCGTCCTTGCCCGAGGCGCGCATGTTGGTCAGCGGCTTGGTCTTGATCGCGTTGACGGTCAGATCGTTGTCCTTGGAGTGGATACCGATCAGCTGGCCTTCGTACACGTTGTCGCCTTCGGCGGCGAACAGGCGGCCACGCTCTTCCAGCGGCCCCAGCGAGTAGGCAGGGGTGGCGCCGGCGGCGTTGGCGATCATCACGCCGTTCTGGCGCTTGGCGATGGCGCCCTGTTCCTTCGGGCCGTAATGGTCGAACACGTGGAACAGCAGGCCCGAACCCTGGGTCAGGGTGCGGAACTCGTTCTGGAAGCCGATCAGGCCACGCGCCGGGATCATGTAGTCCAGGCGCACGCGGCCCTTGCCGTCCGGCTCCATGTTCTTCAGCTGGCCCTTGCGGATGCCCAGCTTTTCCATCACGCCGCCCTGGTGCTGCTCTTCGATGTCCACCACCAGCTGCTCGACCGGCTCCATCAGCTTGCCGTCGATTTCCTTGACGATGACTTCCGGACGCGACACCGCCAGTTCGAAGCCTTCGCGGCGCATGTTCTCGATCAGCACCGACAGGTGCAGCTCGCCGCGGCCGGAGACCAGGAACTTGTCCGGGTCCGAACCTTCCTCGACCTTCAGCGCGACGTTGTGCAGGGTCTCGCGTTCCAGGCGCTCGCGGATCTGGCGGCTGGTGATGAACTTGCCGCCGCTGTGTTCCTTGCTGCCGGCGAACGGCGAGTTGTTGACCTGGAAGGTCATCGAGATGGTCGGCTCGTCCACGGTCAGCGCCGGCAGCGCTTCCGGAGTGTCCAGCGCGCAGATGGTGTCGGAGATGCTCATGTCGGCGACGCCGGAGATGGCGACGATGTCGCCGGCCTCGGCCTCTTCCACTTCCACCCGCTCCAGGCCCATGAACCCCAGCACCTGCAGGATCTTGCCCTGGCGCTTCTTGCCTTCGCGGTCGACGATGCTGACCGGCATGTTCTTCTTGACCTTGCCGCGCTGGATGCGGCCGATGCCGATCAGGCCGACGAAGTTGTTGTAGTCGAGCTGGCTGATGCGCATCTGGAACGCACCGTCCGGATCCACCTGCGGCGGCGCCACGTGCTTCATGATCGCTTCGTACAGCGGAGTCATGTCGCCTTCGCGGGCGCTGTCGTCCAGGCTCGCGTAGCCGTGCAGCGCCGAGGCGTAGACGATCGGGAAGTCGAGCTGCTCGTTGGTCGCGCCGAGCTTGTCGAACAGGTCGAACACCTGGTCGATCACCCAGTCCGGACGCGCGCCCGGGCGGTCGATCTTGTTGACCACCACGATCGGCTTGAAGCCCATCGCGAAGGCCTTCTGGGTCACGAAGCGGGTCTGCGGCATCGGCCCGTCCATCGCGTCGACCAGGATCAGCACCGAGTCCACCATCGACAGCACGCGCTCCACTTCGCCGCCGAAGTCGGCGTGTCCGGGAGTGTCGACGATGTTGATGCGGTTGCCCTGCCAGGTGATGGCCGTGTTCTTGGCCAGGATCGTGATGCCACGTTCCTTTTCCTGATCGTTGCTGTCCATCACGCGCTCGGCCAGCACCGTGCGCTCGGAGAGGGTGCCGGACTGCTTCAGCAGGCAGTCGACGAGGGTGGTCTTGCCATGGTCGACGTGGGCGACGATGGCGATATTGCGAAGATTTTCGATGGACATGCGAAAGGGGGCCAACCGGCGCCAGAAAGGAAGGAGAGTAAGCCCCCTATTATACCTGTATCCCGGCGCCCCTGCCGGTTCAGGATTCGGCGGCCGTGGGGCGGGGCCGTTCAGCCGCCGAAGCGGGGCCTGAAGCGGGCCAAACAGGCCGCCGTGTATCCTATGCGCCCCAAATGACGCCCCCGTTTCCAAGGAATCCCATGTCCCTGATCGCCCATTTCGACACCGCCCGCGGCCCGATCACGATCGAGCTGTACCCCGACAAGGCGCCGCTGACCGTGGCCAACTTCGTGAACCTGGCCAAGCGCGGCTTCTACGACGGGCTGAGCTTCCACCGCGTGATCGCCGACTTCATGATCCAGGGCGGTTGCCCGGAAGGCTCCGGCCGCGGCGGCCCGGGCTACCGCTTCGAGGACGAGATCGACAACGGCGTGCGCCACGAGCGCGGCGTGCTGTCGATGGCCAATGCCGGTCCCAGCACCAACGGCAGCCAGTTCTTCATCACCCACACCGCCACCCCGTGGCTGGACGGCAAGCACACCGTGTTCGGCAAGGTGACCCAGGGGCTGGACGTGGTGGACAGCGTCGCCCAGGGCGATGCGATCAACAAGATCACCATCGAAGGCGACGCCGATGCGGTGCTGGCGGCCAAGGCCGACCGCGTCGCCGAGTGGAACCGCCTGCTCAGCGCCTGAGTGCCGCCGCGACCGGCCATCCAGGCCGGTCGCAGATGGCCTGCGTGCTAACATTTCCCGGTTGACTGCCGCGCTCCCAGCCCGATGACGATGCGTTCCCTTCTGTTGTGCATGGTGCTGCTCGGGATCGGCGGCGGCGTGCATACGTGGTGGCGCAGCGGCCAGGCGCCCACGCCGGCAGCGCTGGCGGCCGGCGACCCGCGGCGGCTCACCGGCGAGGACGGCATCGTCATGCTGGCCGCCGACTGGTGCGGCTACTGCCGCCGGCAACAGGCCGATTTCGAACGTGCCCAGGTCCGCTACCGCGTGCTCGACGTGGAGCAGGAGGACGGCCGCCTGGCCGCGGCCGCGCTGGGCCGCGAAGGCGTGCCGGTCACGGTCATCGGCCAGCACGTGATCGACGGCTACGACACTGCCGCCCTGGACGCGCACCTGCAGCCGCTCGGCTACCGCGTCTACTGACCCCTTTATCCCTTTTTTAGCAGAGGAACCCCCCATGAAGACACCCGTACGTGTTGCTGTGACCGGCGCTGCCGGCCAGATCGGCTATGCCCTGCTGTTCCGTATCGCCTCCGGCGAGATGCTGGGCAAGGACCAGCCGGTGATCCTGCAGCTGCTCGAGCTGCCGATGGAGAAGGCCCAGGCCGCGCTGAAGGGCGTGATGATGGAGCTGGAAGACTGCGCGTTCCCGCTGCTGGCCGGCATGGTCGGCACCGACGACGCCGAAGTGGCGTTCAAGGACGCGGACATCGCCCTGCTGGTCGGCGCGCGTCCGCGCGGCCCGGGCATGGAGCGCAAGGACCTGCTGCTGGAGAACGCCAAGATCTTCACCGCGCAGGGCGCGGCGCTGAACAAGGTCGCCAGCCGCAACGTCAAGGTGCTGGTGGTCGGCAACCCGGCCAACACCAATGCCTACATCGCGATGAAGTCGGCGCCGGACCTGAACCCGAAGAACTTCACCGCGATGCTGCGCCTGGACCACAACCGCGCGCTGAGCCAGTTGGCGCTCAAGCTCGGCAAGCCGGTCGGCGGCATCGAGAAGCTGGTGGTGTGGGGCAACCACAGCCCGACCATGTATCCGGACTACCGCTTCGCCACCGCCGACGGCGCCTCGGTCGCCGATGCGATCAACGACCAGGACTGGAACGCCGGCAGCTTCATCCCGACCGTGGGCAAGCGCGGCGCGGCGATCATCGAAGCGCGCGGCCTGTCCTCGGCCGCCTCGGCCGCCAACGCCGCCATCGACCACGTGCGCGACTGGGTGCTGGGCAGCAACGGCAAGTGGGTGACCATGGGCGTTCCGTCCGACGGCTCCTACGGCATTCCGGAAGGGGTGATGTTCGGCTTCGCGGTGACCACCGAAAACGGCGAGTACACCCTGGTCAAGGATCTGCCGATCGACGACTTCAGCCGCAAGTACATCGACAAGACCCTGGCCGAGCTGGAAGAAGAGCGCAGCGGCGTGGCGCACCTGCTGGGCTGATCGCACCCGCGATCGCGTCACCGGACGCCGGGCTCTGCCCGGCGTTCTGCGTTGTGGGGCTCCAAACCTGCGGGCCACTTCCCTCGGTGGGAGAAGGAACCATAGCCCCTCTCCCCTCGGGAGAGGGGTTGGGGTGAGGGTGCGGCGCGAAGCGACTCGCTGAGTTAGGCGCACGAGGCTGCGCCCATACCCTCATCCGGCCCTGCGGGCCACCTTCCCCCGAAAAGTGGGCCATGGTCCCGATGGGACAAGGGAACAGCACTAGCCCCTCTCCCCTCGGGAGAGGGGTTGGGGTGAGGGTACGGCGCGAAGCGTCTCGCTGAGTTGGGTGTGCGAGGCTGCGTCCGTACCCTCATCCGCCCCTTCGGGGCACCTTCTCCCGAGGGGAGAAGGGAACAGCCATTAGCTCCTCTCCCATCGGGAGAAAGGTAGAGATGCCGGCTTCGGAGAGCGGCTAGGAGCCTGGTGCGGTGTGCTACGTTTCCGCAGCCATTCGCCAGGGGACAATTTCTATGGTCATGCCGTACCGGTGGGTCTCGTCGCTGGCGCTCGCCAGCGTATTGCCGTTCGCCGCCGTCGCTGCGGACAGCGGTTACCGACAGCCGCCCGAGCCGCTGCTGGGGGTGATGCGCGCGCCGCTCAATCCGTCGCCGCGGCTGGACCCCACTGGCAAGACCCTGCTGCTGGTGCAGCGCAATCAGTATCCGCCGATCGCACGCGTCGCCGAGCCGTATCTGAAGCTGGCCGGGGTGCGGGTGGAGCCGCGCAGCCACAGCCGCCACGACATGTCCAACGGCTACGGCATCCGCACCTGCCTGGACGGCTTCGCCCTGGTCGACGTCGCCAGCGGCAAGCAGACCGCGGTAACCCTGCCGGCCGGCGCCTGCCCGGCGTTGCCGGTGTGGTCGCCGGACGGGCGCCGCTTCGCCTTCAACAACACCGCCGCCGACCGCGTCGAGCTGTGGTTGGGCGACGTCGCCACAGGCAACGTGCGCCGGATCGACGGCGTGCAGCTCAACCCGGTGCTGGGCGGGGAGATCCAGTGGCTGGGCGGCAGCGACACGCTGCTGCTCAAGACCGTGCCGCAGGACCTGGGCGCGGCGCCGCGCAAGGCGGCGGTGCCGCCGGGCCCGGAGGTGAAGGAAACCATCCAGGGCAAGGGCGAGAGCAGCACCTACGAGGCGCGCGACACGCTGTCCAGTCCCGAGGACGAGGCCTTGTTCACCTACTACGCCACCGCGCAGCTGCTCAAGGTGGACGCCGCCAGCGGCAGCCAGGTCAAGATCGGCGCGCCGGCGGTCTACACCGCGGTGGATGGCGCGCCCGATGGCCGCCACGTGCGCGTGGAGCGGCTGCAGCGGCCGTATTCCTACGTCACCACCTATGCGCGCTTCGCCCGCGATGTGGCGGTGCTGGACCTGGCCAATGGCAGCGAGCGCGTGCTGGCCAAGCTGCCGGTCGCCGACCGGGTGCCGGTGCATGGCGTGCCGACCGGCCCGCGCGCGTATTCCTGGCGGGCCAACCAGCCGGCCACGCTGGTCTGGGCCGAGGCGCTGGACGGCGGCGACTGGAAGGCCAGCGTGCCGGCGCGCGACAAGCTGCTGACCCTGGCGGCGCCGTTCACCGCCAAGCCGCGCGAACTGGCGCGGGTGACCCAGCGCTATGCCGGGCTGTCCTGGTTCGCCGAGGGCGGGCGCGCGCTGCTGGACGAATTCGACGAGAACCGCCACTGGCGCCGCACCACGCTGCTGGACGCGGATCGCCCCGGTAGCCCTGGCCGGGTGCTGTTCGACCTGTCCACCGACGATCTGTACGCCGATCCCGGCACGCCGGAACTGCGCGTGCTGGCCAACGGCGAAGCGGTGCTGCACGAGGACCACGGCGCGCTGTTCCTGAGCGGGCAGGGCGCCACGCCCGCCGGCGACCGCGCCTTCCTCGACCGCTACGATCTGGCCAGCGGCAAGAGCGAGCGCCTGTTCCGCAGCGACGCCAGCGTCGACGAGGTGTTCGCCGGGTTCGCCGGCGACGACGCGACCCGGCTGCTGACCTGGCGGCAGTCGCCGGCCGACCCGCCGAACGTGTACCTGCGCACGCTCGGCCAGGCGCAGCCCGGCGCGGCCGCGGGCGAGGCGGCCTACGCCTCCAGCCTCGCGCCGGTCACCCGTTTCCCCGACCCGACGCCGCTGGTGCGGCAGATCAAGAAGCGGCTGGTGACCTACAAGCGCAAGGACGGGGTGGAGCTGTCGTTCACGCTGTACACGCCGCCCGGCTACAAGGAAGGCACGCGGGTGCCGGCGATCCTGTACGCGTATCCGCTGGACTACGCCGATCCGTCCAAGGCCGGCCAGGTCAGCGGCGCCAACGAGCGCGACTTCACCCGCCTGAGCTCCTATCAGCTGCTGTTGCTGGCCGGCTACGCGGTCATCGACGACACCGCGTTCCCGATCGTCGGCGATCCCAAGACCGCCTACGACACCTATTTGCAGCAACTGGTCGACAACGCCACCGCCGCGGTGGACAAGGCGGTGGAGCTGGGCGTGGTCGATCGCCAGCGGATCGGCGTCACCGGCCACAGCCACGGCGCGCTGATGGCGGCCAACCTGCTGGCGCACACCGACCTGTTCCGCGCCGGCGTGGCCACCAGCGGCAGCTACAACAAGACCCTGACCCCGTTCGGCTTCCAGAACGAGCGGCGCTCGTTCTGGGCCGCGCCGGAGGTCTACGCGCAGGCGTCGACGTTCTTCCACGCCGACAAGATCAACGAGCCGCTGCTGATCGTGCACGGCATGGACGACGCCAATCCCGGCACCGAGACCACCCAGGCGCCGCGGCTGTTCCAGGCGATCCGCGGCAACGGCGGCACCGCGCGGCTGGTGCTGCTGCCGTTCGAGCCGCACTGGTACACCGCGCGCGAGTCCAACGAGGACGTGGTGGCCGAAATGCTGGAGTGGTTCGACCGCTACGTGAAGCAGGCGGCGCCGGCGGCGGCCGCGGCCACCCCGCCGAAGCGGTAGCGGAAGGCAATGGCGCAGGCGGACACGGTGCCGCCTGCGCTACTTCGACCAAGGTCGGAAGGACGCACGCGCGGCGCAAGGTCTATGCTCGGGGCGGGTGCATGGCCTTGGGAGGGGCTGCATGGACTACGCGACGCTGTACCGGCGCTCGATCGAGCAGCCGGAGGAGTTCTGGGCAGAGCAGGCCAAGGCCATCCACTGGCAGCGGTCGCCGCAGGCGATCCTGGAATACGACCGTCCGCCGTTCCGGCGCTGGTTCGGCGGCGGGCTGACCAACCTGTGCCACAACGCGGTCGACCGGCACCTGCCCGAACGCGCCGCGCAGCTGGCATTGGTCGCGGTCTCCAGCGAGACCGGGCAGACCCGCGAATTCACCTATGCGCAGCTGCACGCGGAGGTCAACGCGTTCGCCGCGGTGCTGCTGCGCCTGGACGTGCAGCGCGGCGACCGCGTGGTCATCTACATGCCGAACATGGCCGAGGCGGTGTTCGCGATGCTGGCCTGCGCGCGCATCGGCGCGGTGCACTCGGTGGTGTTCGGCGGCTTCGCCGCGCACAACCTGGCGCTGCGCATCGACGATGCGGCGCCGAAGCTGCTGATCGCCGCCGATGCCGGCAGCCGCGGCGGCAAGATCATTCCCTACAAGCCGCTGATCGACGCCGCCTGCGCGGAAGCGAGCGCGCCGCCGCCGAAGGTGCTGATCGTCTCGCGCGGGCTGGATCCGGCCCAGCCGCGCATCGACGGGCGCGACGTCGACTACGCCAGCCTGCGCGCGGAGGTGGGCGCTGCGCAGGTGCCGGTCGCCTGGCTGGAATCCAACGAACCCAGCTACCTGCTGTACACCTCCGGCACCACCGGCAAGCCCAAGGGCGTGCAGCGCGACGTCGGCGGCTATGCGGTGGCGCTGGCGCTGTCGATGCGCACGGTGTTCGATTGCGCGCCGGGCCAAGTGATGTTCTCCACCTCCGACGTCGGCTGGGCGGTTGGCCATTCGTACAACGTGTACGGCCCGCTGATCGCCGGCTGCACTTCGTTGCTGTACGAAGGATTGCCGGTGCAGCCGGATCCCGGCGTGTGGTGGGCGCTGTGCGAGAAGTACCGCGTGCGCACGATGTTCTCCTCGCCGACCGCGATCCGCGTGCTGAAGAAGCATCCGTTGCGCCACATCCGCGACCACGACCTGAGCGCGCTGCAGTACCTGTTCCTGGCCGGCGAACCGCTGGACGAACCGACCGCGCTGTGGATCGGCGAGGCGCTGGGCAAGCCGGTCATCGACAACTACTGGCAGACCGAGACCGGCTGGCCGGCGCTGACCTTGCTGCCGGGAGTGGACATGCGCCCGGTCAAACTGGGGTCGCCCGGGTTTCCCAACCTCGGCTACAAGATGAAGATCGTCGACCCGCAAGGCGCCGAAGTGCCGGCCGGGCGCAAGGGCGTGCTGGTGATCGAGCCGCCGTTGCCGCCGGGTTGCATGACCACGGTGTGGAACGACGACGCGCGCTTCCTGCGCAGCTACTTCAGCCATTTCGAGGAGCTGCTGTACAGCTCGCTGGATTGGGCGATCCGCGACGACGACGGCTACACCTTCATCCTCGGCCGCACCGACGACGTGATCAACGTCGCCGGCCATCGCCTTGGCACGCGCGAGATCGAAGAGGCCATCGCCGGCCATCCGGACGTGGCCGAGGTCGCGGTGATCGGCATGTACGACGAACTGAAGGGACAGGTGCCGGTGGTGTTCGCCACGCTGAAACAGGCGGCGTCCGATGCGGCCGGCGTCGCCGAGCAGTTGCGGCAATGCGTGGTCGAGCGGCTCGGCGCGGTGGCGCGGCCGGCGCAGGTGCATCTGGTGCAGGCGCTGCCGAAGACGCGCTCGGGCAAGTTGCTGCGGCGCTCGCTGCAGGCGTTGGCCGAACAGCGCGATCCGGGCGATCTGTCGACGCTGGACGATCCCGCTGCGCTCGACGAGATTCGCAGGGTACTGGGGCGATGAGGCACCGCTGCGCGCCTGCATCGCGCGGCAATCGCGGCGGCCGACGCTGACGCGCAACCAGGGGAGGCGGGGATGAGCGAGAGCGGGTGGTATGCCAAGACCGAGGCCGGACGGCAGGAGATCGCGGACCGCGCGCGCCGACTGCCGGCGCAACTGCGCTCGATCCTGCTGGTGGTGGATGGGCAGAAGGACGACAGCACGCTGCAGCAGATCGTTGCCGGCGTGCATGCGCCCGACGATGCCTTGGCGCAATTGCAGCAGATGGGCTTGATCCGCCGCGGCGGCGATGCGTCGCTGCCGGCGTCACCGGTATCGTCTCCATCGCCATCGCCATCGCCATCAAGCGCACCGTTGGCGGCCTCCGCGGCAACGGTGACCGACGCCATCCAGGCGTTGGCCGATCGCGCCGATGCGCCGGTGTCGCGCGAAGCGGCGCAGCGCTATTCGCGCCTCTACGACGCGATGAGC
Organism: Xanthomonas sp. WHRI 7945; assembly: GCF_035026585.1. NCBI lineage: Bacteria > Pseudomonadati > Pseudomonadota > Gammaproteobacteria > Lysobacterales > Lysobacteraceae > Xanthomonas > Xanthomonas sp. WHRI 7945. Next base: position 33,374 of record NZ_JAYIQP010000029.1, read on the forward strand.
GAAGCGGTACGCCAGTACCTGGGATTGAAGGGCTATTTCATGCAGCTGAAGATCGAGCGCTGCAGCGACGCCGCTGCGCTTGAAGCGCTGTTGCCGGACTTGGCCGCCGCGATAGGCAAGGCCAAGAGTCCGGCGCTGGCCACGCGCTGGTTGCAGGATACGCTCGGCGCGGATGCGCAGTAGTCACGTTCGGCGCCACTGCCATGCGCACGCAGATGCCGGTGTGCGATGTCTATCGATCCAGAACGCGCGCGTCCTGCGCCGCGCCGCCACGGCTGCTGCACGGCGCTCCCCTCTGGCTGGAGATCAGCGTACCCCTGTTCGTTCGTGGCCATGGCTGATGCAGGCAGCGTGCTCTAAGACGGCTGGCGTCGCAGTGTGGGCCGTTGTAGATACCGTCTTCCCGTCTAACAGGCAATGGCCTTTTGAGGATCGAAGGGCGTGTTTGATTTGAGGACGCCG
>NZ_JAYIQP010000030.1:0-30758 GCF_035026585.1 Xanthomonas sp. WHRI 7945
AGCCGCGACCGGGCCTTACCGATAAGGCCCGGTCGCGGCTGAAGCCGCTCCTACAGGGTTTCCAGATTTCGGGACGGCGCTAGACGTACTGCGTCGGCCCGCGCGGCCCCGGCACCGGGGCGTCGACATCGCCGACCGGATCGCTGATCGGCGGGATGGTCGGATCGATCGGCTGGTCCGGGATCGGATCCACCGGCCGGTCGGGCGTCGGGTCCACCCCCGGATTCGGGACCTGGCCCGGCACCTCGTTCGGCGGCTGCTGCGGATCCTGGCCGGGATTGGGGTTGTGCATCTGCATGTGCGTCTCCGTGCATCGGATCGAGGACGCACGTGCGCGCCGCGGCCGACGCAGCACGTGAAGCCAGCGGCAAGGGCGGATGAAGAGTGCCCGCACAGCACGCAGCCAGGAGCCACCGGCCCAGCGATAAGCCTCGCGCTGCGCCGCGCGTTACGCCGCTGCGGCCAGCGCCGGATTGCGCGCGCCGGTGCGGAACACCGTCACCGCCGCACTCAGGCCATTGGCCTGCTCTTCCATCGCGCGTGCGGCGGCGGTGGCTTCCTCGACCAACGCGGCGTTCTGCTGGGTGGCTTCGTCCATCTGGGTGATGGTCTGGTTGACCTGTTCGATGCCAGCCGACTGTTCCTGCGAGGCGGCGGAGATCTCGGCCATGATGTCGGTGACCCGCTGTACCGACGACACGACGTCCTGCATGGTCGCGCCGGCCTGGCGCACCAGCGCCGAACCGTCGGCGACCTGCCCGACCGATGCCTCGATCAGGCCCTTGATCTCCTTGGCCGCGCTGGCCGAACGCTGCGCGAGCGTGCGCACCTCGCTGGCGACCACCGCGAAGCCGCGGCCCTGCTCGCCGGCACGTGCCGCTTCCACCGCCGCATTGAGCGCCAGGATGTTGGTCTGGAAGGCGATGCCGTCGATCACCGAGATGATGTCGGCGATCTTCTTCGACGAGGTCTCGATGCCGTCCATCGTGCTCACCACCTGGCCGACCACCGTGCCGCCCTGCGCGGCCACCGAGGCCGCGCCGACCGCGAGTTGGTTGGCCTGGCGCGCATGCTCGGCGTTCTGCTTCACGGTTGAAGTCAGTTCTTCCATCGAGGCGGCGGTCTCTTCCAGGCTGGCCGCCTGCTGCTCGGTACGCCGCGACAGGTCGTCGTTGCCGGCGGCGATCTCGCTGGCGGCGCTGTCGATGCTCATGGCCGCGGTCTGGATGCGGCCGACGATGTCGGCCAGCCGCTCGGCGGTGGCGTTGGCGTCGTCGCGCATGGTCGCGAACACGCCGTTGAATTCGCCGTGCATGCGCGCGGTCAGGTCGCCGGCGGCGATGGCCTGCAGCAGCCTGGACAGCGCGTCGAGATTGCCGTCGGCGGTGGCCATGAGCCGGTTGAGGCCGTCGATCATCGCGCGGAAGTCGTGCTGGTAGCCGGCCGCGTCGCCGCGCCGCGAGAAGTCGCCGGCCGCGGCCGCTTCCACCAAGGCGCGGATCTCGCCGTTGATCGCGACCAGATTGCGCTTGGTCGCGTCCATCGCTTCGGTGATCTGCGCCTTCTCGCCGGGCAGGCGCGCCATGTCCAGCGCCATGTCGCCGATCGCGTAGCGCTGCATCGTCTCCAGCATCTGCTGGATCAGTTGCACCTGTGCGCCGATCAGGCCGTTGGTGTCCTCCACCATGCGCCCGTACGCGCCGGGGAAGGCGTCGGCCGTCATCCGGTAGCTGAGCTGCCCGGCCTCGTGGCGCTGCGCCATCTCCGCCTGCGCGGAAGACACCGAGGTCAGCGTGTCGACCACCTGGCCCATCGCCTGGCCGAGCATGCCGATCTCGTCGCGGTTGCGCACCTGCAGCGTGGTGACCAGGTCGCCCGCGGCGACCGAGCGCGCGGTGCGTGCCACCGCCTCGATCGGGCGCACCACCGAGCGTCGGATCCACCAGCCCACCACCAGCACCAGCGCGAACGCGGCGGCCACGGTCAGCGCCGCCGAGTACACCAGGCTGCGCCGTGCGTTCTCGGAATTGCGCTGTACCGCCGCATTGGCCAGCAGCGTGCTGCGCTCGACCAGCGCCTGCAAGGTGTCGCTGGGCTTGCGGTCCAGGCCGCGGACCGCGTCGTCGCCGACGCGGGTGTCGTAGCCGGCCGCGGCGAAGCCCTGCAGCGCGTCGCGGTAGTGCCGCTCCAGCGCGGCATGCTGCTCGGCGAAATCGCGTGCCAGCGCTGCGGCCTGCGGGTCGGCCAGCGTCGTGGCCAACGCGTGCGTGGCGCTGGCGACCTGGCGGCCTTCCTTGTCGAAAGCGGCCAGGTACTTGTTGCGCATGTCCTCGGCATGGCCGCGGATCAGCACGTTCTTCCATTCCTGCACCTGCATCCGGAAATGGCGGCTGATCTGCTCGCTGGCCGAGGCCTGCGCGACCTCGCGCGGCACGTCGGTGGAAAGGTTGAGCCAGGCCGAGCCGAGCCCGGCCAGGGCGCACAGCAGGACCACGCCCAGGCCCAGCGCCAGGGCGCTCAGCAGCTTGGTCTGCAGGCTGACGAATGCAGTCGGATGGGGGGCGATGCGCATGGCGGCGGCTTTGAGGAGAGAGACGTACAGGCGATATCGGCGTGTCGGCGCCGTGCTTGAACGAATCGCCCATCGGCACTGGAATGCACGCCGCGACAAAGCGTGATTGCCTCCCCAGCATCGCCACGCGGTCGCAAAAACCGCACGCCAGGCGTTGACCGCGGCGGCGCGGCTGCGCAGCCTGCTGCGGACATCACAGCACGGGCGCAGCGCATGGCACGTCGGTTTCCCTGGAGTTGGTTGGCGTTGCTCGCCGCCTGCGCGCTGGTGGCGGTGCTGGCCTGGCAGAACCGCACGCTGCGCGAAGAGCGGCGCTGGTTCGTGACCCGCACCACCGAGCCGTACCTGGGCATGTACGTGCCGCAGATCGCGGCGACCGCGCTGGACGGCGCGCCGCTGACCCTGGGCGCGCCGGCGGCGGACTACCAGGTGCTGTTCTTCTTCACCACCACCTGCCCGTACTGCAAGCGCTCGGCGCCCAGCGTGGTGCAGGCGGCGCAGCGCCTGGCCGAGCAGGGCGGGGGCCGCGTGCAGCTGCTGGGCGTGTGCCATTGCAGTGCGGAGCAGGCGCGCCGCTATGCCGCCGAACACCGTTTCGCGTTCCCGGTGACCACGCTCACCGATCGCCGCGCGCTGATGCTGTTCCGCGCGCGCAACGTGCCGCTGATGCTGGCGCTGGATCGCGATGGCCGGGTGCGCTACGCGCGCGTCGGCGCCTTCGATACCACGGAGCGGGTGCAGGACCTGGTGGCCGCAGTGCGACGCACGGAAGTGCCGGCGGCTTTGGCAACTGTCGAGGAGTGAACTCATGAAACAGCGTTGGACAGCGTTGCGTAACGGGATGGTCGCGGCCGTGTTCCTGGCCAGCATGGGCTTCGGCGCGATGCAGGCGACCGCGGGCGACGGGATCGAGAAGGATGCGTCGTGTAGCGCCTGGCAATGCGCGCAGGAGTGCGCGCCGTTCGGTGGCGAACTAGGGCCGGGCGGCCCCGGCAAGCCGCTGACCTGCTACTGCTGCGGTTGAGCCGGCGCCGGAGCCGGCAGCGGTCGGCTCCGGTTTGAGCGTGTCCTGCCGCGCCCCGCGCCAGGCTGGTGGCATGGCCGGGACTGCGGCATGCTGGCGCGGCATGCGCCGCTACGACCTGATCATCTTCGATTTCGACGGCACCCTGGCCGATTCCTTCGGGTGGTTTCTCGCCACCGTCAACGACGTCGCCGACGAGTTCGGCTTTCGCCGTTTCGACATGGCGCGGTTGCCGGAAATCCGCAGCCTGAGCGCGCGCGAACTGATGGCGCGCAGCGGCCTGCGCTGGTGGCGGGTGCCGGCGGTGGCGCGGCGCATGCGCGCGCTGATGGCCGCGCAGATCGAACGCATCGCGGTGTTCGACGGCGTAGCCGAACTGCTGGACGCGCTCGAGGGCGCGGGCGTGCAGTTGGCCCTGGTGACCTCCAACAGCCGCGACAACGTCCAGCGGGTACTCGGCGCCGAACTGACCGCGCGGTTCCGTCACATCGGCTGCGGCGCCGCGCTGCTGGGCAAGCGCCGCAAGCTGCGCGCGGCGCTGAAAGCATGCGGCGTACCGGCCGCGCGCGCACTGTGCGTGGGCGACGAGATCCGCGATGCCGACGCCGCGCGCCAGGCCGGCATCGCCTTCGCCGGCGTCGGCTGGGGCTACACCTTGCCGGCGGCGCTGCAGCCGCATACGCCGCTGCCGCTGCTGCAACGCCCGGCCGATCTGTGCGCACTGCTCGGCGGGCCGGCGCACGCCATCGCGTGAGCAGCGCTGCCGGCGATGGCTCGGCCGCAGCGCTGACGCCGTCGCCATGGGGCGGAGACGCCTTGGCGTCCCTGAGCCGGACCTCGTATACCGGCGCTGCTGGGGTCGTCCTCAACGCACAATCCCTCGCGCCGCGCCCACGGCCGCGCCTGTGCGCGATCTGAACCATCGCTGCGCCGCCCGGCCTCTCGCTCGCCCATGTTGCGCCGCGGCGTTGATTGTTCACTTATGATTGCTATATTCATATACGAACAGTCGTGAGCGGCGCCGGTCATCCTGGTAGCCGTTCCGGCACCATCCGATCTGGCCCCGCGGGGCGGAGGTGTGTGGCATGCGCAAGCCGAGCAGCAACCGATCCTGGAGGTCGAGCGGGCGGTCCGCCTCGGCGATCGACCGAGACCGGTGCGGGTGCCGTTGAACGCCGCCCTCGCCGATGCCGAAGCCGGCGCGATCGCGCAGCGCCCGCTGGGCCGCAGCGGCGTGCGGATCGCCACGCTTGGCTTCGGCGCCGCACCGATCGGCAACCTGTACGCGGAAGTGGACGAGGCGGTGGCGCTGGCCGCGGTCGCCGAGGCCCATGCCGCCGGCATCCGCCATTTCGATACCGCGCCTTACTACGGCTACGGCCTGAGCGAAAGCCGGCTGGGGCGGGGCCTGCGCGGCTTGCCGCGCGCCAGCTACACGTTGTCGACCAAGGTCGGGCGCCGCGTCTACGACGATGCCGGTGCCGCGGCGGGACGCGACGGCTTCGCCGTGGCCGGACGCAGCGCCGCGTTCGACTACAGCCGCGACGGCGTGCTGCGCGAGTTCGAGGCCAGCCTGCAGCGGCTCGGCACCGACCACGTGGACGTGCTGCTGCTGCACGACATCGGCCGCCTCACCCACGGCGAGCGCCACCCGGCGATGCTGCGCCAGGCGCTGGACGAAGCGCTGCCGGCGATGGCCGAGCTGAAGGCCGGCGGCGCCTGCCGCGCGATCGGCATCGGCGTCAACGAGGAAGACATTGCGCTGGAACTGATGCCGCTGTTCCCGCTGGACTGCGTGATGCTGGCCGGCCGCTACACCCTGCTCGAACAGCACGCCGCGCAGCGGATCATGGCGCAGGCGCTGCAGCAGCAGATCGGCATCCTGGTCGCCGGCCCGTACAGCTCGGGCCTGCTCAGCGACGCGCGCGGCCCCGGCGACACCTACAACTACGCGCCGGTGGACGCGGCCACGCTCAAGCACGCGCAGCAGCTGTTCGCGGCCAGCGCGGCGCAGGGCGTGGACGTGGGCGCCGCGGCGCTGCAGTTCCCGCTCGCGCACCCGGCCGTCGCCGCCGTGGTCGCCGGCATGCGCACGCCGGCCGAGGTGGCCAGCGCCGCCGCGCGCCTGCGCGCGCCGATCCCGCCCGCGCTGTGGCGCGACCTGCGCAACCAGGGCCTGCTGCAGGCGCAGGTGCCGACGCCGTGAACGTGGTCGATGCGCACGTGCACTTCTGGCAGCTGGCGCGCGGCGACTACGATTGGCTGACGCCCGAACTCGCCGCGTTGTATCGCGACTTCGTGCCCGACGACCTGAGCGCCACGTTCGATGCGCACGGCGTGGACGCGATCGTCGCGGTGCAGGCGGCGCAGACCGAAGCGGAGACCCGCTACCTGCTGCAGCTGGCGCGCGCGCAGCCGCGCATCGCCGGCGTGGTCGGCTGGGTCGATTTCGAGGCCGGCGACGTCGCCGCGCGCATCGCCGCGCTGTGCACCGAGGGCGACGGCCTGCTCAAGGGCCTGCGGCCGATGGTGCAGGACCTGGCCGATCCGCAGTGGCTGGCGCGGCCGCAGCTGGATCCCGCCTTCGACGCGCTGCTGCACCACGACCTGGCGTTCGATGCGCTGGTCAAGCCGCTGCACCTGCCCGCGCTGCAGGCGCGGCTGCAGCGCCACCCGTCGCTGCGCGTGGTGCTCGACCATGCCGCCAAGCCGGCGATCGGCGACGCCGGCTTCGCCGCCTGGGCCGACGGCCTGGCGCAACTCGCGCAATTCCCGAACGTGCTGTGCAAGCTGTCCGGCCTGCTCACCGAACTGCCCGCCGACGCCGACGCGACGGCGATCGAGCCCTACGTAGCGCAGGTGTTCGCCTGCTTCGGCGCGCAGCGGGTGATGTGGGGCAGCGATTGGCCGGTGCTGACCCAGCGCGCCGCCTACCGCGACTGGTTCGCGCAGGCGCAGGCGCTGGTCGCGCGGCATGCCGCCGGCCACGCCGCCGACGTGTTCGCCGGCACCGCGCGCCGCTTCTACCGCCTGCCCGACTCTCCTTCCCCCCGACCGGAACTCCCACGATGACCACGCCCGCATTCCACTCCCGGGGCCGCGCATGAGCGGCCGGCTGCAAGGCAAGCGCTGCCTGATCACCGCCGCCGGCGCCGGCATCGGCCGCGAGAGCGCGCTGGCCTGCGCGCGCGAAGGCGCGCTGGTGCTGGCTACCGACATCGACGCCGCCGCGCTGCAGGCGCTGGCCGCCGACGCGCCGACGATCGTCACCCAGACGCTGGACGTCACCGACCCCGCCGCGATCCAAGCGCTGGTCGCGGCGAACCCGCCGTTCGACGTGCTGTTCAACTGCGCCGGCTACGTGCACCAGGGCAGCATCCTGGACTGCGACGAGCCGGCGTGGCGGCGCTCGTTCGCGATCAACGTCGATGCGATGTACTACCTGTGCCAGGCGGTGTTGCCGGGCATGCTGGAGCAGGGCCGCGGCAGCATCGTCAACATGTCCTCGGTGGCCTCGAGCATCAAGGGCGTGCCGAATCGCTTCGCCTACGGCGTGACCAAGGCCGCGGTGATCGGGTTGAGCAAGGCGATCGCCGCCGACTACGTGGCCAAGGGCATCCGCTGCAATGCGATCTGCCCGGGCACGATCAAGACTCCGTCGCTGGCGCAGCGCGTGCAGGCGCTGGGCGGCGACGAGCAGGCGGTGTGGAAGAGCTTCACCGACCGCCAGCCGATGGGCCGCCTCGGCGACCCGCGCGAAATCGCACAGCTGGTGGTGTACCTGGCGTCGGACGAGGCGTCCTTCACCACCGGCCAGACCCACATCATCGACGGCGGCTGGTCGAACTGACCGCGCCCGCATTCCACTCACACAAGGACACCCCATGAAACTGCTGCGCTACGGCGAACCCGGCCACGAACGTCCCGCCCTGTTGGACGCCGACGGCCATCTGCGCGATCTGTCCGCGGTCATCGACGATGTCGCCGGCGAGCACCTCACCGCCGCCGGCCTGGACAAGCTGCGTGCGCTCGACCCGGCCACGTTGCCGATCGTGGACGGCGAGGTGCGCTACGGACCGGCCGTGGGCCGCGTCGGCAAGTTCATCTGCGTCGGGCTCAACTACGCCGATCACGCCGCCGAATCGGGCATGGCGGTGCCGGAGATGCCGATCCTGTTCATGAAGGCCACCACCGCGATCAGCGGTCCCAACGACACCGTGACCATCCCGCGCGGGTCGAAGAAGAGTGATTGGGAAGTGGAGCTGGGCGTGGTGATCGGCGACGTCGCCCGCGACGTCAGCGTGGACGAGGCGATGCGGCACGTCGCCGGCTACGCGGTGATCAACGACCTGTCCGAGCGCGAGTTCCAGCTCGAGCACGGCGGGCAGTGGGTCAAGGGCAAGAGCTGCGACGGCTTCGGCCCGCTCGGCCCGTGGCTGGTTACCGCCGACGACGTGCCGAACCCGCAGAACCTGTCGATGTGGCTGGAGGTCAACGGCCACCGCTACCAGAACGGCAGCACGCGCACGATGGTGTTCGGCGTGGCCGAGTTGGTCAGCCACATCAGCCGCTACATGACGCTGATGCCGGGCGACGTGATCAGCACCGGCACGCCGCCGGGCGTGGGCCTGGGGCAGAAGCCGCCGGTCTACCTGAAGCCGGGCGACGTGATGACACTGGGCATCGAAGGCCTGGGCGAGCAGCGCCAGGCCGTCGTCGCCCATCCCCGCGACACGCAGTAATGCTTAAGCCCCTCTCCCCTCGGGAGAGGGGTTGGGGTGAGGGTACGAGGCGAAGCCACCTCGCAATGCATCCGGATGCGGTCTTCGCTCGCACCTTCGCATCCCGCGTGCGGGCCACGATTGCGTGCTTTTACTTCGCTCGTGTTTTGGATGGGCGGCAGCAGTCGTGCACTCCCGCACCCTCACCCCAACCCCTCTCCCTGGGGGAGAGGGGCTCTTCACCGCATTTTCTTTTTCTCCACCGCCTCACCACCAGGATCCCCATGAGCAAAATCGTCGCCCTCGAGACCTTCGACGTGCGTTTCCCCACTTCGCGCGAACTGGACGGTTCCGATGCGATGAATCCGGATCCGGACTACTCGGCCGCCTACCTGAGGCTGCGCACCGACACCGACGACGGCCTGGCCGGCTACGGCCTGGTGTTCACCATCGGCCGCGGCAACGACGTGCAGAGCGCGGCGATCGCGGCGCTGTCGCACCACGTGGTCGGGCGCGACGTGGACGCGGTGATCGGCGACCTGGGCGGCTTCGCGCGCAGCCTCACCGACGATTCGCAGCTGCGCTGGCTGGGCCCGGAGAAGGGCGTGATGCACATGGCCATCGGCGGCGTCATCAATGCCGCCTGGGACATGGCCGCGCGCCGCGCCGGCAAGCCGCTGTGGCGCTACATCGCCGAGCTGTCGCCGGAGCAATTGGTGGCCACCATCGACTTCCGCTACCTGACCGATGCGCTGACCCCGGACGAGGCGTTGGCCATGCTGCGCGCGGCCGAGCCGCAACGCGCCGCGCGCACGCAGGCACTGCTGGAGCAGGGCTATCCGGCCTACACCACCTCGCCCGGTTGGCTCGGCTACTCCGACGAGAAGCTGGTGCGCCTGGCCAAGGAAGCGGTGGCCGACGGCTTCCGCACGATCAAGCTCAAGGTCGGCGCCAACGTGCAGGACGACATCCGCCGCTGCCGCCTGGCGCGCGAAGCGATCGGGCCGGACATCGCGATGGCGGTGGACGCCAACCAGCGCTGGGACGTGGGCCCGGCGATCGCCTGGATGCGCCAGCTGGCCGAGTTCGACATCGCCTGGATCGAGGAGCCGACCAGCCCCGACGACGTGCTCGGCCACGCCGCGATCCGCCGCGGCATCGCGCCGGTGCCGGTGTCCACCGGCGAGCACACCCAGAACCGCGTGGTGTTCAAGCAACTGCTGCAGGCCGGCGCGGTGGACCTGATCCAGATCGACGCCGCGCGCGTGGGCGGAGTCAACGAGAACCTGGCGATCCTGCTGCTGGCGGCGAAGTTCGGCGTGCGCGTGTTCCCGCATGCCGGCGGCGTGGGCCTGTGCGAGCTGGTGCAGCATCTGGCGATGGCCGACTTCGTCGCCATCACCGGCAAGATGGAGGACCGCGCGATCGAGTTCGTCGATCATCTGCACCAGCACTTCGTCGATCCGGTGCGGATAGAACACGGCCGCTACCTGGCCCCGACGCAACCGGGCTTCTCGGCCGAAATGCACGCGGACTCGGTCACCCAGTTCCTGTATCCGGATGGCCCGTTCTGGAGCGCGGACCTGGCCGCGCAGCAGGCATAGCGGGAGCGACGTCACTCGCCACGGACGGAGCCGTGCGACCGTGCGGCTCCGGAACCCGTCGGGACTGAAGTCCCTCCCACAGTGCGCCGGAGCACTTGCCGCAAGCCCCTGTAGGTGCGGCTTCAGCCGCGAAAAACGAAGCCGCGCCGCTTCCGGGCTTCGGAAAAAGTCGGGACTGAAGTCCCTCCCACAGTGCGCTCGGAGTGCTTGCCGCAAATCCCTGTAGGAGCGGCTTCAGCCGCGACGAACGAAGCGGCGGATTCGACGGCTTCGGAAGCCTTCTGGACCGAAGGCCCCCCTGCCGCGCACTCAGAACGCTTGCCGCAAGCCCCTGTGGGAGCGACTTCAGTCGCGACGCGCGCTACCGATGCAGCCTGTCGCGGCTGAAGCCGCTCCTACAGAATGGTTGCTCGACAGAGCGGGACCGCAGCGCTGACAGCGACCTCAATCGCGCTGCTGCATCCGCGCCTGCTCCGCCACGGCCGCTCGCAACGAAAAGATCTGCAACGCTTCGCGCCACTTCTCGCCCGGCGCCGAACCGGGCAGCGGCTTCTGGAAGCGCCACATCAGTTCCTCCCAGGCCTGCACGCGCGGATCGGCGGCATCTGCGGCGGCCTTGGCCGCGGGTGAGTAGTCGTCGTCCACCTCCATCAGCATCACCAGGCGGTCGCCGCAGCGGTGGATGTCCAGTTCGCGGATGCCGGCGTTGCGCAGCGAGGCGACGATCTCCGGCCACACCGTGTCGGCGCGGTGCCAGCGTTCGTACTCGGCGATCAGCGCCGGGTCGTCGTGCAGGTCCAGCAGATAGCAGTGACGCGGCATCTCAGGCCCCCGCAGCGGGGGCGCGCGCGGCCGCGGACCGGCCCTGCGCCTGCAGCGCGAAGCCCAGGATCACCGCGAAGCACAGCGCCGGCACCGCCATCGCCCAATGGATGCCGGCCACGTCCGATACCGCGCCCATCAGCGCGGTCAGCGCCGCGCCGCCGATGATCGCCATCACGATCAGCGACGAGCCGAGCTTGCGCGCGTCGTCGCCCAGGCCTTCCAGGCCCAGCGCGAAGATGGTCGGGAACATCACCGACATGAACATGCTGCTGGCCACCAGCGCGTACAGCCCGATCCAGCCCGGCAGCGCGATCGCCACGCCGCACAGCAGCAGGTTGAGCAGCGCGAACACGCCCAGCAGCCGCGCCGGCGCCACGTAGCGCAGCAACGCGGTGCCGATGAAGCGGCCAACCATGAACAGCACCAGCGAGATGGTCAGGAAGCTCGCCGCGGTCTTTTCCGGTGTGCCCGGTACGCCGTCCTGCAGGTAGCGGATCAGGTAGCTCCAGATGCCGACCTGCGCGCCGACGTAGAAGAACTGCGCGACCACCGCGAACACGAAGCGGCCGTTGCGCAGCAGCGGGCCGAAATAGGCCTTGCCGCCGCTGGCGTCGGCGCCGCTGTCGCGGGTGGCCGGGAAGCGGGTCAGCGCGATCAGTAGCGCCCACAGCACCACCACCGCACCGATGATCAGGTACGGCGTCTGCACCGCGGCCGATTCGGCGGCGAAGAAGGTCTCGCGCGCGGCCGGCGTCATCGCCGCCAGCTGCTGCGGCGTGTGCTCCACGCCGGACAGGATGAAGTGCTGGCCGATCAGCACGCCGGTGATCGAGCCCAGCGGATTGAACGCCTGCGCCAGGTTCAGGCGCCGCGCCGCGCCCTCGGCCGGACCGAGCACGGTGACCAGCGGATTGGCGGTGGTTTCCAGGAACGCCAGGCCGCTGGCGATCACGAACAGCGCCAGCAGGAACAACCCGTAGGTGTGCTCCTGCGCGGCCGGATAGAACAAGAACGCGCCGGCCGCGTACAGCAGCAGCCCCAGCACCACCGCGGCCTTATAGCTGAAGCGGCGCATGAACATCGCCGCCGGGATCGCGAACACGAAGTAGCCCAGGTAGAACGCGCTCTGCACCAGCCCGGCCTGCAGGTCGGACAGCTCGAACGCCTTCTTGAACTGCTTGATCAGGATGTCGTTGAGGTTGTTCGCCATGCCCCACAGGAAGAACAGGCTGACGATCAGGACCAGGGGCACGAGGGCGGTACGCGCCAGGTTGCCGGGCGCCGCTGTTGCGGTGTCGCTGCTGTAGTGCATGCCGCCTACCCCTCCCAGGATGTGCCGCGTCGCGTTGGGTTGTGGCCGGAGCGTACTGCGACCGCTGTCGCCATGCAAATATAAAATCCGTGTTTATATTTGCATGGCGTCGTGCGGTGCGCGACGGTCCGTCGATTGGCGCGCGCGCTGTCGTTGCAGGCCGCATCGCCGACGTCAACGTGGTCGCCTCGGCGCACTCTGGGTCATCCTTGCGCCAGGTGCGGACCGGTTTCGCCGCGCTTCTGTCCCCGGACATTCGCTGTACCCTAGCGCCCTCCCACACCCAGCCGGGCCTCGACGGAATGACCACGCCCCCGCCCAAGTACCGCGCGCCCGCCCTGGACAAGGGCCTGGACATCCTCGAGTTGCTGGCGCGCGACGCGCGGCCGATGACCATGAGCGAGATCTCGCAGGGCATCGGCCGCTCGCGCGGCGAGATCTTCCGCATGCTGCAGGTGCTCGAAGAGCGCGGCTACCTGAGCAAGGGCGGGCCGGGCGAGGGCGGCTACGTGTTGACCAACCGCCTGTTCATGCTTGGCATGCAGCAGCCGCAGGTGCAGAACGTCACCGAGCTGGCGTTGCCGGTGATGCGTCGCCTGGCCGACGCGATCCGCCAGCCGTGCCACCTGGTGGCGCCGTCGGACGACCAGATCGTGGTCATCGCGCAGATGGACGTGCCCAGCGACCTGGGCCTGGTGGTGCGCCCGGGCCATCGCCGCCCGCTTGCCCATTCCACCTCCGGGCTGGTGCTGTTCGCCTTCCAGCAGCCCGACGCGCAGGCGCGGCTGCTGCAGCGCCTGGACGCCAGCGACGTGGCCTACGACCGCGCCGCGTTCGCCGCCGCCGCTGCGCAGGTGCGTGCGCTGGGCTACAGCATCCACCCCAGCGAAGCGGTGGTCGGCGTGGTCGACCTGACCGCGCCGATCCTGCAGCACGGCAGCGCGATCTATACGCTGACCGTGCCCTTCATCGAACGCCGCCCGCAGGAAATCGACGCGCAGGCGGCGATGCAGGCGGTGTGCGCGGCGGCGGCGGAGATCAGTGCGGCGCTGGGCGGCTAGCCTGCGCGCGGTGCGCAGGACACGGATGGCGAACCTGGCGTCGGCATGACCACAGCGGCATAGGCGGGAGAGAGGCGTGCTTACTTGGGAGGGCGTTGCCACGGTCGCTGCCGTCGTCGCGGCCACTGCTTTCATGGCGGGGTTCATGTGGCTTCAGCGCCGCCGCGATCACTGGCTGGAGCGGACGGTGGAGGAATCCTTCCGGCGCATTTCCCTGACCAGCGATGGCGTGCTCCTCACCGGCGCGGATCTGGTCGTGGTGAAGAAGGTGCAGCAATTCATGGACGCCAATTACGACGCGTCCTTCATGTTCGAGGGCGAGGCCATGAACGGCAGCAATGCGTTCTGGTATTGCAGCGGTCCCGGTGCGCGCTGGTTCCTGGCGATCCCCTCGATCGACAGGCGCGGCAGTGGAGTGGACGTGCGCTGGATGCTGCGTCCGCTGACCGAGCAGCGCATGCGCGCGGTGCTGCGCTTCGATCGCGCGGCCTACTTGCGTGCGTTCGGCGAGATGCCCGACAAGGCGTAGCAACGCTGGCAGCGACGTGGTCGTGCAGGCGTCGGAAGTCGATCGTCGTTGTCCCGAAAACGGATGCCAACAGGCCGGCAGGCGCCTGTTGCAGCGCAGCGTGCATTGGTCACGGTTTCATAATTATATCGTAATTACAATTTTGGCCGGCCCCGCCACGGCGCTGGGCCGCCCTCCATTCGCCGACGGAAAGCCTTATGCCTCAGGACTGGAACACGCTCGCCGACAACCGCCGGCAACGCCTGCAGCGCGCCGAAGGGCTGGCGCGCGGGCGCCTGGTGGAGGCCAAGGACGCGGTGGCGCTGCTGGAGGCGGTGATCGAGCCGGGCGACCGCGTGTGCGTGGAGGGCAACAACCAGAAGCAGGCCGATTTCCTGTCGCAGTGCCTGACCGAGGTCGATCCGGCGCGGGTGCACGGGTTGCACCTGTTGCAGTCGGTGCTGGCGCTGCCTTCGCACCTGGACGTGTTCGAGCGCGGCATCGCGCAGCGCCTGGATTTCTCCTTCTCCGGCCCGCAGGCGCTGCGTCTGGCGCGGCTGGTGGCCGACAAGCGCATCGAGATCGGCGCGATCCACACCTACCTGGAACTGTTCGGCCGCTATTTCGTCGACCTGACCCCGCGCGTGGCGCTGGTCGCGGCGCAGGCCGCCGACCGCCAGGGCAATCTCTACACCGGGCCGAACACCGAGGACACGCCGGTGATCGCCGAGGCCACCGCGTTCAAGGGCGGCATCGTCATCGCCCAGGTCAACGAGATCGTCGACACGCTGCCGCGCGTGGACATCCCGGCCGACTGGGTCGGCTACGTGGTGCAGGCGCCGCGCCCGCACTACATCGAACCGCTGTTCACCCGCGATCCGGCGCAGATCTCCGAGATCCAGGTGCTGATGGCGATGATGGCGATCAAGGGCATCTACGCTGAATACGGGGTGGACCGGCTCAACCATGGCATTGGCTTCGACACCGCCGCGATCGAGCTGCTGCTGCCCACCTATGCCGAATCGCTCGGCTTGCGCGGCAAGATCTGCCGGCACTGGGCGCTGAATCCGCATCCGGCGCTGATCCCGGCGATCGAGTCGGGCTTCGTCAAATCGGTGCACTCGTTCGGCTCGGAACTGGGCATGGAGAAGTACATCGCCGCGCGCGCCGACGTGTTCTTCGCCGGCCCGGACGGCTCGATGCGCTCCAACCGCGCGTTCTCGCAGACCGCGGGGCTGTACGCCTGCGATATGTTCATCGGCTCCACGCTGCAGATCGACCTGCAGGGCAACAGTTCCACCGCCACCCGCGACCGCATCGCCGGCTTCGGCGGCGCGCCGAACATGGGCTCGGATGCGCGCGGCCGCCGCCACGGCAGCACCGCCTGGCTCAAGGCCGGGCGCGAGGCGGCGCGGCCGGGCGAGATGCCGCGCGGGCGCAAGCTGGTGGTGCAGATGGTGGAGACCTTCCGCGAACACATGGCGCCGGCCTTCGTCGACCGGCTCGATGCCTGGGAACTGGCCGAGCGCGCGAACATGCCGCTGCCGCCGGTGATGATCTACGGCGACGACGTCAGCCATGTGCTGACCGAAGAGGGCATCGCCAACCTGCTGCTGTGCCGCAGCGCCGAGGAGCGCGAACAGGCGATCCGCGGCGTGGCCGGCTACACCGCGGTGGGCCTGGGCCGCGACAAGCGCATGGTCGAGAACCTGCGCGACCGCGGCGTGATCCGCCGCCCCGAGGACCTGGGCATCCGCCTGCGCGACGCCAGCCGCGACCTGCTGGCCGCGCGCAGCGTCAAGGATCTGGTGCGCTGGTCCGGCGGCCTGTACGCGCCGCCGCAACGCTTCCGCAACTGGTAAGGGACATCGATGGAAACCCTTCGCTATCGCTACGACGGGCGCCTGGCGCCGAACGGCCGGCTCGACCACGTACTGGTCGGCGTGGTGTCTTCCGGCAATCTGGAAGTGCTGATCGAACCGCAGGACCTGGGCGGGGCGATGCAGATCGAGATCGTCACCGCCGCCGACGGCTTCGGCACGATCTGGCAGGCGGTGCTCGACGATTTCGCCGCACGCCATCCGCTGCGCGACGTGCGCATCTCGATCAACGACGTCGGCGCCACGCCGGCGGTGGTCGGCCTGCGCCTGGACCAGGCGGTGGAAGCCTTGCAGGAGGATGCGTGATGCGTCGGAGTTCGGTCTTCGCCAGGCGTCGCGGCGGGCGCGCTGTGCTTCGTGCGGGAGGGGCTTCAGCGCCGACTGTCTCTGGAGTCGGCGACATGGTGGCTCCGTTGGTCGCGGCTGAAGCCGCTCCTACAGAGAGCGCTGCCCTTGCGGGCGGCGCTTCGGTTCCCAAGGCATCCGCAATGGCCGCGGTTCGGGCTTTGCTCGTCGCGACTGAAGTCGCTCCCACAAGGGGTGCCTTGCCTGCAAGGAGCCCTGTGGGAGGGACTTCAGTCCCGACTGTCTTCGGAGCCGGCGGCATGATGGCTCCGTTGGTCGCGGCTGAAGCCGCTCCTACAGGAAGCGTTGTTGCATCCGTGCCGCCCGCGTCGCACGCCTATCGTCCACTCCGGAGCTGCGCATGAGCGCGATCCCCAACAACCGCCGCCCGCGCAGCTTCTACGAGGCCGATGCGCGCGCGCGCATCGACGGCTTGCTCGATCCGGGTTCGTTCCGCGAGTTCGTCGGTCCGCGCCAGCGCGCGATGAGCCCGCACCTGGCGCAGCTGGACCAGCCCGGCGCGTTCGACGATGGCATCGTCGTCGGCGAGGGCCGGCTCGACGGACGCACGGTGTTGATCGCCGCGCAGCAGGGCCAGTTCATGGGCGGAGCGGTCGGCGAGGTGCATGGCGCCAAGCTCACCGGGCTGCTGCAGCGCGCCGCGGCGACCACGCCGGCGGCGGTGCTGCTGTTGCCCGATACCGGCGGCGTGCGCCTGCACGAGGCCAACGCCGGCTTGATCGCGATTTCCGAAATCATGCGCGCCACGCTGGACGCGCGTGCCGCCGGGGTGCCGGTGCTGGCGCTGATCGGCAGCGGCAACGGCTGCTTCGGCGGCATGGGCATCGTCAGCCGCTGCTGCTCGCGCATCGTCATGTCCGAGGAAGGACGGCTCGGCCTGTCGGGTCCGGAAGTGATCGAGACCGTGCGCGGCGTGGAGGAATTCGATTCGCGCGACCGCGCGCTGGTGTGGCGCGTGACCGGCGGCAAGCACCGCTACCTGCTCGGCGAGGCGCAGGCCCTGGTCGCCGATGCGATCGAGGAGTTCCGCGCCGCGGCGATCGCCGCGTTGGCGGTGCCGCCGCCAGCCGAGGACGACGGTGGCCTGGCGCGCATCGCCGCCGAACACGCCGCGCTGCGCGGGCGCCTGGACGCCTACGGCGACTGCCGCGATGGCGTGGACATCTGGCGTCGGCAAGGCATCGCCGACCCCGACGCGCTGCCGCTGCTGGACACCGCCGCCTTCCTTGCCGCCGTCGCCGACCGGAGCCCGTGATGGAACTGACCCCTCTGCTGCAGCAACTGTTCCCGCTCGGCCACCGCATCGAGATCCACGACGGCGTGATCGGCGGCAGCGCCACCACTGCGCTGGGCGAAGTCACCGTGATCGGCAGCGCCGACAAACTGGAAGTGGGCGTGGAGCATGCGCTGGCGCTGGCCGCCGCGGTGCTGGACAGCACCCGCACGCATCCGCAGCGGCCGATCGTGATGCTGGTCGATACCGCCGGCCAGCGGCCTTCGCGCAAGGACGAACTGCTGGGCATCAACGGCTATTTCGGCCATCTGGCGCAATGCCTGGACCTGGCGCGGCGCCGCGGCGCACGGTTGCTCACGCTGGTCTACGGCGAGTCGGTCAGCGGCGGCTTCCTCGCCTTCGGGCTGATGGCCGATGCGATCTACGCGCTGCCGGAGGCGCAGGTGCGGGTGATGGACCTGCGCGCGATGGCGCGGGTCACCAAGCAGCCGCTGGAGAAGCTGCAGGCGCTGAGCAAGAGCTCGCCGGTGTTCGCGCCGGGCGTGGAGAACTACGTGGCGATGGGCGCGGTGCAGGCGGTGTGGACCGGCGATCTGGCGCAAGCGCTGGTCGCCGCGCTGCAGGCGCCGCTGCAGGGCGACATGCGCGCGCAACGCGGCGCCGAGCGCAACGGCCGCCTGCTCGCCGCGCCGATCGCCGCGGAGGTCGCTGCCGGTCATGCATGAGCCGCTTGCCCGGCACGATCTGGTCTGGCTGGCGGCCGATGCGCCGTGGCAGGCGCGCACGCCGGGGGCGCAGGCGCGCTTGCGCGATTGGTTCGCCGCCGGCCATCCGGCGATCGTCGCGCGCGGCGATCGCAGCGATGACGCGCAGGCGCTACGCCTCGGCGTGCCGTTGCCGCCGGTCGAGGGCAAGCAGCGGCTGTCGTTGTCGGCCGAGCGCGGCGCGGTGCTGCGACAGCGCGCACCGCTGACGCTGGACGAGGTCTGCGCGCAGGTGCAGGGACTGCCGGATTGGCAATCGCCGCTGCACGACCTGCAGGCGCTGTCCGCCACGCATGGTTTGACCCCGCGCGTGTTCGGCGCCTTCGCCTGGCAGGCGCTGACCGGCTTGCCCTACGTGCATGCCGGCTCGGACATCGACCTGCTGTGGCAGTTGCCCTCGCCGGCGCAGGCGGGCGCACTGCTCGCCGACCTGGCGCGCTGGGAGCAGCGCCACGGCCACCGTGTCGACGGCGAGGTGCTGCTGCCCGACGGCAGCGCGGTGAGCTGGCGCGAACTGGCCGGCGACAGCGCGCAACTGCTGGTCAAGGCGCTGCGCGACTGTCGGCTGCAGCCGCGCGCAACGCTGCTGCAGGTGTGGGGGGCATGATGGAACTGCAGGCGCTGCGCGGCGTGGAAGACGGCTGCATCCCGGCATCGTCGGCGCCCGCAGCAGCCGACGTGTCGGCACCAGAAGCGGTCGGGGCTGAAGCCCCTCCCACAGTGCATGCAGCCGGCCATCCGCGAGCCCCTGTAGGAGCGGCTTCAGCCGCGACGAACGAAGCCGCGATCTTCCCGATGCCGGAAGCGGTCGGGCCTGAAGTCCCTCCCACAGTGCAGGTAGCCGGCTATCCGCAAGCCCCTGTAGGAGCGGCTTCAGCCGCGACGAACGAAGCCACGATCTTTCCGATGCCGGAAGCGGTCCGGGCTGAAGTCCCTCCTGCAGCGCATGTAGTCGGCCATCCGCAAACCCCTGCAGTAGCGGCTTCAGCCGCGACGAACGAAGCCACGATCTTTCCGATGCCGGAAGCCGTCGGGACTGAAGTCCCTCCCACAGCGCAGGTAGCCGGTGATCCGCGAGCCCCTGTAGGAGCGACTTCAGCCGCGACGAACGAAGTGAGAATCCCTGGTGATTTTGCTCGTCTGTCGCGGCTGAAGCCGCTCCTACAGTGCAGCCTGCGAGCAGGCCGCAAATCCCTTGTGGGAGCGACTTCAGTCGCGACGAGTGAAGCAATGCAGGTGCTGCGGCCTGACCGCGTCGGGACTGAAGTCCCTCCCACAGTGCGCCCGGTGAACAGCCCGCAAATTGCTGTAGGAGCGGCTTCAGCCGCGACGAACGAAGCCGCGGTCTTCCCAGCCCCGCAAACGGCCGGGACCGACGCCCCTCCCTCAGGGCTCGTCGCACGCACGGCATCCCCTGTGGGAGCGACTTCAGTCGCGACGAACGAAGCCCGAGCAGCGACGGCGCAATTCGCCAGCCATCCGCGAGCGACTGCGGCCGCAACCAATACAGCGGCGACCGCTCCACACCGCCTGGCCCTGCCGCACCGCCTCGGCCGTCTCGCCGTCGCCAGCCTGCATGCCGAGCTGGCCTGCGCGCCGAAGCCCGGCCTGGTCACGCCGTTCGATCGCGGCAGCCACGACGACATGGATGCGGGCACCTTCCTGCGCAGCCTGTTCGCGTTGCGCGGCTACTTCGTCGCGATCGCCGCCGCCGGTGCCGCCGACGCACCGTTCGCGACGCTGCGCCAGCTCGGCATCGGCGCCGAGCGCACCATGCTGCGCGCCACCGGCGGCATCAACACGCACCGCGGTGCGATCTTCAGCCTGGGCCTGTTGGTCGCCGCCGCCGCGCGGCTGCGCACGCACACGGCGATGGCGCCCGCCGGCGAGGCGGTCTGCGCCGCGGTCGGCGCATGGCGCGAGGCGCTGCTGGATGCGCCGCTGGACCCGCGCAGCCACGGCCAGCGCATGCGTCGGCTGCATGGCGTCGCCGGTGTGCGCGAGCAGGCCGCCGACGGCTTCCCGTTGCTGCGCGAGGTGGCGCTGCCGGCGCTGCGCAGCGCGCTGCGTGCCGGCCTCGCGCGCGACGCCTCCATGGCGCAGGCCCTGCTGCAGCTGATCGCGCGCACCGACGATCTGAACCTGCTGCACCGCGGCGGCCGCGAGGGCCTGCGCTTCGCGCAACGCAGCGCACGCGCCTTCCTCGACGCCGGCGGCGCGCTGCAACCGGACTGGCGCCAGCAGCTCGCCCGTCTCGGCGACGCCTTCGTCGCGCGCCGGCTCAGCCCGGGCGGCAGCGCCGACCTGCTCGCCTGCGCCTGGTTCCTGCTCCGCCAGGAGCAGCCATGAGCCTGGCCCTGCTATGCCCGGGGCAGGGCGCGCAACATCCGGCGATGTTCGACTACAGCGCCGGCGTGCCTGCGGCGGAGGCGGTGCTGGCCGCGGCGGCGCAGGTGCTCGGCGCCGATCCGCGCGCACTGGCCGGCAGCGATGCGCGCTACGACAACGCGATCGCGCAGCCGCTGGTGTGCGCCGCGGCGCTGGCCAACGCCGCGGCGCTGTTGCCGCAGTTGCCGGCGCCGGCGCTGGTGCTCGGCTACAGCATCGGCGAGCTGGCCGCGCACGCGCTGGGTGGCGGGCTGGACGCGCCGGCCTGCCTGGCGCTGGCGGTGCAGCGCGCGCAGCGCATGGACGCCGCCAGCCGCAACGGCGACGGCCTGATCGCGGTGCAGGGCCTGCTGCGCGATGCGGCCGAGGCGCTGTGCGCGCAGACCGGCCTGCACCTGGCCATCGTCAACGGCGACGACCATCTGATTCTCGGCGGCCATGCCGATGCGCTGGCGCAGGGCGAGCGCCAGGCGCGTGCGCAGCGCGCGCGGGTCACGCGCCTGCCGGTGGCGGTGGCCGCGCACACGCCGCTGCTGGCGGACGCGGCGCAGGCGTTCGCCGCCGACCTGCGCGCCGCGCCGCTGGCCGCGCCGCGCGCCACGCTGCTGGCCGGCATCGACGGACACCGCATCGGCGATCGCGACGACGCCATCGCCGCCTTGTCGGCGCAGCTGGCCACGACGCTGGACTGGGCCGGGACGCTGCGCCAGGCCGCCGAGCGCGGCGCGCGCGTGTTCCTGGAACTGGGACCGGGCTGCGCGCTGGCGCGCATCGCGCGCGCGCTGCTGCCGGAGTGCCAGGCGCGGTCGGTGGAAGAGTTCGGCAGCCTGGCCGCGGCGGCGGCCTGGGTGCGGCAGGCGGAGCAACGCATGCAGTGATGCAGCCGTGGCGGCGATGGGGGCGGCGATGGGAGCTGTCGCGCCGCAACGGAGTTGGCAGTTGGCGATCGACCCAGGGTGGCGGGTGGCCATTCGCGGCAGTGGTACGGATCCAGCAAGCTCGGGAGGGCGCATGAGTCCACAAATCGCGACGATCATCGGCTTGATCGTCATGTTCATCGTGGCCACCGCGTTGCCGGTCAACATGGGCGCAGTCGCGTTCGCGTTGGCCTTCATCGTCGGTGGCGTCTGGGTCGGCATGGACGGGAAGGAGGTCTTGGCCGGGTTCCCCGGCGACCTGTTCCTGACCCTGGTCGGCATCACCTATCTGTTCGCGATCGCGCGCAACAACGGCACCATCGATCTGTTGGTGCATTGGGCGGTGCGCGCGGTCCGCGGCAAGATCGTGGCGATCCCGTGGGTGATGTTCGTGGTCACCGCGGTGCTGACCGCGTTCGGCGCGCTGGGGCCGGCGGCGGTGGCGATCATCGGTCCGGTCGCGCTGCGCTTCGCCAAGCAGTACCGGATCAATCCGCTGCTGATGGGCCTGCTGGTGATCCACGGCGCGCAGGCCGGCGGTTTTTCGCCGATCAGCGTGTACGGCGGCATCACCAACAAGGTGGTGGAAAAGGCCGGGCTGGACGTCACCGAGATGGCGGTGTTCCTGACCAGCCTCGGCTTCAACCTGCTGATGGCGCTGATCTGCTTCTTCGCCTTCGGCGGGCTGGCGCTGCTGCGGCGCGGCCAGGCGCCGTCGCTGGCCACGGCCGAGTACGTGCCGGTGGGCGACCAGTCTTCGCACCGCCAGTTCGCGATCGAAGGCCACGGCGCGCTGCTGTCGGCCGGCGGCGGCACCTTGTCGACCGATCCGGCGGCGCTGGAGGCGGTGAGCCTGAACCGCGATCGCGTGCTGACCCTGTTCGGCCTGCTCGGCCTGGGCGTGGCCTCGCTGATCTACAACCTCAACGTCGGCCTGGTCTCGATCACGGTGGCGGTGGTGCTGGCGCTGCTGTCGCCGAAGGCGCAGAAGGGCGCGGTGGACGGCATCAGCTGGTCCACGGTGCTGCTGATCAGCGGCGTGGTCACCTACGTGGCGGTGCTGCAGGAGAGCGGGGCGGTGGACTACATCGGCAACGGCGTGTCCAGCATCGGCATCCCGCTGCTCGGCGCGCTGCTGGTGTGCTACGTCGGCGGCATCGTCTCCGCGTTCGCCTCCTCGGCGGCGGTGCTGGGCGCGACCATCCCGCTGGCGGTGCCGTTCCTGCTGCAGGGCCACCTCGGCGCGGCCGGCGTGATCTGCGCGCTGGCGATCTCCTCCACGGTGGTGGACGTGAGCCCGTTCTCGACCAACGGCGCGCTGGTGGTGGCCTCGGCCGCCCCGGACGAACGCGAGTCGCTGTACAAGCGCTTCCTGATCTACAGCGGCCTGGTGGTCCTGTTCGGTCCGCTGCTGGCGTGGCTGCTGCTGGTGGTGCCGGGGTGGCTGTGAGGCCGGGATTCGGGATTGGGAATTCGGGATTGGTTAGAGCGGATCGCGGTTGCTGATCCAACGTGAGTTGCAAAAAAAGCGCCGGCCCTTGGGTCGGCGCTTTCTTGTGCATAGTTTCAACCAACGCATCAGCTCATCGGCGCAGCAGTGCTGCCGTTACGAATCCCGAATCTCCAATCCCTAATCCCGGCCGCTAGGCAACGGCGCCGGCACATTGAGCTTGCCGCCGGCGGCCACGTACATCGCCAGCGCGTTGCCCTGGCTTTGCAGGTGCCGGTTCATGGTGCGCTCGGCGCCTTCGGCGTCGCCGCGGCGGAAGCAGTCCATCAGCTCGCGGTGCTCGGACAGCGATTGCTGCATGCGTCCGGGCGCCAGCAGTTGGCGCCCGCGGTGCATCTTGAGGATGCGGTGCAGGTCGTGGGTGACGCGGATCAGCCACGGATTGCCGGCGAATTCCTGCACCGATTCGTGGATCAGGTAGTTCTGCCGGTAGTACTCGGCCAGGTCGCCTTCGTCGGCGGCCTGCTCCATGCGCGCATGCAGCGTTTCCAGCCGCGCCAGGCCGGCGGCGTCGACCTTGCGCACCGCCTCGTAGGCGCAGCGGCCTTCCAGCAGCGCCATCACCGGGAACAGCTCGTTGAGGTCTTCCAGGTTCAACCGGGTCACGCGTGCGCCGCGACCGGGCTCGATCTGCACCAGGCCTTCGGCGGCGAGCAGCTTGAGGCTCTCGCGCAGCGGGGTGCGGCTGATGCCCAGTTCGGCGACCAGCGCCGGCTCGTCGATCCACTCGCCCGGCGGCAGCACGTAGTCGTAGATCTTCTGCCGCAGCCGCTCGGCCACGTCTTCGTACAGCGCCACGCGCTTGCGCGGCGCGCGGGTGTCGGGCGCGAGGGTCATCGGCGGGTCGAAGCGCTCTGGAGCCTGTGATGGCGATAGCGACATTCTAGCGGCCGGCGGGAAACGACGCCGCTGCGGCATTTCCCGCGGGCACGGGCTATTTGCCTTTCTTCTTGTCCGGGCGCTGCGACAGTGCCGATCCTGCGGCGGTCTTGCTGTCCTTGCCGGTGCGTCCGTCCTTGAGCACCTTGGATGCCGCCTTGCCGGCCTTGCTGCCGGTCTTCTCGTTGTTGGCCATGTGCGCTCTCCATGATCGCCGCGGTTGCGGCAGACCACTGCATGCGCTTGGCCGCGTCGAGGGCGTGTCATGAAAAGCGCAACGATTCACGCGGGTTTGCGCGCTGCATGGGCAAGGTAGGCACTGGCAAACCAGGAGCACCCCATGACCCCGACGCGCATCACGATCCGGCTTCCGATTCTCGCGGCGCTCGCCGCCATGGCGCTGAGCGGCTGCGGCAAGCCGGGCGACCAGGCGTCGCGCACCGCCCCGGCGACCTCGCCGGCACCGACCGCCGCGCCGGTCGGCGGCGAAAGCGGGCGCGAGGCGATCGCCGGCGACGCGTCGGCCAAGGCGATGCTGCAGGTGCTGGAAGGCAATGCGGTGGCGTTGTCGCAGCAGGCGCTGTCGCGCAACGTCAGCGGCAGCGTCGCCGATTTCGCCCGCGAGGTGGTCGCCGCGCACCAGGGCGCCGCGGCCGCGGACGCCGGCAAGGGCGGACCGGGCGATGCGGAGAAGATCGCCGCGCAGGCGGCCAAGGGCAAAGCGCAATTGCAGGCGCTGGATCAGCAGAAGGACGCATCGGCCTACATGAACGCCTACATGGCGACGATGGTGCGCAGCTATTCCGACGCGCTGAACGTGATCGATGCCGAGCTGGTGCCGGCGGCGCAGCAGGACGCGACGAAGCAGGAACTGCAGCAGGCGCGCAAGCGCATCGCCGAGCAACTGGAGCGCGCGCAGGCGCTGGCGTCGGCGCGGTACTGAGCGGATCTACGCGAGGCTTCGCCCGTACCGTCATCCGGCCCTGCGGGCCACCTTCCCTCGAAAAGGGGGCCATGGTTCCGCTGGGAGAAGGGAACAGCCTAGCCCCTCTCCCGCCGGGAGAGGGGTTGGGGTGAGGGTCCGGCGCGAAGCGTCTCGCGGAGTTGGGTGCACGAAGCTTCGCCCGTACCCTCATCCGCCCCTGCGGGGCACCTTCTCCCGAGGGGAGAAGGAAACAACCTAGCCCCTCTCCCACCGGGAGAGGGGTTGGGGTGAGGGTCCGGCGCGAAGCGTCTCGCGGAGTTGGGTGTACGAAGCTACGCCCGTACCCTCATCCGCCCCTGCGGGGCACCTTCTCCCGAGGGGAGAAGGGAACAACCTAGCCCCTCTCCCGTCGGGAGAGGGGTTGGGGTGAGGGTCCGGCGCGAAGCGTCTCGCGGAGTTGGGTGTACGAAGCTGCGCCCGTACCCTCATCCGGCCCTGCGGGGCACCTTCTCCCGCTGGGAGAAGGGAGCAACCTAGCCCCTCTCCCCTCGGGAGAGGGGTTGGGGTGAGGGTCCGGCGCGAAGCGTCTCGCGGAGTTTGGGTGCACGAGGCTTCGCCCTTACCCTCATCCGGCCCTGCGGGCCACCTTCTCCCGAGGGGAGAAGGGATAGCTGTTCGCCCCTCTCCCCTCGGGAGAGGGATCGAGGTAAAGCTGTCGTGGTCAAATTTCCGCAGCCATACGCCAGAGAACACCCTCTAACCGCCCGCGCTGTCCGCAGCTGCCACGTGCGGCGGCGGCCGCTCCTCGCGTCCATCCGGGTGGCGCGCGAAGCGGTGCGGATCGCTCCCGTGCACCGGCGCCTCGTCCTTCCAGGGCCAGCCGCCGAACTGGGTGCGGCGGTAGTCGGCCATGGCCTGTGCGATTTCGGTCTGGGTGTTCATCACGAAGGGGCCATGTTGCGCGACCGGTTCGGCGATCGGCCGGCCCTGCAGCACCAGGAACTCGCTCTCGGCCGCAGCGCCGTTGACCAGCTCGACCGCCTGATCGGCGCGCAGCTCGATGGCGGCGTGGCGTGTCACCTCGCGTGCGCCCACGGTCACCGATGCGCCCTTGAAGAAGTACAGGCTGCGGCGCGTGTCCCGGCCTTGCGCGGCGGGCAGCGTCCAGCGTGCGCCGGGCGCCATGCGGATCGTCCAGATGGCCACGTCGGCATCGTCCTGCGCGGCCCACGAATCCGGCGGCGGCGCGAGCGGGCCGCCGGCCGTGCCGGGCACGGCATCGACGGGGCCGATGCGGCCAGCCACGCAGGCCACGTCGGTCGTGCGGCCGGCGTCGTCGGTGGCGGTGAAGCGCGGCAGGTCTTGCGCCCAGAACATGGTGAAGTGCGGCGCCACCATCTTGCTGCGCGCCGGCAGGTTGAGCCAGATCTGGAAAAGTTCCAGCGGGTTGGGCGCGGCGGTGTCGAGCAACGGGAACATTTCCGAATGCACGACGCCGGCACCGGCCGTCAGCCACTGCACGTCGCCGGCGCCGAAGCGCGCTGCCGCGCCGAGCGAGTCGGAATGGTCGATGAGGCCCTGGCGCACGATGGTCACGGTCTCGAAGCCGCGGTGCGGGTGACCGGGAAAGCCGGGGACGTCGCTGCCGTGATACATGCTCCAGCCGTCCTTGCGGCTGAAGTCCTGGCCGATGGCGCGGCCTTCGAGCGACACCGCCGGACCCATCGCGCCGTTGCCGGCGGGGTAGGCGTCGTCGTGATAGACGCAGAACAGGAACGGATCGATGGTTTCCCAGGGAAAGCCGAGCGGCTTGATCTGGACGACGGGGTCGGTCATGAAGGTGTCCTTGGTGCGGGCGCGGCTGGGAGGCAGCGGCAATTTATCGAATATGGCGCGCGCTCGGCGGAATGGAAGGCCGGTGTGGAGGACATCCTATCCCGCACGTGGAACGCGGCCGCGGCGATGCCGTCTCCGCTGCAGCGCTGTGCGACAACTGCTTCGATGGCGACAGGCTGCGCGAGGGGCGCTCGCGCTGTCGGGTCGCCGCGGCGGCCTGCGCTGCCCGTGCCGATCCGTTGCCGCCGCTGCGGCGCGTCGGACGCATGGCAGGGGATGGCCGCCAATGCCGACGCTGACGCCTTGGGCGGTACAGATGGAGGTGGCAGGCGATTGGCGTCTCTCTCCAAGCCGATTACACACCTGTGGGAGCGACTTCAGTCGCGACGCGCTTTCCCGGTAACGCCCGTCGCGACTGAAGTCGCTCCCACACAGTGTTTCCCGGCGTCCTCCACTCCCGGGTGGGCAGTGTCGGCCCGGAAGGAAACGCTGCGCGCACCGTCACGGACCGCAACGCGGCGAAAGCCGATCATCGCGGTTCCCCCGCGTTTCGCGCCCGCGTGGCGCTGCGCCTTTGCCAGGTTCCCGCCATGTCCCCGACCTCCGCCGTGCCGCTCCCCGATTCGATGATCGCGATCGAGATCCGCCAGCCCGGCGAGCCGGAGGTGCTGGTGCCGGTGCGCCTGCCGCTGCCGCATCCGGGCCGCGGCGAACTGCTGGTGCGGGTGGCCGCGGCCGGGGTCAACCGCCCCGACGTGATGCAGCGCCGTGGCAGCTATCCGCCGCCGCCGGGCGCCTCGCCGCTGCCCGGGCTGGAGTTCGCCGGCGAGGTGGTGGCGCTGGGCGAGGGCGTGGAGCGCTATCGGCTTGGCGATGCGGTGTGCGCGCTGGTCGCCGGCGGCGGCTATGCCGAGTACGCGGTGGTGCACGAACGCAATGCGCTGCCGGTGCCGTCGCCGTTGAGTCTGGCCGAGGCTGCGGCATTGCCGGAGACCTTCTTCACGGTGTGGGCCAACGTGTTCCAGCGCGGCCGCCTGCAGGCCGGCGAGACCATGCTGGTGCATGGCGGCACCTCCGGCATCGGCAGCGTCGCGACGCTGCTGGGCACCGCGTTCGGCGCGCGGGTGATCAGCACCGTCGGCTCGGCCGACAAGCGCGCGGCCAGCCTGGCGCTGGGCGCGGAGGCGGCGATCCTGTACCGCGAAGAGGACTTCGTCGCCGAGACCCTGCGCCTGACCCATGGCCGCGGCGCCGACGTGATCGTCGATCTGCTCGGCGGCGACTACCTGCCGCGCAACTACCAGGCCGCGGCGCTGGACGGGCGCATCGTGCAGATCGGCATCCAGCAGGGCAAGGTCCGCGACCTGGACCTGATGCCGCTGCTGGCCAAGCGCCTGACCCACACCGGCTCGACCCTGCGCCCGCGCTCGGTGATGGAGAAGGCGGCGATCGCGCGCGAGCTGGAGCAGCAGGTGTGGCCGCTGCTCGAACAGGGCCGGATCAAGCCGCAACTGGACCGCTGCTTTCCGCTGGCCGAGGCGGCGCAGGCGCACGCGCGGATGGAATCCAGCGCGCATATCGGCAAGATCGTGCTGCTGACGCAGGCGGGGGCGGGGCAGTGAGCCGGGGGCGGTGAGAGCCTGTCGCGGCTGAAGCCGCTCCTGCAGTGGGGCCGTATGGCGGCGCAGGCGGAATGCCGGCATGCAGGCCCGGCGCAGTGAGCGAGGTGCCATGAGCGCCTGCAGGCGTCGGTACACCGCGCGCCCGCCCTTGTAGGAGCGGCTTCAGCCGCGACAGGCACCCACCCGCCCGCCATCCACGGCCGCGCCGCTGGCTCCGTTCAAGCCCCACCCCGTATATTGCGCCGCACGCGCGGTGGTCCGCGCCTGACTGCCGGTCCTCGCGTGCGCTTTCCGTTCCGTTCCGCCTTGCCGATGCCATTGCTGCGCTGCGCGCTGCTGGCGCTGTTGCTGTGCCTGTGCGCGGCGGCGGGCGCGCAGCCGCAGGACGCGCCGCAGGCGCCCGACCCGCAGGCCCTGCTGGAAGGCGCCGAGCAGACGCTGCAGGACGCGCGGCGCGGCATGGACGCCGCCGATCCGACCGCGCTGCGCGAACTGCTCGACAAGGTCGCCGATGCGCAGCGCGATGCCGATGCCGCGGTCGCGGCGCTGACCCCGCAGTTGGCCCAGGTCGATGCGCGCCTGCAGCAGCTCGGCGAGGCCGTCGCGGGCGAGGCCAGCGACATCGCCGCGCAGCGCAAGGACCTGGCCAAGCAGCGCGCGCCGCTGGATTCGGGGATCAAGCGCGGCAGGCTGCTGGCGGTGGAGGCCAAGCAGCTCGGCGAGCAGATCGAAGGCGTGCAGGCCGAGCACTTCAGCCAGGAACTGTCGCTGCGCTCGGCCTCGCCGCTGTCGCCGGCGCTGTGGCGGCAGATCGCCAGCGATTTCCCCGACGACCGCGAACGCCTGCTCGACCTCTACCGCCTCGGTGCGCAGGCGCTGGACGCGGCGATCGCCAAGAACGGCGCCAGGGGGCTGGGCATCGGCGTGGCCATCGCGTTGGTGCTGCTGTTCCCGTTGCGCTACCTGCTGCGCTGGCTGGGCAAGCGCTATGCGGTCTCGCGCGCGCCGGGCAGCCGCCTGCGCCGCTCCGGGCTGGCGCTGTGGTTCCTGCTGCTGGGCACGCTGACGCCGGGCCTGGCCGCGCTGGTGCTGGCCGAGAGCCTGCGCGGCATCGGCGCGGTGCCGGCGAAGCTGGAGATCGTGGTGCATGGCTTCCTCGTGTACAGCTTCGCCGCCGCGTTCATGGGCTCGCTGGGCGCCAGCGTACTGCTGCCGAACCAGCCGTCGTGGCGGCTGTTTCCGATCGACGACGCCACCGCGCGGCGCCTGCGCAAGTTCACCTGGGCCACCGCGACGCTGGCCTGGCTCAGCAGCATGCTGCTGGTGATCAATCGGGCCAGCCTGACCAGCGAATCGGCCACGTTTGCCGCCGAGGGCGTCATCGCGCTGGTCTATGCGGTGCTGATCCTGGCGATCCTGACCAGCCTGTCGCGGCTGCGCCGGCGCCAGTACGCAGAGGCCGCGGCGCAGGCGCTGGCCAACGCGCAACCGCCGCCGCCGGGACAGCATGGCGGTGTGCTGGCGCTGGTCGGCATGCTGGTGCGGGTGGTGGTGGTGGTGGCCTTGCTGGCCTCGCTGCTGGGCTATCTGCACCTGGGCCTGTTCATCACCCGGCAGATCATCTGGATCACCATGATCGTCGGCGCGATCCGCCTGCTGATGACCTTCGCCGACGATTTCGCGCTGTGGCTGTTCGCCAGCGAAGGCCGCATCGGGCGCGCCGCCAATGGCGCGTTCGGGGTGCGCGCCAGCCGCCTGGAGCAGGCCGGCGTGCTGACCTCGGCGCTGCTGCGCGTGGTCTTGCTGCTGATCGGCCTGGGCGCGCTGCTGATGCCGTTCGGGACCAACGTGTCGACCCTGACCGACTGGTTCTCGGTGCTGACCCAGGGCATTCCGATCGGCAAGGGCCACCTGTATCTGGGCGACGTCGTCCGCGCGGTGCTGGTGCTGGGCCTGGGCCTGCTGGCGATGCAGTACATCCATGGCTGGCTGACCCAGACCTACCTGCCCAAGACCGAACTGGACGACGGCTCGCGCAATTCGGTCAGCACCGTGGCCCGCTACGCCGGCATCCTGTTCGCGGCGCTGTGCGCGCTGGCGGCGTCGGGCATCGAGGTGGCGCAGATCGCGCTGGTGGTCAGCGCGCTGTCGGTCGGCATCGGCTTCGGCCTGCAGTCGATCATCCAGAACTTCGTGTCCGGCTTGATCCTGCTGGCCGAGCGCCCGGTCAAGATCGGCGACTGGGTCAAGATCGGCGACCAGGAGGGCGACGTGCGCAAGATCAGCGTGCGCTCCACCGAGATCCAGGTCGGCGACCGCTCCACGCTGATCGTGCCCAACTCCGAACTGATCACCAAACCCCTGCGCAACATGACCCTGGCCGGTCCGCTGGGCCGGGTGCAGATCCAGTTCGCGGTGTCGCTGGGCACCGACGTGGTCAAGCTGCGCGAACTGCTGATGCAGCTCTATGCCGCGCACCCGGGCGTGCAGGAGGACCCGGCACCGTCGGTGTTCATCGATTCCATCGCCAGCGGCCACGTCACCCTCAACAGCTTCGCCTACGTGGCCAATCCGCGGCTCGTCTACGGCACCCGCAGCGACCTGTTCTTCAGCCTGCTGCAGCGCCTGGCCGAAGAGGGCATCGCGTTGGAGTCGCCGCAGGAGGTCAAGCTGTTGCGTGATCCGAGGGAGTAGCGGGACTCGGGACTCGGGACTCGGGACTCGGGATTTTCGCAAGTTCGCCGCTTCTGCGCTTTTCTGTAGGAGGGGCTTTAGCCCCGACGCCTTACCGGTAAGGCGTCGGGGCTAAA